>JBAUYI010000244.1:0-7770 GCA_049584715.1 Xanthobacteraceae bacterium
GTGCAGGAAGAGCCCGGCCGAGCGGTAATCGCTGCCGGCTTTGGCGACGCCCGCCGAAATGCCTTCGACCAGATGCGCCGGCGTCGACAGCGCCTTGCCGAAGGTGAGCTTGCCGGATTTTTCGTCGAACACCGCGATGTCGGTGAACGTGCCGCCGATATCCGCCGCCAGCCGCAATCGCCCCTGCCCCATTCCAAATTGCCTCATGCGTCCAACACGACGTATTCGTCTTCGACGCTGACGGCAAACGTCTCGGCCACGTAGGGGCCCTCGACCAATGCCGCGCCCGGGGCCACCGAAACCGAAAATTGCCGCGCCCGGATGCGCGTCGGGTCGCACCAGGATTTGCCGGTGCGCACGTCGAACTCCCAGCCGTGCCACGGGCAGCGGATGATCTCGCCCTGCCGCGAATAGCGATACTGGCCGGGCTCGCTGGCCTCGACCAGGCCGGTCAGGCGGCCCTCGCACAGGCTGCCGCCCTGATGCGGGCAGCGGTTGGCGAGCGCGAAGAACTCGCCCTTGATGTTGAAGACGGCGATCTGGCGGCCTTTGATGTCGACGAGCTTGCGGGTGCCGGCCGGAAACTCGCGCAACGCAGCGATCACGTGCTTGGCCATGGTTTTACGCGGCCTGCTCGGCGAGACGGCTGTAGGTCGCCAGCGCATTGTCGCGCCGGATCTTGCCGTGCAGTTTTTGCGGAATTCCCGCCGGCATGATGTCGTCGCCGTCGAATTGCCAGTGCGGAAAGTCGGACGCGAACAGCAGCATGTCGTCGGACTGCATGTGTTCGATCAGCTTTGCGACGGCGGCCGGATCGTCCGGGCCGTCGAACGGCTGGATGGTGAGGCGGACGTGATCGCGCACGATCTGCGCCGGCGAACGGTCGATCCACGGTACTTCGAGCCGCACGCCGCGCCAGAATTTCGACAGCCGCCACAAAAACGCCGGCAGCCAGGTGACGCCGGATTCCAGCAGCACCACTTTCAGCTTCGGATATTTCACGAACACGCCTTCGCAGACCAGGCTCGCCACCTGCGACTGAAAGCCTTGCGACTGCGCCACGTAATCCTCGACATACCACGACGGCCAACCGAGCGAGGTCACCGGATGCTTGTAGCTCGAGCCGGCATGAATGCCGAGCGGGAGGCCGTGGCGCTCCGCCGCTTCATAGACCGGCCAATATTGGCGGCGGCCGAGCGGCATCTCGCCCATGCACAGCACCAGCACCTGGACGAAGCGGTGGTCGGCGGCGCAGCGCTCGATTTCGGCGACGGCGAGTTCGGTGTTCTGCATCGGCACCACGATCGAGGCGCGCAGCCGCGGATCGCGGTCGAGCCATTCCTTGGCGACCCAGTCGTTGACCGCCCTGGCGAACGCCGCCGCCATGTCCTCGCTGTACAAAAGCTGCACACCGTAGAGGCAGTGGCAGATGGCGACGTCAATGTTCCAGCGGTCGAGCGCGTGGGTGCGCAACGCGTCGAGCGTATTGGCCGGCGCACCGCCCTTGCCGCGCCAATCCGCCCGCGCTGTGAGCGGCGCGTTCGGCGGATAGCTGATCGATTCCAGCGAATTCATGCCGCGATCGACCACGCTGTCGCGCCAATATTCGTCGAGATGCGGCAACAGCGCTTGCATGCTCGGCACATTGACGTGCACGTCGCAATCGATTGTCGACCATGACGCGGTCACGGCGTCTCCTCAAGCATTTCGCGCATTATCGGCACCGGCTGGGTAGCCGCGTCAAGGCGACTGCAGCGGACCCGGCAAGGCGCGCTCGGCTTTCGCCGCAAGCTGCGCCTCATGGCCGCGGACGAAGTGGGCGGCGACGACCAGGACGATGACGGTGGTAATGACGAGGACGATCACGCCCCAGCCGGCCAGGCGCTCGACTTGCCGGCCCAGCGTATAGGCGGCGGTGCCGAAGAACGTCGCCCAGGCGAACGCACCGAAGATATTCGCCAAGAGGAATTGCGGCCACGGCATGCGATTGGCACCAGCCATGACGCCGGCGACCGTGCGCAGGACAGGCACGAACTGGGCGACGATGACGATCTTGCCGCCGTGGCGCAGAAACAGATATTGCCCGAGTTTGATCCGCGCTTCGTTGATCCAGATATAGCAACCGTAGCGCAACAGGAGCCAATAGCCGAAATAGCGGCCGATCAGATAGCCGACACTGCGGCCGACGATCGAGGCGACCGCCGCCGTCACGATCACCGCGACGATGTTGAGCTCGTGCTTGGTGCCGGAAATGACCGAGGCGACGATCAGCGCGGTCTCGCCCGGCACCGGAAAGCCTATGCCTTCCAGGCCGATGGTGCCGGCGACCACGAGCAGGCCGTAGGCGTGAATGAGATGGGCTATGGATGGCATTTAGGCTGTGTGTTTACCCGGGCACCGCTCACTTATACTCATTCGGCCGGAAAGAGAACTCCTTGACTTGCCATCTTAGTCTCGCGCAGGCGTGGCTGGGTTTGCGACAAATCGCGGGTGCGACGACATGTATAAGGACTTGTATCAATATAAAGACTTGCGCGAATTCATCGCTGCCGTCGACAAGCTCGGCGCCTTGCGGCGCATCGACGGCGCCGACCCGCGCTTCGAGATCGGCGGTATCACCGAAGTCGCGGCCGGCCTGCCCGACTGCCCGGCGCTGCTGTTCGACACTATCAAAGGCTTTCCGCCCGGCTTTCGCGTTTTCACCAATGCCACCACCAATGTGCAACGCGCCGCGCTGGCGCTCGGGCTCGATCCCGCGCTGCGACCGCTCGACGCGCTGAAGGCCTGGATGGAGAAGCGCAAGAATTTAACGCCGCAGCCGCCGGTTACCGTCAAGACCGCCGCGTTCCTTGAGAATACGGTTGCCGGGCGCGACGTCGATATCGCGCGCTTTCCGGCGCCGATCTGGCACCGCCACGACGGCGGGCCATTCATCGGCTCGGGCTCACTCGTCATCATGCGCGATCCCGACTCTGGCTGGATCAATGCCTCGATCTATCGCGTGCAGGTGCACGGGCCGAACAGAGTCACCGTGCAGTTCGACCACGGCGGCCGCCACGGCGCCATCATTGCCAAAAAATATTGGGACCGCGGCGAGAGCTGCCCCGTGGCCATCGTGCATGGCGAGGATCCGGCGCTGTTCATTGCCGGCTTCGAATATTTGCCCGACGGCCGTTCGGAATACGAATTCGCCGGCTCGATCAAAGGCGCGCCGATCGAAGTTTTCGCCGGCCCGCAGACCGGCTTGCCGCTTCCCGCCTTGGCGGAAATCATTTTCGAAGGCCGCTTGCTGCCGATGAGCGAGGCGACGCTGCCCGAGGGACCGTTCGGCGAATTCACCGGCTATTACGCCGCCGCGGCGCGGCCCGGCCCGGTGATGGAGGTGACCGCCATCCATCACCGCAATGATCCGATCCTGCTCGGCTCGCCGCCGATGAAACCGCCGCGCTTTCATTTTGGCTTGCCATTCCGCGCTGCCACCATCTGGAGCAATCTCGAAGCCTCAGGCGTCACCGACGTTGTCGGCGCCTGGCAGCATGTCTCGCAGCTGATGACGGTGGTGGCGCTGCGCCAACGCTACGACGGCCACGCCAAGCGCGCCGCGCTGGTGGCCGCCGCGCACAGCTACATGGCGCGCATCGTCGTGGTGGTCGACGACGACATCGATCCGTCGAACCTCGCCGACGTGATGTGGGCCGTCGCGACCCGTTGCGAACCGGCCGAAGGCATCGACATCGTGCGCAACGCCTGGAGCTCGGCGCTCGATCCGCGTATTGCGCCGGAGGATAAAGAGCGCGGCGTCACTTCCCACTCCAAGGCGATCATCGATGCCTGCCGGCCGTTCGCATGGAAGGATAAATTTCCACCGACCTCGGCGCTGTCGCCCGACGAGGCGCGGGAGATCGAAGCTAAGTGGGGGAAGTTTTTGGAGTGAACTAAGCCATGCCCTTTTATTTGCTCAGCGGTGCGGGCTTCAGTCGCAATTGGGGCGGCATCCTCGCGCCGGAGATGTTCAACCAGCTTATTGGCTCGTCGCTTATCGACGACGAGCTACGTCGCATGCTATGGCGCGACCGAAGCTTCGAGGATGTTCTGGCAGCCTTACAGTCCGCGGGCGATGAAGAAGGCAAACGCCGCTATAGGCTGCTGGTGAGCGAAATTGTCGGCATCTTTAACGGCATGACGCAGTCATTCGAGCGCCGGGCATTCGAGTTCAAGCAACCTCCGGACACCCGTTATAGCGTAGCGAGCTTTCTCGCTCGGTTCGACGCGCTATTTACACTCAACCAGGACACCCTGCTGGAGCAAAAATACTTGCCATTCGTCTCGGACAACAAATGGGGGCGAGCCGACACGCCGGGCATGAAGCACCTCAGCAGTTTCGTTCCCAGTGGAGCGATTCAGGATCGCTATGCGGTTAGGGAGCCCAATGCGAGCAATTTCCAAATCTCGCCCGGCATTCAGCCTTACCTAAAGCTCCACGGCTCATGTAACTGGGTCGACGGCACTGCCGGCGAGCGCATCCTCATCATGGGCGGGCAGAAGGCCGTCAGGATCGACCATTTTCCAGTTCTGTCATGGTATCATCAAGAGTTCCGCACCCGTCTCCGTCAGCCTGGCGCGAAGCTTATGGTCATCGGTTACAGCTTCGGCGATGCCCATATCAACGGAGCGATCCTGGACGCGATCAAGCAAGGGCCGCTTAAGATTTTCCTCGTCGATAGGGACGGCGACAAAGTCCTCGACAAGCGCAATCATCGAGCCACGATACTCATGCCACCTGACGAGCTGATGGAACTTGTGCAATCCCGCTTAAACGGCATCTCCACTAGGCCGCTCGACACTACGTTTAGCGACGATACCGTCGAGCACGACAACCTGACCCGGTTTTTCCAGCAAGCGTAGGGTAGGCAAAGCCGCGTAGCGCACCGCCCACGAAGTTCAACTCCAGGGGCCACTAATTCTAGTCCCGAAGTGAAGCGCACCATGAGCCGAAATCAAATCTTGTTTTATGCCACCAAACAGGACCTCGCACCGGTGCTATCTTCGTTGGAAGCGCAGAAGAGCCTTCAGTACACTTTGACCGGAATGTTTGATAAGAATAGACTCCAAACTTATTTTTCGCATACCGACATTCCAAACTTTGGGCAGGCATCACATCCCAACGCCATCGCCAGCCCAACGTATCTCGTTTCGCTGCGAGGAACGGCATTGCGCATCCTCGAAGTTCCTCAGGAAGCTGGCGGGGTTTGTTTTGACATTAGCCAAATGTTGAATGCCGACACCATCATCTTTAGCCCCGGAGGATGGTACGGTAATGACGTTATTTTGTACGGAAGTATTGGAACCGTTTCGAACAGCGTTACGTCTAAAAATTTGTACAATTTATTTGCCAAGGCATTCCGAGAGTATTTTCGCAAGGTGCAGGAATTTTATGCGGGGACCGAAGCTCTCAACTTTGCTAGACGTGGCGTTAGGTTGACTATCGGGGCAGCGTCGCCAGCGGAGTTTGACCTTAAAATTTGAAGCACTCGATGATCAGAAATCAAACCTTGTTCTATGCGACGACCCAAGACTTGAACGGAGTGCTCTCCTCACTGGAAGCGCAAAAGGACCTTCAATATACCTTGGCAGGGCTGTTTAAGTCGAAAGAGCTCCAAACCTATTCGTCCTATCGCGACATCCCCGACCTTGGACGAGCATTCCACCGCAGCTCAGTAGCAAACCGACAATATGTTATCTCGCTCGGAGGGACATTAGTACGAATCCGGGACGTACCTCAGTATTCGGGCGGAGTTCTTTTCGCGGTTGATCTACTGCTAAATGAAGACAGCATCGTCTTCTCTCCCGGTGGTCGGTATAGAGAAGACGTCATGTTATACGGAATGATCGGAACTTTGTCGCCGCCCAGTGTGGCGTCTAAGAACTTGTACGCCTTCGCTGCAAAAGCCTTCCGCAAAGATTTTAAAAAGGTGATGGAATATTTTGTAGGGCCTGAGGCGCTCGATCTGATGGCCAGTGGCGTGAGGCTCACGTTGGACGCAACGACGCCTCCGGAGTTTGATCTTAATCACCGGCGGCTCTCTTCCACCTAAGGCCGCTCACTCCACCGCATTCGCCGAATTCAAACTATCGATCAGCGACGAGCGATATAAAAACTTCTTGTGCAAGGTCACGTCCTCCGACGTCCGCCGCAGCTCGTCGAGGTGCTGCCAGCGCACCGTCGGGTCTTTCTCTTCCAGCGCTTTCTTGTTGGCGATAGTCTGCGCCTGGACGTAATCGACCTGGGCCTTGCGGCGTTGCCGCGTGTAGCGGTCGAGCACCTTTTCCTCGGCGCGGCCGAACCACACGTCGGACAATTTCTCGGCGAGATTGATCGCGTCATGAAGGCCGCCGTTCATGCCCATGCCGCCGATCGGATTGTTGACATGGGCGCAGTCGCCGGCGAGCAGCACGCGGCCTTTGTTGAAGGTGGCGGCGACGCGCTGGTGCACGGCGTAGAGCGCGTAATAGGGAATTTCGTATTCGCCGCTCTTTTGGTGGATGCCTTGCAGGCGGCGCTGGATGCCGGCCAGGCTCAGCGCGGCCTCGTCGGTCTCCTGCTCCGGCACCGGAAACACGCCGCGCCAGATGCCGGGCGGGCCTTTGCCTTTGACCTTGAACAGATTGATCCATTCGTCGGGATCGGAGAAATAATTCCGCGTGCAATAGCCCTGGCCGGTGGTGCCGAAATCGAATTTGGTGCCGATCTTGATGAAGCGCTCGGGCCAAGTGAAGCCTTCGAAGGCGATGTCGGCAAGACGCCGCACCGTGCTGGAGCCGCCATCGCTGCCGATCAGATATTTGCCGCGTAGCGTTTCGGTTTCGCCTGAGGCATTGGTGACCGTCGCCTCGACGTCATCGGCGGTCTGCGCCAACCCGGTGAGCTTGGTTGAAAACCGCACCTCGCCGAGCCCGCTCGCCTTGATGTGAGGCAGCGCGGCGTGCACCAGCTTGTATTGCTCCCATTGCAAAACATATGGATACGGCACTTCGCCCTTGAGCAGGCTGATGTCGAACACCGCGATCAATTTTCCGGTGGCGCGGTCGCGGAAATGGAACAGCGGCGCTTCCATGCCGCCGGTCGGTTCGGTGGAGAACATCTCCTTTTCGAGGCCGAGCTTGACCAGCATGTCCACGGTTGGCGGATGGATGGTGGCGGCGCGCTGATCCTCGGCGGCGTCCGGCAATTGCTCGATCAGCGTGACCGGGATGCCCTGTTTGACCAGCGCCAGGGTCATCACGGCGCCGACCGGGCCGGCGCCGGATACGATGACGCGGTTATCGATGCTCATGAACTCTCCGTCATGTTCCCTTCCCCCTTGTGGGGAAGGGTTAGGGATGGGGGTCGGGAGGTGTCGCGCCAGCGTCGACGTTTGCGAATGACCTCTCGACCCCCACCCCTACCCCTCCCCACAAGGGGGAGGGGAAAGCCACGTGCCGGCGTCGTCCCAGTGCGCATTGCTATCAAACCTTCGAAATGTCGAAGACCGACGGATGAAACAATTCCTCGACCGTCACTTTGCGGTCGGTCAGGCCCTGCTCGTAGACGTATTGCGACAGCGCCTCGATCTCCGGCAGGTTCTCGGCGACGCCGTATTTCCAGAAATCCTCGCCCATGATCGCGGCCGTCTCCGAGGCGCGCGCCTGCTTCGGCCGCCTCGACGTGATCGTCAACAACGCCGGCTACGCGAACGTGTCGCCGATCGAGACCACGACGGACGAGGACTT
>JBAUYI010000245.1:0-14137 GCA_049584715.1 Xanthobacteraceae bacterium
TTCTACCGCTCGATGCAGGCCTATGAACGCAGCATGCAGCACGGCGATACGCATTTGGTGCTGCGGCCGGATTCGGATTTCTTCCGCTATTTCGGCGATCCGATGGGCAAATCGCCGCCGGCCGGCGCTGCGGCGCCCAATCCATCGAGCGCGAGCAGCACGACGAAATAGAGCGGTAGCGGGTTGCCGGGTTCATGTCCGATTTCCTCGCCGCGCTCGGCTTGTTCTTCGCGATCGAGGGCATCTTTCTTGCCGCGTTCCCGGCCAGCGCCAAGCGCGCCATGACGACCGTGCTGGAAATGGCCGACGGCCCGCTGCGTATCGCCGGCATCGTTTCGGCGCTGGTCGGCGTGCTGATCGTTTACTTTGTGCGCGGTTGAGCCGCCCGGGTGCGCGGTTGAACGGCCCGTTCGCGGGCCGCTTTTCCGCCCCAATCGGGTTCCTAATGGCCGGACCGGCAACCGATGGCCTTGCGCCGGGGGCACGTCGGGGGCACTTTTCCATTAAATTGAGTCCCCTTGCAGGAGCGCCGACATCCATGTCTCGCCACTTCAGCTCTCGCCATCTCTCGCAATTCGTGCGGCACGGCGCGGTAACAGCGGCGCTGATGGCGGCCGTTATCACCCTGCCGGCGCGGCCCGCGGCGGCGCGCGGACCGGAGAACATCGCCGACGTGGCCGAGCAGGTGATCGACGCCGTCGTCAACATTTCGACGTCGCAGAAGGTCGATGCGAAGGTCAGCGGCATGCCCGACCTGCCGCCCGGCTCGCCGATGGAGGAATTCTTCGACGAGTTCTTCAAGAACCGCCGCGGGCAGGGCGGCGGCGACAACCCCGAGCGCGCACCGCGCCGCGTCAATTCCCTCGGCTCCGGCTTCATCATCGATCCGTCCGGCCTGGTGGTGACCAACAATCACGTCATCGCCGACGCCGACGAGATCAACGTCATCCTCAACGACGGCACCAAACTGCCGGCGCAGCTGGTCGGCAAGGATACCAAGGCCGACTTGGCGCTGTTGCGCGTGAAGGCCGACAAGCCGCTCAAGGCGGTGGCGTTCGGCGATTCCGACAAGCTGCGGCTCGGCGAATGGGTCATCGCCATCGGCAACCCGTTCAGCCTCGGCGGCACGGTGACCGCGGGCATCGTCTCGGCGCGCAACCGTGACATCCAGTCGGGCCCCTACGACAATTACATTCAGACCGACGCCGCTATCAATCGCGGCAATTCCGGCGGCCCGTTGTTCAACCTCAACGGCGACGTCATCGGCGTCAACACCGCGATCATCTCGCCGTCCGGCGGGTCGATCGGTATCGGCTTCGCCGTGCCGTCCAACACCGCCATGCCGGTGATCAATCAGCTGCGCGATTTTGGCGAAATGCGCCGCGGCTGGCTCGGCGTGCGCATCCAGCAGGTCACCGACGACATCGCCGAGAGCCTGAGCATCAAGCCGCCGCGCGGCGCGCTGGTCGCCGGCGTCGACGACAAGGGGCCGGCCAAGCCCGGCGGCATCGAGCCGGGCGACGTCGTCGTCAAGTTCGACGGCCACGACGTCAAGGAAATGCGCGACCTGCCGCGCATCGTCGCTGACACGCCGGTCGGCAAGCAGGTCGACGTCGTCGTCATCCGCAAGGGCAAGGAAGAAACCCACCAGGTCAAGATCGGCCGGCTGCAGGACACCGACAAGGTGGCGTCCAACGACACCAAGCCGGATGCGGTGCCGGAGCAGAAGTCCACGGTGCAAAAAACTCTCGGGCTCGAATTGTCCGCGATGTCCGACGATCTGCGCAAAAAATTCAAGATCAGGGACACCATCAAGGGCGTCGTCGTCACCGGCGTCGACTCCAGCGTGGATGTTTCGCAGCCCGACAAGCGGCTCTCTCCCGGCGACGTCATCGTCGAGGTGCAATACGAAGCCGTTGGCAACCCGGCCGCGGTGCAGGCGCGGATCGATGCGCTCAAGGCCCAGGGCAAGAAGGTCGCGGTGCTGCTGGTCTCCAACGGCAACGGCGAGACGCGGTTCGTGGCGTTGAATTTGCAGTAAGCTGAGAACGGACGACAGACAACGGATTACTAGCTGCTACACCTTTTTCATCTGTCGTCCGTTCTCCGTCGTCCGTCAATCCAGTATGTGGCTCACCGCGCCGTCCGCGAGCTTCGGCTCGAACCACGTCGATTTCGGCGGCATGATCGCGCCGGCGTCGGCGACCGCCATCAGGTCGCTCATCTGCGTTGGATAGAGCGCAAAGGCGACGGCAAAAGCGCCCGACGATACCAGCCGCTCCAATTCGCCGAGCCCGCGGCCGCCGCCGACAAAGTCGATGCGCTTGTCGGTGCGCGGATCGGTGATGCCGAACATCGGCTCGATGATGTTGCGCGTCAGCAGCGTGATCGGCAGCCGCTCGACCGGGTCGGCGGATTTTTGCGCCTTGGCGGCGATCTCGGGTTTCAGCGTCAGGCGGTACCAATGCCCGGCCAGATACATTCCGGTTTCGCCCGGCGCGGCCGGACGCGCCGGCTGATCGCTCGCCACAACCGCGTAGGCTTCGCGCAACCGCGCCAAAAGCTGGTCCGGGCTCTTCCCGTTCAAGTCGCGGATGACGCGGTTATAGTCGAGGATCGTCATCTCGTTCTGCGGAAACATCACGGTGAGGAAATAACCCTGCGCGCCGTCGCCGCGGGATTTTGCCACGCGCTCCGCCGCGGCCGAGCGGTGATGGCCGTCGGCGATATAGAGCGCCGGCAGGGCCTCGACCGCACGGGTCAGCGCCGCGACGGCTTCGTCGTCGCCGATCACCCAGAGCTGGTGCCGCACGCCGTCGTCGGCAGTGACGTCGAATGCGGGATCGCCGGAAGCGGCGCGCGCCAGCATGGCGTCGATCTGCGGCGCCGTCGGGTAGCCGAGCATGACCGGCCCGGTCTGGGCGTTGACCGCTTCGATCTGGCGCACCCTGTCGTCTTCCTTTGCCGGCGTGGTGTGCTCATGGCGGCGCACGCGATTGCTGGCGTAGTCGGCGAGCGACGCCACTGCTGCAAGCCCGGTCGAAACGTGGCCGCGCCAAGTCGTCCGGTAGACGTAGTAGCTCGGCTTGGCATCGCGGATGAGCACACCGGCTTTGATCATGGCATTAAGGTTCGCGGCGGCCTTGGCATAGACCGCGCCGTCGTAAGGGTCAGTCGCCGGATCGAGATCGATCTCCGCCTTGGAGACGTGCAGAAAACTCCACGCCTTGCCCTTGGCGCGCTCGCGCGCCTCCGCGCTCGAGAGCACGTCATAGGGCGGGGCCAAAACTTCGGCGGCACGCCCCGGCGCCGGCCGCAATGCGCGGAAGGGTTTTATGAGGGTCACTTGGCTTCTCGGTAATCTTTGGCTTCTCGGTGATCTTGCTCGCTTGCGGGATTTTAATTCGCGCAAAAACCCACTACGTCAACCCCGTGAGCGAGCCGAACATCATTCTCATCGCCGGCCCCACCGCGAGTGGCAAGTCGGCATTGGCGTTGACGCTGGCCGAAAAGCTCGGCGGGACGATCATCAATGCCGATTCCATGCAGGTCTACCGCAACCTGCGCATCATCACCGCGCGCCCGACACCGGCGGAGGAAGCGCGGGTGCCGCATCGCCTTTACGGCCACGTCGACGCGGCGGAGAATTTTTCGGTCGGCCGCTGGTGCACCGAGGTCGCCGACGTGCTTGCAGCGGTGCAACGCGAAGCGCATGTGGCCATTGTCGTCGGCGGCACTGGGCTCTATTTCAAGGCGCTCACCCAAGGGCTTGCCGCGGTGCCGCCGATCCCGGCGCAAATCCGCAATGAGGTGCGCGGTCGCCTCGCCAGCGACGGCGTCGAGGCATTGCATGCCGAACTGACGCGGCGCGATCCTGCCGCCGCGGCGCATTTGATGCCCGGTGACCGCGCCCGCGTCACCCGTGCGCTTGAAGTGATTCTGGCGACCGGACGCTCGCTGCTGCTGTGGCACGAAGCGAACATGCCGGCACGCGTCGATGCCGCACTTGCCGCAAAAGTCTTTCTCATGCCCGATCGCGACGCATTGTTGCGGCGCATCGACGCCCGTTTCGACGCCATGATGGCGGCTGGCGCCATGGACGAGGTGCACGCGCTCGCTGGGCGCCGTCTCGATCCCAACCTGCCGGCGATGAAGGCGCACGGCGTGCCGTGGCTCATTCGCCACCGCAACGGCGAGATTGCCCTGGCCGAGGCGATCGAGGGCGGCAAACGCGACACCCGCCAATACACCAAGCGGCAGGCGACCTGGTTTCGCAACCAGCTGCCGGACTTTGCCTGGGTCGCGCCGGCAGGCGCGCTCACGGCGATCGAGGCGCAGTTGCGTGAACTGGCCAAGTGATGCCGCCAGATCATGGCTCGCGCGCCAGCCATGGTTGCTCCTAACGCGCGGAGCGATAATGGGATTCTGTCCGCATGAATGGCGGCCGGTTGTGCCAGACCCTAAGGCCGCGTGGCCTGCGGCCTGACAACCAGCCACTTCCACTAGGGCCGTTTAACTCGCTACCATGCCTGTCCCGAGCCTCGGGGGAGGCAATGCCACGGCACTCCAAAGCAGGGAGCGACCCGCGACGCCGCAAAACGGCGCCGAAGCGCAGCCATGCGCCCAAGCCGGCGCGCCGTCGCCGCTCCTCGGAGTCCGGCCCGGCCGCCAAGATCACGCGGCTGAAACGCGAGCTCAACGAGGCGTCGGAGCTGCAGAAGGCGACCTCGGAAGTGCTGCGCGTCATCGCCAGCTCCACCGGCGACCTGGCGCGGGTCTTCGAAACCATCCTGGCCAATGCGGTTCGGATCAGCGACGCCGCCAACGGCGCCATTAACCGCTGGGACGGCGAAATCCTGCAGCTCGTCGCCACCCACAACATGCCGCCGGCTTTTGCCGAAGCGCGCAAGCTTGTGCCGTACCGGCCCGACGAAAATTCCGCGAGTGGCCGCCTGCTGATGCACAAGGCGCTGGTTCACATCCCCGACCTGGCCGCAGATCGGGCTTATGCCGCGCGCAGCCCGACCACGGTTGCCGCCGTCGAGCTTGCCGGCGTGCGCACGACCTTGGCGGTGCCTATGTTCAAGGACAACGAACTGGTCGGCTCGTTCACGGTCGGCCGCCGCGAAGTCCGTCCCTTCACCGCCAAGCAGATCGAGATTGTCCAGAATTTTGCCGCCCAAGCCGTCATCGCCGTTGAAAATGCCCGGCTGCTCAACGAGCTGCGCCAGCGTACCGATGAGCTCGGCCGCTCGGTGGCCGACCTGCAGCGCGAGCGGGACAACAAGCTCATGAATCTCGAGGCCATGGCGGCGTCGATCGGGCATGAGGTGCGGCAGCCACTGGCCGGTATCTCCTCGAACGGCGGCGCGGCACTGCGATTTCTCGGCCATACGCCGCCCAATATCGAGGAGGCGCGGCTGGCTTTGCAGCGGATGGTCAAAGACAGCCACCGCGCCAGCCAGGTGTTCGACAATATCCGTACTTTGTTCGGCAAAGCCGATCAGGGTCACGAACCGATCGACGTCAATGAGCTGGCGCTCGGCGTGCTACAAGCGCTGCGCGAAGAGCTGAAGGATCACCGCATCACCACCCAGGCCGAGCTGACGTCGCAGTTGCCGTTCGTCATGGGACATCGCGGTCAATTGCAAGAAGTCTTCATCAACCTGGTGCACAACGCGATTGAAGCCATGGCTGCCGTCGACGGGGAAGATCGAATCCTGCGCGTGCGCGCGGAGCGGCACGGCGGCAATGCCATCATTGTGGCGGTGGAAGATTCCGGGCCGGGCATCGATCCGCAGCAGCTTAAAACCATATTCGATGCCTTCATCACGACGAAGCCGAACGGTCTGGGATTGGGCCTGGCCATTTGCCGCCTGATCATCGAGCGCCACAAAGGCAGCCTTTCGGTCGCGCCGGCCGAGCCGCGCGGCTCGGCTTTTCGCATCGTCCTGCCTGCCGGAATGCCGGGTGTGGCATGAGCACCGAAGCGCAACCGATCGTGCTTGTGATCGACGACGATGCGCCGTTGCGTGAGGCGCTCTCGAGCCTGTTCCGTTCGGTCGGCTTGCAGGTCAAGACGTTCGGCTCGGCCCAGGAATTTCTGCAAAGCGGCGCGCCGGATGGTCCGAGTTGCCTGGTGCTCGACGTCCGATTGCCGGGCCTGAGCGGGCTCGATTTCCAGGCGGAGCTGGCCAAGGCCAATATCCATATTCCGATCGTGTTCATGACCGGCCACGGCGACATTCCGATGACCGTGCGGGCGATGAAAGCGGGCGCGGTGGAGTTCCTGCCAAAACCGTTTCGCGATCAGGACATGCTGGACGCCGTGCAAATCGGCCTGGAGCAGGACCGCAATCGGCGCAGTCGCGCCGGCGACATCTCCAAGCTGAAGGCAAGCTTTGACGCGCTCACCCCGCGCGAGCAGGAGATCATGGGCTTCGTCACCGCCGGCCTGATGAACAAGCAGATTGCCGGCGAGCTCAAGGTCAGCGAGATCACGGTGAAAGTTCACCGCGGCAATGTCATGCGCAAGATGAACGCAAAATCGCTGGCCGAACTGGTGCGGATGGCCGACGCGCTGGGCGTTCGCCGCGGCAAATGACAACCTATACACAAGTATAGTTCAACGCCGCGAACGGATACACGAACCTTTCCCATGTACAGTGGCTGACGGGGCGTGAGTTCGGTATCCATGCGTGCAAGGGTACAACAATTGGCAAAAGCTCCCGTGATATCAATAATCGACGACGATGAATCCGTCCGTGAGGCTACGAAAAGCCTCATAAAATCCCTAGGTTACTCCGCCACCACGTTTTCCTCTGCCGAGGAATATCTGCGTTCCGGCGATATCTGGGAATCGTCGTGCGTGATCACCGATCTGCACATGCCGGGCATGAGCGGAGCCGATTTGCAGGCCCGTTTGATTGCCAACGGCCACTCTACGCCGGTCATATTCATGACCGCCTATTTCGACGAAAGGGTCCGCGACCGGGTCTTGGATGCGGGCGCTTACGGTTTCCTGCGTTAGCCTTTCAGCGAGGACAGCCTGATCGAATGCCTCGATAAGGCCCTCGGCAGTTCAGTTGCTGGATCAGCGTAGCGGCGGTTGGCCGGCCCCGGCCGTGTAGATTCCGCTTTCTCACTTCCAAGATATCTGCTGCCGCGCGTAGGCCGCTCAGGCCCCGCGGGACTGCGATTCTATACGGACGTATAGGGTGGCTCGTCACTACAGCTAGCCCAAATTTACAAACGTAGAATGGTTAAGCGACCGTTAAGAATTTTACGCTGCCCCCATAAGAAATAAGCGGTAACGGGGGACTAAAATGAATACGATCACGGCAAGTCTAGGTCATGAATTCGCGGTCGGAGCGGTTGCCAACGCCGTTCAGGGACGCGGTCTCACTCAACCAAAGGCACTCGGCAGCAATCCGGCCGTCGCGGCGAAACAACGCGATGACGCGGATGTGCTCGAACGCATCGCCGCAGGCGACAAGCTGGCGATGAAGGTGCTGTACGCCCGGCACCACGTGCAAACCTACCGGTTCCTGCTCCGCCTGGTCGGTGACGAGGCGCATGCCGAAGACCTGGTCAGCGAAGTGTTCTTCGACGTGTGGCGCAACGCCCACCAGTTCCAGGGCAACAGCCGGGTGTCGACGTGGATCCTGGCGATCGCCCGGTTCAAGGCGCTCTCCGCGCTGCGCCGCCGCAAGGACGACGAGCTCGATGACGATCAGGCTGCCGCCATTCCGGACATGGCCGACGATCCCGAGATCGCCGTCCAGAAGAAGGATCGGGTCGCCATCATGCGCCAGTGCCTGAGCCATCTGTCGCTGGTGCACCGCGAAATCATCGATCTCGCCTACTACCAGGACAAGCCGATCAACGAAGTCGCCGAGATCCTGGGCGTGCCGGAGAACACCGTGAAGACGCGCATGTTTCATGCCCGCCGCCGGTTGTCGGAGCTCCTGGCGCAGGCCGGCATCGACCGCACGTATCAGTGAACGCAGGTCAGTGAACGCAGGTCAGTGAACGCAGGTCAGTGAACGGAAGGACAGCCGCGCTTCGGCGCGGTTGTCTCCGTTGCTGGGTGCTGTCTGCAGGCCGTCAGTGCGAGATGTACTGCACGCCCGCCGAATAGGCGGCGCCGCCGATCACGCACGGTATGCCCAGTTCGATCTGCCCGGTGGCTGCCGCCACGACGCAGCCCATCGACAGCGCGCCGGCGCCGACCTGTCCCCAGCCGCTCAGCTCGCGCTTTGAGTTCGGGCCTTTCTGCTTGAGTTCGTCGATCGCCGCGAGCGATTCCTTGCGCATGCGCGTGGTGTCGACGGTGTCCGCGGTCTCGATCACGTCGTTGAGCACGACCGCGGCCTCCTTGGGCTGGCGCTTGGCCGCCCATTTCAGCATGTTGAGCAGATTGAGATCGCGCACGGCATTGCTGGCCAGCGTGAACTTGGCGGCACTGCCGGCGGTCAGGTTGTCGACATTGTCCTTGTCGTTGGCGAGCGGCAACAGCTTGATGATGCGCCCGATCGAGGTGTAGGTGCCGGTGGCGAGATAAGAACCCCACAGCACGTCGATCAGCTCCGGGCTCGGCTCCAGCATCACCGGCTTCTCCTTCCCGTCGGTGAGTTGGAGAACGACCTTCACCTTGTCCATCATGCCGGGCTTCTTCGCCTCGTAATCGATCTGGTCCAGCGTCGGCAGCGTGCCGTCGAGATATTTGTCGATCATGGCGCGGCGCATCGGCATGCGGTCGGCAAAGGTGCTCAGCAAATCCTTCCAGTTCGGCAGGCCCGAATAGGCGATGGCGCGCACCAGCACCCAGTGGTCGGCGGCGTCGATCGCCAGCATCTTGGTGATCAGTTTGTCGGCGCGGCCTGGATTCGCCCCCAGCACGCCGGCGATGAAGCCGACATAGGCGCCCGAGGTTTCGGCGTCCTTGAACGCCTGCAGCGCGCCGAGCGTGCGAACGACGGTGGGAAGGCCGTCAGGATCTGGCTTGTCGCGATAGGCGTTGATCCATTGCAATATGTCTCCGGTCGAGTTGAGCGCCACGTTCGGCGGATGCGCCGCAGCTGCCGGCGTGACGAGTGCGAGCGCAACGACGAGCACGGCAAAAAGACCGATGACTGTGCGATGCATATCCCCTCCTGCGGAGAAGGTTGACGATACGCGGTTGGCGATTTCAGAACGTGTAGGCATCCCCCGATGCGTCAATTGAGCAACGCGCCGGGAAAATTTGAAGGCCGCGGCGGCGCAAAATCGCGGCTGCGGTAAGGCACTTAATAATAGTTAACGATTGCGGTTTTGCTTGTCCTGTCGATTTCAAACGCGCGTTTGAAGTATGCCGCGGCCTGCCGCGCCGGATTCCCGCCGCAATTGACTTGACCGGCGCTGCCGCAATGCATATAAATCAGCTCTCAGAACGAAGGGCTTAATCCGTGCGTACTTTTGCGACCTCGCTGATTCTCGTATCGAAGCGCACCGCCGGGGGTGGATAATCCACCTGCGAGACGTGGCGGTGCGCGACCCAGGGGCCCTTCGAGGCCCTTTTTTGTTATCTGAAATCCTGACGACCGAATGTCCGAGCGAAAGAACGAGAGAGTGGAGCGGACCATGACAGAGATGACCGGCGCCGAAATGGTGATCGAGGCGCTCGCCGATCAGGGCGTGGAGCATATTTTCGGCTATCCCGGCGGCGCGGTGCTGCCGATCTACGACGCGCTGTTCCAGTCGCAGGACCGGGTCCGCCACATCCTGGTGCGCCACGAGCAGGGCGCCGTGCACGCCGCCGAAGGCTATGCGCGCTCGACCGGCAAGGTCGGCTGCGTGCTGGTGACGTCGGGGCCGGGCGCGACCAATGCGGTCACCGGCTTGACTGACGCGCTGTGCGACTCCATCCCGCTGGTCGTCATCACCGGGCAGGTGCCGACCCATCTCATCGGCAACGACGCGTTCCAGGAATGCGACACCGTCGGCATCACGCGGCCATGCACCAAGTACAATTACCTGGTGAAGACCATCGAAGACCTGCCGCGCGCGCTGCACGAGGCGTTTCACATCGCGTCGAGCGGCCGGCCCGGTCCGGTCGTGGTCGACATCCCGAAGGATATCCAGTTCGCCAAGGGCACCTATTCGAAGCCGAAGGAATTCCAGCACAAGGGCTATAAGCCGCGGCTCAAGGGCGATCCCGACAAGATCAAGCAGGCGGTCGAGATGATGGCGGCGGCCAAGCGGCCGCTGTTCTACACCGGCGGCGGCGTCATCAATTCCGGCCCGGCCGCGTCCGAGCATCTGCGCGAACTGGTCAAGCTCACCGGCTTTCCCATCACCTCGACTTTGATGGGGCTCGGCGCTTTCCCGGCCGCCGATCCGCAATGGCTCGGCATGCTCGGCATGCACGGCACCTGGGAGGCGAACTGGGCGATGCACGATTGCGACCTGATGATCTGCATCGGCGCGCGCTTCGACGACCGCATCACCGGGCGGCTCGACGCCTTTTCGCCCGGCTCGAAGAAAATCCACGTCGATATCGACGCGTCGTCGATCAACAAGAACGTCAAGGTCGATCTGCCGATCGTCGGCGATTGCGCGCACGTGCTCGAGGAAATGCTGCGCGTCTGGCGCGCCGGCGCGCATAAGCCGGACAAGAAGGCACTCGAAGCCTGGCGGGATCAGATCGCAAAATGGCGGGCAAAAAAGTCGCTCGCCTATCGCGGCTCGAACGACATCATCAAGCCGCAATACGCCATCCAGCGGCTGTTCGAGCTGACCAAGGACCGCGACACCTACATCACCACCGAGGTCGGTCAGCACCAGATGTGGGCGGCGCAGTTCTATCAGTTCCAGGAGCCGAACCGCTGGATGACCTCGGGCGGGCTCGGCACCATGGGCTACGGGCTGCCGGCTTCGGTCGGCGTGCAGCTCGCGCATCCGGATTCGCTGGTCATCGACATTGCCGGCGAGGCCTCGGTGATGATGACCATGCAGGAGATTTCGACGGCGGTGCACTACGACCTGCCGGTGAAGATCTTCATCATCAACAACAAATATATGGGCATGGTGCGGCAATGGCAGGAATTGCTGCATGGCGGGCGCTATTCCCACTCCTACAGTGAGGCGCTGCCCGATTTCGTCAAGCTCGCCGAGGCCTATCACGCCCACGGCATCCGCTGCGAGCGGCCAGCCGATCTTGACGCCAAGATCCGCGAGATGATCGAGGTGAAAAAGCCGGTGATCTTCGACTGCGTGGTCGATCCAACGGAAAACTGTTTCCCGATGATCCCCTCGGGCCGCGCCCACAACGAGATGCTGCTCGGCGATGCTGCCGAGAGCGTCGAGGACGCCGTCACCGAAGCAGGCAAGATGCTGGTCTAGGAGAGCGCCGTGAACACGTCGACGTCGCATTACCCGTCCGCCGCAGTCAGCGAGCGCATCGAAACCCGTACCCTGTGCGTGCTGGTCGACAACGAGCCCGGCGTGCTCGCCCGCGTCATCGGCCTGTTCGCCGGCCGCGGCTACAATATCGATTCGCTCACTGTCTCAGAGACCGAGCACGAGAAGCATCTGTCCCGCATCACCATCGTCACCCGCGGCACGCCGATGGTGCTGGAGCAGATCAAGAACCAGCTCGACCGGCTGGTGCCGGTGCACAGAGTCGTCGACGTGACCACGGCTGGGCCGGCGATCCAGCGCGAGCTCGCCATGGTCAAGGTGCGCGGCAAGGACGAGCACCGCATGGAGGCGTTGCGTCTCGCCGACGCGTTTCGTGCTCGAGTGATCGACGCCACCACGGAAAGCTTCGTGTTCGAGATCACCGGCGCGTCCGAGAAGATCGAAAGCTTCATCGCCCTGATGCTGCCCGTCGGTCTTGTCGAAGTCTCGCGCACCGGCGTCGTCGCCATCGCGCGCGGGCCGGAGGGGATGTAGTCACTGCGCCGTTATTCTGAGGTGCCCGCGCCAACGGGTCCGGCCCGAAGTGGCCGGCCCGATGGCAGGCTCCGCGCGGGCCTCGAAGGATGCTGCTCCGCCCGGGCCGTCGCCCTTCGAGGCTCGCTTTGCTCGCGCCTCAGGGTGACGGAACGTTGCGAAGTGGCCGCTATGCCTTCCCCGACACCTTCCCAACCAGCGTTGCGAAGCGGTCGATGAAGCCTTGCAAAAACTTCTGCGTGGTCTCGTCGCCGATATTGCCTTGATCGTCGAACAGGTTCGGCTTGAAATTGACATAGGCCTCGCCGCCGAGCAGCGTCATGCCGAGCCCGAGCATCACCGAACGCAGATGCGCCTGCACCAGCCCGGTGCCGAGAGCGCCCGGCGTGGTGCCGGTGATAAAGCCGACCTTGCCGGGCCATACGCTCTTGCCGAACGGCCGCGCGCCCCAATGAACCGCGTTGTTGAGCGCCGTCGGCATCGTGCGGTCATGCTCCGGCGTGACGATCAGCACGCCGTCGGCCTTGCTGATCTCGTCCTTGAAGCGCAGCACTTCGGGTCCCGGGTTGGCCTCGTTGTCCTGGTTGTACAAAGGCAGATCGTCGATGCGCACGAAATGGGCGTCGAACTTGTCGGCGCCGAGCTTGACCAGCGCCTGGGCATATTTGCGGTTGATGGATTCCTTGCGGTTCGAGCCGATGATCACGGCGACGGTGGGCTTGGGCATGATTGAATTCCTTGGTTAGCATACGTAACTAGGGCTACATAGGTGACTACTCGCAAAGCCGACAAGAGGGAACATCGGTGAAACCTAGACACATGCATTTGCCTGGCGATTGCCGCGCCATCAGCGACGTGCTGGCCCGGGTCGGCGACAAGTGGTCGGTCCTGGTGGTGACGCGGCTCGGCTCGGGTTCGATGCGCTTCAATGAGCTGCGGCGCGCGATCGGCGGCATTTCTCAGCGCATGCTGACCTTGACCCTGCGCGGGCTCGAGCGCGACGGTCTGGTCACACGTACGGTTTTCCCGACCATCCCGCCGCGGGTCGATTATGCGCTGACCTCGCTGGGCCGCGACCTCTTGGAGCCGGTTTCGGCGCTCGGGGAATGGGCCACGCGCAATCAGGCGAAAATCGCCCGTGCCCGGGAGAAGTTCGACGGAGCGGCGGCTTAGGTCCGGTGCCGCCGCGATAAAGGCGGGCTTGTCCTGCCGCTCCGTAGAACCTAGAAGCTTCCCGACAACAAAGCGGCCGGGGCCCAATCCTTGGCCCCAGCAGGGGTGAGACCATGCGTGTTTATTACGATCGCGATGCCGACCTGAACCTGATCAAGGGCAAGAAGGTCGCCATCATCGGCTATGGCAGCCAGGGCCATGCCCATGCGCTCAATCTGCGCGACTCCGGCGTCAAGGAAGTCACCGTGGCGCTGCGCAAGGGGTCGCAAGGCGTCAAGAAGGCCGAAGCCGAAAAGCTGCCCGTCAAGGAGGTCGCCGAGGCCGCCAAATGGGCCGACGTCATGATGATGCTGACGCCCGACGAATTGCAGGGCGATATCTATCGCGATCATCTCGCCGCCAACATGAAAGAAGGCGCGGCCATCATGTTCGCCCATGGCCTCAACGTGCACTTCAATCTGATCGAGCCGCGCAGCGATCTCGATGTCTTGATGATCGCGCCCAAGGGGCCGGGCCACACCGTGCGCTCCGAGTATCAGCGCGGCGCCGGCGTGCCGTGCCTCTTGGCGGTGCACCGCGACGTCTCCGGCAATGCCCACGATCTCGGGCTGTCCTACGGCGCCGCGATCGGCGGCGGCCGCGCCGGGATCATCGAGACGAGTTTTAAGGAGGAATGCGAGACCGATCTGTTCGGCGAGCAGACCGTGCTGTGCGGCGGCTTGGTTGAATTGATGAAGGCCGGCTACGAGACCCTGGTGGAAGCCGGCTACGCCCCCGAGATGGCCTATTTCGAATGCGTCCACGAGGTGAAGCTGATCGTGGACCTGATCTACGAGGGCGGCATCGCCAATATGAACTACTCGGTGTCGAACACGGCCGAGTACGGCGAATATGTCTCCGGCCCCCGCGTCATCACCGACCAGACCCGCGCCGAGATGAAGAAAGTTTTGGCCGACATCCAGTCCGGCCGCTTCACCAGGGATTGGATGCTTGAGAACAAGGTTAACCAGACCTCGTTCAAGGCCACTCG
>JBAUYI010000246.1:0-17141 GCA_049584715.1 Xanthobacteraceae bacterium
TGCGCGTTTTGTCGCACCCGCTCTCACCCTCGCCGCCGCTCCGGCCGCGATGCCGGCGGCAACGCCGGCCGTTGCTGCAGTGCCGCGACCGGTTACGCCGGCCGCCTTGCCCCAGGCCTCAACGCCGAACGCAGTGCCGCCGGCCACCTGCAGCGCGCCGACCGAGTTCAGCCATTTCGATCGCCCGCTGGTGCGCACCGCGCGCCGCCTCGCCAGCGGCGAGCCGCTGACCATCGTCGCCATCGGCTCCTCGTCGACGGCCGGCGCCGGCGCCAGCTCTCCCGATGCCAGCTATCCGAGCCGGCTCGCCGTCGAGCTCAAGCAGCGCTTCCCGCTGCAGGACATCACCGTGCTCAACCGCGGCGTCAACGGCGACGAGACCGAAGATATGATGGCGCGGTTCGCGAGCGGTGTCATCGCCGAGCATCCGCAACTCGTGCTCTGGCAGGTCGGCACCAATTCGGTGCTGCGCGATCATCCGCTGGACCAGCATTCGGCGCAGCTGCACGAAGGCATCGACGAGCTCAAGGCGACCGGCGCCGACGTGGTGCTGATCGATCCGCAATATGCGCCGAAGGTTCTGGTGAAATCCGAGACGCCGGGCATGGTCGAGCAGATCGCCACGGCGGCGAAGGAAGAGAACGTCGACCTGTTCCGGCGCTTCGCGGTGATGCGCAACTGGTTCGAAGTGCAACACCTGCCGTTCGATACTTTCGTGTCGCCGGACGGGTTGCATATGAACGACTGGGGCTATGCCTGTGTGGCAAAGCTCCTCGCCACCGGCATCGCCGAAGCGGCGACCCGCCCAGTCGCCTCCGCGCACGCGCGCTGATTGTCATGCCCCGCGAAGGCGGGGCACCCAGTAATCACCGAACGTACATTTCCCGAATCCGCGGCGCATACTGGATCATCCGCTTTCGCGGATGATGACGGCCCTCACACTGCATCAAGCCCGGCGAGCACGTCTTCGACGATATCGTCGGGATGTTCGAGGCCGACCGACAGCCGCACCAGTCCGTCGGTGACGCCGATCTCGGCGCGCTGCGGCGGCGTGAGCCGCTGGTGCGTCGTCGTCGCCGGATGGGTGATCAGGCTCTTGGCGTCGCCGAGATTGTTGCTGATGCGGACGAGCTTGAGCGCGTCCTGGAAACGGAATGCCGCCTTCTTGCCGCCCTTGATCTCGAAGGCGACCAAGGTCGAGCCGCCGCGCATCTGTTTCTGCACCACGGCGGCCTGCGGATGATCGGGCCGGCCCGGATAGATCAGGCGCGAGATTTTCGGATGCTCGGCGAGCGCCACCGCGACCGTCGCGGCGCTGTCGGTCTGCCGCCGCACCCGCACGGCGAGCGTCTCCAAGCTCTTGAGCAACACCCAGGCGTTGAACGGCGACATCGACGGTCCGGTTTGCCGGATCAACATATGGATCTTGTCCATGATGAATTTCTGCGAGCCGAGCACGACGCCGCCCAGGCAGCGCCCCTGCCCATCGATGTGCTTGGTCGCCGAATAGACCACGCAGTCGGCGCCGAGCGCCAGCGGGCTCTGGAACAGCGGCGTGGCGAACACATTGTCGACCACCAAGGTCGCGTTGGCCTGGTGCGCGATCTTGGCCACTTCGGCGATGTCGATGACGTCGAGCGCCGGGTTGGTCGGGCTTTCGAGGAAAAACGTTTTGGTGTTCGGCCGCACGGCATTTTTCCAGGCCTCGAGATTGCAGCCGTCGACCAAGGTCGAGGCGACACCGAAGCGCGGCAGATAATCCTCGATGATGTAGCGGCAGGAGCCGAACATCGCTTTCGATGCCACCACATGATCGCCGGCCTTGAGCTGGCCGACCAGCGAAATGGTGACCGCGGCCATGCCGGTCGCGGTGGCGCGCGCCGCTTCGGCGCCTTCGAATGCCGCCATGCGGCGCTCGAACATGTCGACGGTCGGATTGGCGAAGCGCGAATACTGGTAACCGGGATCCTCGCCCTTGAAGCGCGCCTCCGCCTGGGCTGCCGTGTCGTAGACATAGCCTTGAGTCAAAAACATCGCCTCGGAGGTTTCGCCGAATGGCGAGCGCAACGTGCCGGACTGAACCAGCCGTGTTTCGGGGCGATAGGTCTTTTTCGCGGACGCGGACATGTGGCCTCCATTGGCCAGAAGCGCTGGCCAAACAAAAACAAAACCCGGCCGGGAGGAAAATCCTCAGGCCGGGCTCACACATCCCCGGCCTTTTAGCTACTTGTTTTACGTGGCTAGCAAGCCGACCGGCTCAAATGACCACGGGATAAAGTGGCTTATACGCCGCGCCTGTCTTTGCGTCAAACCCGGCATCGGGTTAGATCGCAGCCGCTATTTTCGCTCGATGTGGTGATCGCGTGCCGCTGTCTTTCGCGCCAACGGACGAAGGAATCCTGCCCGACCGCATGATTGCGGAACTTGCGGCGGACGGCGGCATTCGCGCGCATTATCCGTTCGCGCCGGGGCAGATCCAGCCGGCGAGCCTCGATCTGCGGCTGGGCGCCATCGCCTATCGCGTACGCGCGAGTTTCTTGCCCGGCCCCGGCACCACCGTCGCCGAGCGCATCGTCGATCTCAAACTGCATGAATTCTCGCTTGCCGCCGGCGCCGTGCTGGAAACCGGCTGCGTCTATATCGTTCCCCTGATCGAGCGGCTCGCCTTGCCCACCGACATCGCAGCAGCGACCAATCCGAAAAGCTCGACCGGGCGGCTCGATGTTTTTACCCGTGTGATTGCCGACGAGACCCGCGGCTTCGACCGGGTCGCAGCCGGCTATGAAGGCCCGCTCTACGCCGAGATCAGCCCGAAGACGTTTCCGGTCCTGGTGCGCGAAGGCACGCGGCTGTCGCAGCTGCGGCTGCGCCGCGGCGGCGCCGTGCTCAGCGCGGAGGCGCTGCGCGTGCTGCACTTAAGCGAACGGCTGGTTGATCGCGACGACGCGGTAATGGGCGACGGCATCGCGGTCAGCATCGATCTCTCCGGTGAAGGCGCAAGGCTGGCGTACAGCGGACATGCGAGAGACAGCGCCATCGTCGGCTATCGCGCCAAGCGGCACACCGCGGTGATCGAAGTCGACCAGCGCGACGCCTATGACGTCGAGGATTTCTGGGAGCCAGTGTTCGCTCGACCCGACCGTAATCTGATCCTCGATCCCGACGAGTTCTACATTCTGGCCTCGAAGGAAGCGGTGCAGGTGCCGCCCGACTATGCTGCCGAGATGGTGCCGTTCGATCCGCTGGTCGGTGAATTCCGCGTGCACTATGCCGGCTTCTTCGATCCCGGCTTCGGTTATGCCGGCTCAGGCGGCTCAGGCTCGCGCGCGGTGCTGGAAGTGCGCTCGCGCGAAGTGCCGTTCATCCTCGAACACGGCCAGATCGTCGGCCGCCTCGTGTACGAGAAATTGCTGGCGCGGCCGGACCAGCTTTACGGCTCTGGCATCGGCTCGAACTACCAGGCGCAGGGCCTCAAACTGTCGAAGCACTTTCGCGCCTGACCGGCGCGGCTCGCTCCCTGACCAGCGCGTATGCGCGCACCGCAGCGAGCGCGACCGCAAACACGACGATCCAGACGATGCGCGCACCGTAGCGATCGTGCGGATCCGATATGACGCCGCAGACGACGGCATTGCCGAGCAGCGCCAGTATCAAAGTCGCGGCGAGCCGGCCGAGGTCGGCGAATTCGGCGCTGTAGACGCCAAGCAGCAACAGCACGGGAAGCAGCGCCATCGCCGCCCACGCCACCGGCACATCGATCATATTGATCGCCGTAAAGCCGATCTCGCCGTGCTGCTGCCGCGCCGCCTGCATCGCCGGCACCACCGACGGCGTGTAGCGCTCGATGATGCCGTAGGTATGCCACAGCGTGGTGCCGATGCCCTCGCCGCTCGCGACCTCGACCAGCTGCCGGGCGGTGGCGCGCAGCGCGGTCTCGGCCTGCGTGGCGGGATAATCGCGCAGGCTGCCGAGCACGATGGTGCGCATCTCGTCGCCGAGGCCGGCAAAGCGGCCGAGCTCGTTGAACACGCTCTTGCCCCACAGGAAGGTGTCGGCGTCGAGCGGCAATTCGTTGCGGTACGGACACAGCTTGAGCTGCGCATCCGGACAATGATCGTCGAGATAGCGGGTGACGATGCCGTCTTGCAGCATGCGGCCGAACGCCAGGCCGTAGCCGCCAGGCGTCCAGGCGACGGTTTTGCTGACGATATAATTCGCGCCGAGCAGCATGACGGCGCTGAGCGCCAATGCGGTCGTCATGGGCGCGAGCCCCGCACGCGGCACGAGCTTGGCATTGAGCCAGGACAACAGCAGCGCCGCGGCGCCGAGCCCAAGCAGCACCGCAAAGGTGGCGCTATGGGTCGAGCCCGCAAAGGCAATGAACACCACCAGCGCGTAGCGCTCGAATAGCGACACGCGATCGCCGTGCCACACCAGCGCGTGCAACGCCAGCACGGCAAGACCGGCAAAAATATCGGTCAGGAGCACGCTCGCCAGCCACGGCAGCGCCGTCGTCAGTGCCAGCACCGCCGTGATCGCCGGCAGCGCAATCGGATGGACCGTGAAGCGATGGGTCCGCAACAACAGGCCGATGATCCAGACCGTCGCCAAGGCTTGCAGGATGACGATCGGCCAGAAGTCGAGCGGCCAGCCGGTAGCGAGGAAGAGCCCATAGGTCGTCGAGCGGCTCGGCACCAGATAGCCCTCGAACCAGCGCGCCAGATAGCCGCCGGTGTCGTATTCCAGAAGCGGAAGGCGGTTCCACAGCGCCGGCGACAGCAGAATGAGCGTCGCGGCAATCGTCGAACTCGTCCGCGTAACCAAGCTTGGTGAATCGGTCATGGGCAAATATTAGCGGACTAAAGGTGGACGGATCGTTCGGCGGGATGAGGCAATTCGGCGCGGATATCCATTAAAGATGGCAGGCAAGGCCTTTGCCAAAAGGGTGCATGACCGGCCAAAAAGCCAAGATTCTTGTGGCAATTTCGCCGGGAAGGACGTTTCTCTGTAGCGGGCGATCGGTCCAGGGAGGCGCGAGGACGGCGCATGGTGCGGGCGGTCATCATGAGCGTCGCCGTTTGGCTCGCCGCCGCGGCAGGACCGGCCATTACGCCCGCGCTTGCGCAATCGGGCTTCGACCGGCCGGGCGGCGATTATTCGAGCGCGATCGTGCCCAACGGCGATCCTGCGGTCTGCGCCGCACGCTGCGAACACGAGGCGCGTTGCCGGGCCTGGAGCTTTTCCTACCCGCCGGCCTCAGGCGGCCCGGCGATGTGCTGGCTCAAGCGCGATGTGGTGCCGCGCGTCGAGGCGAGCGGTAGCGTGTCGGGTGTGCGCGGCGCCGGCGTCATCGAGCCGCGCGCCGGCGACCTCGAATATTCCATCGATCGCTACGGGGGCGATTACCGCTCGTTCGAAACGAAACCCGATCCTAAGGCTGCGGCCTGCGCCGACGCCTGCAAGGCCGAGAACCGCTGCCGCGCCTGGACCTATCGCCGGCCCGGCTACGGCGTAACGGTCCCGCACTGCTATCTCAAAGACACGATCAAGCCGCCACGGCACCGGCCGTGCTGTATTTCTGGGGTGGTGCGGTAGAACGGTGCAGCGCTAGCCCGTGCCGCCAACCGTGATGCGGTCGATGCGCAAGGTCGGCTGACCGACGCCGACGGGGACGCCCTGGCCGTTCTTGCCGCAGGTGCCGATGCCGTGGTCGAGCTCGAGATCGTTGCCGACCATCGACACCCGGTGCAGGTCGGTCGGTCCGTTGCCGACCAGCATGGCGCCCTTGATCGGCGCGCCGACTTTGCCGTTCTCGAGCCGATAGGCTTCCGTGCACTCGAACACGTATTTGCCCGAGGTGATGTCGACCTGGCCGCCGCCGAAATAGACGGCGTAGATGCCGTTCTTCACCGAAGCGATGATCTCGCCCGGGTCGCGGTCGCCGGCCAACATGTAGGTGTTGGTCATGCGCGGCATCGGTACATGGGCAAAACTTTCGCGCCGGCCGTTGCCGGTGGGCTGCATGCCCATCAGGCGGGCGTTCTGGCGGTCCTGCATGTAGCCGACCAGAATGCCATCCTCGATCAGCACGGTGCGATTGGTCGGCGTGCCTTCATCGTCGATCGACAGCGAGCCGCGGCGCAGCGCCATAGTGCCGTCGTCGACGACGGTTACGCCTTTCGAGGCGACCCGTTGCCCCATCAGTCCGGCAAAGGCGGACGTCTTCTTGCGGTTGAAATCGCCTTCGAGACCATGGCCGATCGCTTCGTGCAGCATCACGCCGGGCCAGCCCGGGCCGAGCACGACGTCCATCTCGCCGGCCGGTGCCGGCACCGCTTCGAGATTGATCAGCGCGCGGCGTATCGCGTCATCGACGGTGCCCTGCCAGACGTCGGTCGCGATGAAGCGCTCGTAACCCTCACGGCCGCCATTGCCGGCGCTGCCGCTCTCCTGACGATCGCCGTCACCGACCACGACCGAAACATTGACACGCACCAGCGGCCGTACGTCGCGATAGGTCGCGCCGTCGCCGCGCAAGATTTCGACCGCCTGCCAGGTCGCCGCCACGCTCGCCGAGACCTGGCGCACCCGCGGGTCCTTGGCGCGCGCATAGGCGTCGATGGTTTCGAGAAGCCGTGCCTTGGTCTCGAAAGCGGGGCTGCCAAGCGGGTTCTCTTCGCCATAGAGCTTGACGTTGCTGCGCGGCGGCGGCGCCGCATAGCGGCCGGAATAGCCGCCCTTGACCGCGCGTACCGCGTCGGCGGCCCGTTCGATCGCGGCTTCCGACATGTCCGAGGCATGGGCATAGCCGACCGCCTCGTCCTTGACGGCGCGCAGCCCAAAACCCTGCGACGTGTCGTAGGTCGCCTGCTTCAGCCGGCCGTTGTCGAACGCCAATACCTCGGACTGGCGATATTCGAGATAAAGCTCGCCGTCGTCGGCACCATCGAGGCCGCGGGAGACGATTTTGGCCAGCCGCGGCCGGTCGAGGCCTGAGCGATCGACGAGGGAAATGGGGCCTTCAGCCATTGCGGTATCCTGATCGGCGTTATGGTGAAACTGCCCCCTACATAAGCGCTTCGCCAGCGGCGCGCGAGGGGCGGCTCAGTCGCGCTTGGGAATGCCCGCCTTCTCGATCACCGCGCCCCATTTGGCGATGTCGGCCTTCATCCGCTCCGTCATGTCCTCCGGCGTGCTCCAGCGCATGGCCATGCCCATCTGGCTGGATTTGCTCTGCACGTCGGGGCCGGGAATGGCCTCTTTCATGGCGGCGTTGAGGGTGGCGATGACCGGCTTCGGCGTGCCGGCGGGAACCGACAGTCCGTTCCAGCTGGCGACGTCGTAATCTTTGACGCCGCTCTCCATCACGGTCGGCACGTCGGGCAGATAGGCCGTGCGTTTGGCGCCGGTCGAGGCCAGCGCCACGATCTTGGTGTCGGCGAGGAGCCCGCTCAGCGCCGCATAGAATTCGAATGCGACATCGACGTCGCCGCGCATCACCGCGCCGGCCATGTCGGGCGAGGCGCGGAACGGCACGATCGCCGCCTTGATGCCGGCGGTGCTGGTGAACAGCTCGGCGGCGAGGTTTTGCGTCGAGCCCGGATTGATGGTGCCGATATTGAGCTTGCCGGGATTGGCCTTCGCCGCCGCGATGAGATCGGCGACCGATTTCAGCGGCGAGCCCGCACGGGTGACGATCAGCACGTCGAAAAATGCGGCGGTGGAAACCGAGTCGAAGTCGGTGAGGATGTTATAGGGCAGCGATTTGAACAGCGCCACCGCGATGGCGGTGTTGTTGCCGGTCATCAGCAGCGTGTAGCCGTCGGGCGCGGCGGCGGCGCCGGTCTGCGCTGCGACGATGCCGGCGGCGCCGGGGCGATTTTCGATGACGAATTGCTGCTTCAGCCGATTGCTCAACTGCTCGCCGAGGATGCGCATGCCGACATCGGCAACGCCGCCGGCGGCGTAGGGCACGATCAGGGTCACCGGGCGGTTGGGGTAATCGGCCTCGGCAAGCGCGGCCGATGTTACCGCAAAAACGGCGGCGAACAGGGTTGCGGCAACGGCGACGACTTTGCAGCCTGCACTCACGAGCTTCCCTACGAAGCGTTACGGCAATTGGTCGTAGCCTTCGCCAAAGCCCTTCAGGCTCATGGGAAAGCCGATGCCCTCCTCGGGCGTCTGGAAGATGATGAAGGTCGAGGTCTGGCCGTTGCGCAACTTGGTGATCAGGTTGTCGTCCATCACCACCTCGGCGATGCAGCCGTTGATCAGACATTTGACGAAGCCGGCCCGGCCGACGTCGATATTGTCGATCTTCAGCCCGAGCCCCGACGGCAGCAAGACGCTGAGCGGCGCGATGACGCGCATCAGCCGGCTCTTCTGGTCCGCCGTTTTCAGCACGATGACGGTCAGGTTGAAATTGGGCCGGTCCTCCGCCGTCACGCTCTGCATCAGCGCGCACTGCTCGTTCTGGGCGCCGGGCACGGTCTCGCAGCGGATCTGCCAGTCGCCATGGACCGAGCGGACCGCGCCCTGGGCGGCGGCCTCTCCCGCGAACGGCAGGGTGGCCGCCAGCAGGACGGCGACGCCCGCCAGCGCGGATACCCGCAGCCGCCGCGCGACATCGAATATCGCCATAATCGTGTTTCCCTCGACGAGCCGCCCCCGATGGGCGTCCCACCGCGAATCATCAAGCCCGGTCGCCCGGCGAGCCTGCGTACATCGTGAGCCTACGGTGTCAAGATTGATCCAAATCAAGGCATTGTGGCCACGGAAAGGTGGACGAAGTTCCCCGCCGGCCGCGCCGGAAAGCGGCTACGCACAGCGCTTATCCAGACCCATCGGATACGGAGTTAAGAGTGCATTGCAGCAGAGCCGGATTTGTGGTTTTGAGGGGCTGGGATTCCCCCATCCCGCCGACGCCTGCCAACCAGAACCGTGGCGCAAGCCCCGCCGGACGCAGGCGGCGTCATACCGTTGCGGTCCGCGCCGACATAGTCTGCGTTGCTCGTGGACGGTCATGACCCAAGATCAGAAACAGGGAGCTGAGAGACAGATGAAGGTGTTGTCACGCTTGACCGCCATCGCGGCGGCCGCCCTGTTCGCCAGCGCCGGCGCGGCCTTTGCCGGGCTCGGCCAGCCGACGCCCTGGCAGCTCGGGCTGCAGGACGCGGCTTCGCCGGTCATGGAGCAAATCGAGTCGTTCCACACTTACGTGCTCTGGATCGTCACGGCCATTACGATCTTCGTGCTCGCTTTGCTGGTGATCATCATCGTCCGCTTCAAGGCGCGCGCCAATCCGACGCCGTCGCGCACCACCCACAACACGCTGCTCGAAATCATGTGGACGATCGTCCCGGTCGCCATTTTGATGTTCATCGCTGTTCCCTCGTTCCGGCTCTTGTTCACCGAGCTCGACGTGCCGGCGGTCGACCTGACGATCAAAGCGACCGGCAAGCAGTGGTACTGGAGCTACGCCTATCCCGATAACGGCAATTTCGAATTCGATTCCTTGATCGTCGCCGAGAAAGACCTCAAGGCGGATCAACCGCGCTTGCTGACCGTCGATAACGAAATGGTCGTGCCGGTGAACAAGGTGGTGCACGTGCTGGTGACCGGCGCCGACGTCATCCACTCCTTCGCCGTGCCGTCATTCGGCATCAAGATCGACGCCGTGCCGGGCCGCATCAACGACACCTGGTTCAAGGCGACGATCCAAGGCACCTTCCACGGCCAGTGCTCCGAACTGTGCGGCAAGGATCACGCCTTCATGCCGATCACGGTGCGGGTCACCGACGACAAGGGCTTTGCGGCCTGGGCCGCGCAGGCGAAACAGAAATACGCCGACGGCGTGAGCGCTCCGCCGACGACAGTGGCGGCGGCGCAGCAATAAGCTTGGGCCATAATAAGCTTGGGTAATAAGAACCTTGGGCAATAAAGTGAGCCGCTGACGGACGGCCTAAAGTGAAGGAACTGGCAATGGACACGATGGCACACGCGGCACACGGCGACGATAACGGGCACGCCATCCCGCACGGCTGGCGCCGCTATCTGTATTCGACGAACCACAAGGACATCGGCACGATGTACCTGGTGTTCGCGCTGTGCGCCGGCGTGATCGGCGGCTGCCTGTCGATCGCGATCCGCGCCGAGCTGATGTATCCCGGCATACAGTTCTTCCACGAGACCCACACCTACAACGTCTTCGTTACCGCGCACGGGCTGATCATGATCTTCTTCATGATCATGCCGGCGATGATCGGCGGCTTCGGCAATTGGATGGTGCCGTTGATGATCGGCGCGCCGGACATGGCGTTCCCACGCATGAACAACATTTCGTTCTGGCTCTTGCCGGCGTCGTTTGCGCTGTTGCTGTCGTCGATGTTCTTCGAGGGCGAGCCGGGCGCCAACGGCGTCGGCGCCGGCTGGACTATCTACGCGCCGCTATCGACCTACGGCCATCCCGGCCCGGCGATGGATTTCGCGATCCTGTCGCTGCATCTCGCCGGCGCCTCGTCGATCCTCGGCGCCATCAACTTCATCACCACCATCTTCAACATGCGCGCACCCGGCATGACCATGCACAAAATGCCGCTGTTCGTATGGTCGCAGCTCGTCACGGTGTTCCTGTTGCTGCTGGCGCTGCCGGTGCTGGCCGGCGCCATCACCATGCTGCTCACCGATCGGAATTTCGGCACCACATTCTTCGATCCGCAGGGCGGCGGCGATCCGCTGCTGTTCCAGCATCTGTTCTGGTTCTTCGGCCATCCCGAAGTCTACATCCTCATCCTGCCCGGCTTTGGCATGGTCAGCCAAATCGTGGCAACGTTCTCGCGCAAACCGGTGTTCGGCTATCTCGGCATGGCCTATGCGATGGTGGCGATCGGCGGCATCGGCTTCGTGGTGTGGGCGCATCACATGTACACGGTCGGCATGTCGTCCACCGTGCAGGCCTATTTCATCGCCGCCACCATGGTGATCGCGGTGCCGACCGGCGTGAAGATCTTCTCGTGGATCGCGACGATGTGGGGCGGCTCGATCGAGTTCAAGACGCCGATGCTGTGGGCGATCGGCTTCATCTTCCTGTTCACCTTGGGCGGCGTCACCGGCGTGGTGCTGGCCAATGCCGGCGTCGACCGCGTGTTGCAGGACACCTATTACGTGGTCGCGCACTTCCACTACGTGCTGTCGCTCGGCGCCGTGTTCGCGATCTTCGGCGGCTGGTACTACTGGTTCCCGAAGATGACCGGCTACATGTACTCCGAGTTCACCGGCAAGCTGCACTTCTGGCTGACCTTCATCGGCGTCAATATCGTGTTCTTCCCGCAGCATTTCCTCGGCCTCGCCGGCATGCCGCGCCGCGTCGTCGACTATCCGGATGCGTTCGCCGATTGGAATTTCATCTCGTCGATCGGCTCGTTCATTTCCGGCGCCGGCGTGCTGGTGTTCTTCTTCGGCATCGTGCAGGCCTTCGTCCGCAAGGAGCGGGCCGCGGCCAATCCGTGGGGGCCGGGCGCCACCACGCTGGAATGGACGCTGCCGTCGCCGCCGCCGTTCCATCAATTCGAGACGCTGCCGCTGATCAAATGAGCGTCACGCTTGCACGTATAGAGCCTTCGATCGCCGGCGTCGGCGATTATGTAGCCCTGCTCAAGCCGCGGGTGATGTCGCTCGTGGTGTTCACGGCACTGGTCGGGCTGCTGATCGCGCCCGGCCATGTGCATCCGGTGATCGCGCTCACGGCGCTGCTCTGCATCGCCGTCGGTGCCGGCGCCGCCGGCGCGCTCAACATGTGGTATGACGCCGACATCGACGCGCGCATGCTGCGCACCGCCGGGCGGCCGATTCCGCAAGGCCGCGTCACACCCGGCGAGGCGGCGGGTTTCGGGCTGACGCTGGCGATATTCTCGGTGGTGACACTCGGACTGCTGGTGAACTGGGTCGCAGCGTCACTGCTGGCCTTCACCATCGCGTTCTATGTCGTGATCTATACGATGTGGCTGAAACGCTCGACGCCGCAGAACATCGTCATCGGCGGCGCCGCGGGCGCGCTGCCGCCGATCATCGGCTGGGCGGCGGTGACCGGCGGTGTCGCGGTGGAGCCGATCGTGTTGTTCCTCATCATCTTCTTCTGGACGCCGCCGCATTTCTGGGCGCTGTCGCTGTACCGCACCGAGGACTATGCGCGCGCCGGCATTCCCATGCTGCCGGTGGTCGCAGGTGAACAGGAAACCCGGCGCCAGATCGTGATCTATACGCTGATCCTGGCGCCGCTCGGCGTCGCGCCGTGGCTCTTGGGCTATGCCGGACCGCTTTACGGCATCGCCGCCGTGGCGACCGGCGCCGCCATGATCGTGCTGGCGCTCCGCGTGCGCGCCGAACGGCAAGGCCATGCGGCCAGCAAGCAAATGTTCGGCTTCTCGATTCTTTATCTGTTCCTGCTGTTTGCCGTGCTGCTGGCCGATCGGCTGTGGGGAGGGCTCGCCGCTCAAGCGGTCAGCTACTTCGCGGCATGACGATAGTGAGTAATGCCATGAACGAGGTTCAAAAACCGGAAGGCGGCGTCAGATTGACCGAGCAGCAGCTGCGCGCGCGCCGCTCCCGGTCGATCGCCATTGCGCTCGCGCTCGGCGCTTTCGTCGTGGTGATCTTTGTGGTGACCCTGGTGAAGCTCGGCTCGAATGTCCTGACGCGACCGATGTAGCTATCCATGCAGGAACCGACCAACCAACGACGCCCGAGACCCGCCAGCCGGCGCGACCTCCTGGTCGCCTTCACCTGCGGCGGCGTGGTGGCGCTGATGGTCGGCGCGTCGTTCGCCGCGGTGCCGTTCTACAACTGGTTCTGTCGCACCACCGGTTACGCCGGCACCACGCAGCGCGCCCATGCCGCGCCGGCGCAGACCAACGAACGTAAGATCACGGTTTACTTCGATTCCAATATCGCGGCTGGACTGCCGTGGGCCTTCGAGCCGGAGCGCCGCACCATCGACGTCAAGCTCGGCGAGGTGGTGACCGTCTACTACAAGGTCACCAATGAAGCCGCGCGGGTGACCACGGGCCAGGCGGCCTATAACGTCAATCCGCCGACGACCGGCATCTATTTCGAGAAGATCAACTGCTTCTGCTTCACCGAACAGACTCTCAAACCCGGCGAGAAGCGCGACATGGCGGTGGTGTTCTATGTCGATCCCAAGCTGGCTGCGGATTCCGAGCAGGACGGCACCAAAATGATCACGCTCTCCTATACCTTCTATCCGGCGAAGGAGCCGGAACAGCCGGTCGCGGTGAGCGCCCCTCAACCTTCCGCCGCAAGCGGAGGCGGATAGGCCGGTTCGGCCGCATCCGATGACAGCAATGACAGCGGCGCAGCCGACGGCTACGGTCGCGCCACAGTGGAGATGAAGACGATGGCTGACGCTGCCCACGCCAAACCGAACCACGACTACCACTTGGTCAATCCCAGCCCGTGGCCGGCGATCGGCGCCACCGCGGCGCTCTTGACCGCAGTCGGCGGCATTTTGTGGATGCATCACACCGCCACTTACGCGCCGGTCGTGTTCGGCGCCGGCGTGGTCCTCATCGCCTACACCATGTTCAGCTGGTGGCGCGATGTGATCCACGAAGCCGAGGTCGAGAAAGATCACACCGCCGTGGTTCAGATCTCGCACCGCTACGGCATGATCCTGTTCATCGCCTCGGAGGTGATGTTCTTCGTCGCCTGGTTCTGGGCCTATTTCAACACCGCGCTGTTCCCGGACCAATTGCAGGACGTCGGCCGCATCGCGTTCACCGGCGGCGTGTGGCCGCCCAAAGGCATCGAGACCTTCGATCCCTGGCACTTCCCGTTGCTCAACACGCTGATCCTGCTGACGTCAGGCACCACGGTGACCTGGGCGCATCACGCGCTGCTCGAGAATAACCGCAAGGGTTTGATCTGGGGTCTCGCGCTCACCATCGCGCTTGGCCTGACCTTCACCTGCGTCCAGGCCTGGGAATACGCCCACGCCGCGTTCCATTTTTCCGGCAACATGTACGGCGCCTCTTTCTTCATGGCGACCGGCTTCCACGGCGCCCATGTCATCATCGGCTCGATCTTCCTGATCGTCTGCCTGTTCCGCGCTTTGGCCGGACAGTTCACCCCGACGCAGCATCTCGGCTTCGAGTTCTGCGCCTGGTATTGGCACTTCGTCGACGTGGTGTGGCTGTTCCTGTTCGCCTGCATCTATGTGTGGGGCGGCGGCGCCGCGGCTGGATAGTGCTACCTATTCCGTCATCCTGAGGCGCCCGCGCGCAGCGCGGGCCTCGAAGGATGCACGGCCCGGGCCGTCGCCCTTCGAGGCTCGTCGCTTGCGCGCCGAGCACCTCAGGGTGACGGAAAAGGTTATGAGCCAACGCCCCATCGACACTCTTTCCGGCTCGATCCGCGCCGGCCTGTCGTGCGCCTGCCCGCGCTGCGGCCGGGGCAAATTGTTTCGGGGATTTTTGACCTTGCGGCCGCGCTGCGAGGCGTGCGGGCTCGATTACGGCTTTGCCGATGCCGGCGACGGGCCGGCGGTATTCATCATGTTCCTCGCCGGCTTCATCGTGGTCGGCTCAGCTTTGATCGTCGAGGCCCTCTATCACCCGCCGTACTGGGTCCACGCCGTGCTGTGGGTGCCTTTGATCGTCATCGTCACGATCGGACCGTTGCGGCCGATGAAGGGATTGATGATCGCGCTGCAATACCATCACAAGGCCGAAGAGGGCCGCTTCGGCGGCGGAGGCGAGCCTTGAGTGCGCCGCAGCGCTCCTGGCGCGGATTGCTGCTCCCTGCGCTGCTCGCGTTCATTGTCCTGATCGGGTTGGGCACCTGGCAGGTCGAGCGCAAGGCCTGGAAGGAAGCGCTGATTGCGGCGCTGATCGAGCGGCTCGCCGCGCCTCCGGACATCCTGCCGGCTCAGGCGACGTGGCCAAACCTCGACCCGGCCAGCGACGAATACCGCCACGTCAAATTCACCGCACAGTTCGATCATGCGGCGGAAGCGCTGGTCTATGGCGCGGCATCCGCCTTTCGCCCCGACGTGTCCGGTCCGGGCTATTGGGTGTTCACGCCGGCGCGCCTTACGGACGGCAGCCTGGTCATGGTCAACCGCGGTTTCGTGCCGGAAGACCGCAAAGATGTGAAATCGCGCGCCGACGGACAGGTGCCGGGGCCGGTCGAGATCGTCGGCGCGCTGCGCTGGCCCGATACCCGGCACTGGTTCACACCGCAGGACGACCTGGCGCGTAATCTCTGGTTCAACCGCGACCCCCACGCCATCGCCGCCGCCAAAGGGCTCGGCGCCGTGGCGCCGTTCTTCGTCGAAATGGAAGCCCCGGTGCCGCCGGGCGGCCTGCCCAGCCCCGGCAAGATCATCGTCAACCTGCCGGACAACCACCTGCAATATGCGATCACCTGGTACGGGCTCGCGGCCGCGCTGGCTGGCGTGTTCGCGGTCTGGGCATTCGGCTCGCGCAAACGCAAAACCGGCGCAAAAGACGGTCCTTCGCATTCCTTGTGAAGGGAGCGGTTTTTCTATTACTGTGCCCGGTATCCGGTCCCGGCGGCACATCGCCTCTCGGCCGAAACAGCGCGCAGAATCAATAGGTTAATGCAACACGTCTCGACCAGGGGCGAGGCCCCGCCGCTCGGCTTTGCGGAAGTCATGCTCGCGGGTCTGGCCCGCGACGGCGGCCTTTACGTGCCGCAATCCTGGCCGCGGCTGGAGCCGGCGGAAATCGCCGCTTTCGCCGGCCGCCCCTATGCGGAGGTCGCCGTCGACGTCATCCAGCTTTTTGTCGGTGATTCGATCGGCAGGGCCGACCTCGCCCGCATGGTGCGCGAGGCTTACGGCACCTTCCGCCATCCCGCCGTGGCGCCGCTGACCCAGCTCGGCGTGAATACGTTTGCGCTCGAACTGTTTCACGGCCCGACCTTGGCGTTCAAGGATCTGGCGATGCAGCTCCTGGCCCGGCTGATGGACCGGGTGCTGGCCGCGCGCGGCGAGCGCCGCACCATCGTGGTGGCGACCTCGGGCGATACCGGCGGCGCCGCGGTGGAAGCGTTCCGCGGCCGCAGCCAAGTCGATCTCGTCGTGCTGTTTCCGCAAGGGCGCATTTCCGACGTGCAGCGGCGCATGATGACGACGGCGGAGGCCGACAACATCAACGCCGTCGCCATCGACGGCACGTTCGACGACTGCCAGGCGATCGTGAAGGGCCTGTTCAACCATCACGCCTTCGCCGACCGGGTGCGGCTCTCCGGCGTCAATTCGATCAATTGGGCGCGCATCGTGGCGCAGACGGTCTATTACTTCACCGCCGCGGTGGCGCTCGGCGCGCCGTATCGCAAAGTGGCCTTCACCGTGCCGACCGGCAATTTCGGCGACATCTATGCCGGCTACGTTGCGCTTCGCATGGGCCTGCCGATCGACCGGCTGGTGATCGCCACCAATGTCAACGACATCCTGGCGCGAACGCTCGCGACCGGAACCTACGCGCTGCGCGACGTGGTGGCGACGACCTCGCCGTCCATGGACATCCAGGTCTCGTCCAATTTCGAGCGACTGTTGTTTGACGCTTACGATCGCGACGGCTCGGCGATACGGGCGCTGATGGGCTCGCTGGCGCAATCGCGGCGCTTTGCGCTGTCGGCGCCGGCGCTGGCGCAAATCCGCGCGCACTTCGCCGCCGGCCGCGCCGACGAGGACGAGGTCGCCTCGACCATCCGCACGGTCAAGCGCGAGACCGGCAATTTCGTCGATCCGCATACCGCGGTCGGCATCGCGGTGGCCGAAAAAGAACCGCGCGATCCGGCGGTGCCGATGGTGGTGCTGTCGACCGCGCATGCGGCGAAATTCCCCGATGCGGTCGAGGCGGCCTGCGGGGTGCGGCCGCAACTGCCGGAATGGCTTTGCGATCTCGATAAACGGCCGGAGCGCATCACCGCGCTGCCGGTGGATCAGTCCGCGGTCGAGCGTTTCGTCCTCAAGACGAGCCGGGCCGCGCAGGAAGGAGCGGCAGCATGAGTGTCGAGGTCACGACCTTGAAATCCGGCATCAACGTGGTGACCGATACGATGCCGCATCTCGAGACCGCCTCGCTCGGCGTCTGGGTCGC
>JBAUYI010000247.1:0-17667 GCA_049584715.1 Xanthobacteraceae bacterium
GTGCAGCCCTTTCTCGGCGCCGAGCGCGAGATAGAACTTCTGCACCGCCGGATCGGCGGCAACGCGATGGCCCTGAGCCGCAGAGGTCACGAGGCCCGGCGCTGCCAGCACCTCGAAACGCTCGTCGACGCCGACGAAGAACTCCGGCGGGATGACGGCGCACTGGATCGCGCCGAACTGCGTGCCCTCGATCTGCCGCGGGATGGCGCCGAGTTGGCTCGCCGGATAAACCTCGACCTTGATGCGGCCGCCGGAATCTTTCTCGACGGCAGCGCCGTAGACTTTGGCATATTGATCGAGCGCCGCATTGAGCGTCGGCGTGGTGATCTTCATCGTGAAGGTCTTGTCCTGCGCCTGCGCCGGCCAAACCGTCAGCGCCACCACAAGCGCGCCGGCGGCCGCCACCGGAGCCGCCTGCCATTGCCTGCGTGAAAAATTCATCTCGTCCTCCCTGTCAGATTTGGTTCTTTGGGTGATTGTTTAGCGAGTTTCACCGCGATCGCAAATCGACTGCGGGTTGTCGGGGCTGCGGCAAAGCGGCCCTCAATCGGCGCGCAGCAGCGAGTGGCCGGTCATTTCCCGTGGCTTAGGCAGTTCCATCAACTCAAGCAGCGTCGGCGCGATATCGGCGAGGCGGCCTTCGCCGACCAGTGCGCGGTTGCGGGCGCCGAGCAGCAGGAGCGGCACCGGGTTCGTCGTGTGCGACGTGTGCGGGCCGCCGGTTTGCGGGTCGCGCATCATCTCGCAATTGCCGTGGTCGGCGGTGACGAGCAGCGCGCCGCCGGCTTTCTCGATCGCGTCGGCGATGCGGCCGAGGCCGGTGTCGACCGTCTCCACCGCCTTGATCGCCGCCGGCAGGCTGCCGGTGTGGCCGACCATGTCCGGGTTGGCGTAATTGAGAACGATCAGGTCGTATTTGCCGGAAGCGATCGCGGCGACTGCCTTGTCGGTGAGCTCGGGCGCCGACATTTCCGGTTGCAAATCGTAGGTCGCGACTTTTGGCGAGGGCACCATGATGCGGTCCTCGCCGCGATAGCGCTCCTCGCGACCGCCGTTGAGGAAATACGTCACGTGCGCATATTTTTCGGTCTCCGCCATGCGCAATTGGGTGCGGCCGGCGTCGGCGACGACTTCGCCGAGGATGTGGGCGAGCGGTTGCGGCGGAAAGATCGTCTGCATGAATTTGTCGAGATCTTCGCTGTATTGGGTCATGCCGACGGCCGCGGCAAAGTGAACGACGCGCGGGCGCGGAAAACCGGAGAAATCTGGATCGAGCATGGCGCCGAGAATTTCGCGTACGCGGTCGGCGCGGAAATTGAAACACAGCACGCCGTCGCCGTCCTTCATGCCGCGATAATCGCCGACCACCGCCGGAATGATGAATTCATCGAACTTTTTGTTGGCATAAGCGTCGGCGACCACGGCCGGCGCGTCCGAAAAACGCGGCCCTTCGGCTTCGACGATGGCGTTGTAGGCCTTGGCCACGCGCTCCCAGCGCTTGTCGCGATCCATGGCGTAGTAGCGGCCGCACACTGTCGCGATCGAAACCGCTTTCGGCAGTGCAGCGATGAGGCGCTTGATGTCCTCACCTGCCGATTGTGGTGGCGTATCGCGACCGTCGGTGAACGCGTGAAGGAGCGTCGGCACGCCGGCGTCGGTGAGAATTTTTGCCAGCGCCGCGGCGTGATCCTGATGCGAGTGCACGCCGCCAGGCGAAACCAGGCCGATCAGATGACAGGTGCCGCCGCTGTTTTTGAGCTTTGCGATCAGCTCGACCAGCGCCGGCGCCTGCTTGATGTCGCCGTTGGCGATCGCGCCGCCGATGCGTGGCAGATCCTGCATGACGACTCTGCCGGCGCCGATATTGAGATGGCCGACCTCGGAATTGCCCATCTGGCCGTCGGGCAAGCCGACGTCGTGGCCCGAAGTGCGCAGGAAGCCGTGCGGCCCGTCCCGCCACAACCGGTCGAAGGTCGGCGTCTTGGCCTGGCGGATGGCATTGTCGGCGGGATCGTCGCGCCAACCCCACCCGTCCAAGATGACCAGCATCACCGGCCGCCGCCGCTGCATTTCACTAACCCTTGGCTCTATCGATGGCCGGGTATCGCGAATTGCAGCGGAAGCGTCAATCAATACTGACTTACGCCGCAGCCCCGACCTGCCCGGCCTCCCAGCCGAGCATGGCACGCTTGCGGGTGATGCCCCAGTGATAGCCGGTCAGGTCGCCGGATTTGCCGACGACGCGGTGGCACGGCACCACGAACGACACCGGGTTCTTGCCGACGGCGGCGCCGACGGCGCGTGCGGCGGCGGGTTTGTGGATCTTGCTGGCAATATCCGAATAGGTGGTGAGGCGGCCCATGGGGATTTGCAGCAGCGTTTCCCACACCCGCACTTCCCAATCGGTGCCGATCAGCACCACGCGTAGCGGGTTGTCCTGCTGCCATTGCGAGGAATCGAAGATGCGCCTGGCGATGGCTGCGGTACGGGCACTGTCCTCGACGTAAGCGGCCCGCGGCCAGCGCGCCTTCATGTCGGCAAGCGCAGCGCGCTCCTCGCCGGGATCGGCGAAGGCCAAGCCGGCCAATCCGCGCTCGGTCGCCATCACCAGCGCGCTGCCGAACGGCGAGGGATGAAAGCCGAAAAAAACCGCCAAGCCTTCGCCGCCCGATTTCCATTCGCCGGGCGACATCGCTTCGTGGGTCACGAACAAATCGTGCAACCGGCCGGGGCCGGACAGGCCGACCTCATAAGTGGCGTCGAGCACGCTTGCGGAATCGCGCAGCAATTGCCGCGCGCCGTCGAGCGTGAGCGCCTGCAGGAACGCCTTCGGCGTCAGCCCGGCCCAGCGGCGGAACAGGTGATGCAGTTCGGTCGGCGTGACGCCGGCGGCTTCGGCGATGGCTTCGATCTCGGGCTGCTCGCGCCAATGGCCGCGGATATGGCCGATGGCGCGGCGCACGACGTCGTAATCGGCAGCCGCAGCAGCCAGCGGCATCGGGTTTTGGATGCGATCGGGTGACAACATGGATGGCTCCATTGGTTGCTCCTGATCTAGGCCGTGACCATGCTGCAAACCACCCGGTTTCTGTATCCTTTTCCTCCCCCCCTGAAAGGGGGAGGTTAGGTGGGGGGCGCGCGGCGGCAACGCTTGCGAAAGCCTCACGGCCGCGGACCCCCACCTTGCTCGCTTCGCTCGCTTTCCTCTCCCTTTCAGGGGGAGGTTTAGATGACCGTCCGCGTCGGGCCGCGCCTCGCTTCGCCGAGCGCCGCCGACAGCGCGGTGGCGAAACTTTTCTTCTCGTCGGCGCCCAAAAAGTTAGCGATCGACAGCCGGCGGCCGTGGGACACCAGGAACAGCCGCTCGATGCCGAATTCCTCGTGCACGATGCGATCGAGCCGCACCCAAACCGGATTAAGCGTCCATTCGCGCACCTCGCCGCGCTGGCTGATCTTGCGCACGGTGAGTTCCGTGGCGGTCACCGTCACCTCTTCGTAGGCGCGGGCCGAGCGATAATTGGCGCGGAACGCCCAATACACGAGCGCCACGTCGAGGCCGAAAAAGCCGAACACCGGCCAGGCGCCAAGCATCAGGAACACCAGGCCTGCCGCAAAACTGATGCCGCCGATGCACAGCATGAAAATGAGAAAGCCGGTCGAGCTCAGCGAGCGATGCGGCGTGATGATCGCGGAAAAGAGCGTGGGCTCGGCTGGCAGATCGCTGGTGTCGTCGGCCATGGCGGTTATTATACCGGCAAGATGGCCCGCAAAACACCCAAGCAAAAGAAGACTCAGCAAAGTTTGAAGGGCGCCCGCAAGGGCAACGCGGCGCGTCTCAAGGACCCCAAGGCGCAGGCCAAAGCCGACGTAAAGGCTGCCCACGGCGAACTGCCGCAATGGACCGAAGCCGAGATCGAAGAAGCGTTCCGCCGTTTCGCCGCCGCCAATCCGGCGCCGCGCGGCGAGCTCCAGCATATCAACCCGTTCACGCTCTTGGTCGCCGTCGTGCTGTCGGCGCAGGCCACCGACGCCGGCGTCAACAAGGCGACGCCGGCGCTGTTCGCGCTCGCCGATACGCCGGAGCAGATGGCAAAGCTTGGCGAAGCCAAGGTGCGCGATCTGATCAAGACCATCGGGCTATTTCGCACCAAGGCCAAAAATGTCATCGGCCTGTCGCAGCAGCTCGTTGAAAAGCACGGCGGCAAGGTCCCGCACGACCGCGAGGCGCTGGAAGCCTTGCCCGGCGTCGGCCGCAAGACCGCCAACGTGGTGCTCAACATCGCTTTCGGCGAGCCGACAATCGCCGTCGACACCCACATCTTCCGCGTCGGCAATCGTACCGGGCTGGCGGTCGGCAAGACGCCGCTCGATGTCGAGATGAAGCTGCTGGAGGTCGTGCCGGAGAAATACCGGCTGCACGCCCACCACTGGCTGATCCTGCACGGCCGTTACACCTGCATCGCCCGCCGGCCGCTGTGCGAGAAATGCATCATCGCCGACCTATGCAAATGGCCGGGCAAGACGGTGAATGCACCGCCGGCTGCGGAAGTACGTTAGCTCGAGACGCGCTCAGCGAACTCCCTCTCCCCAGAGGGGAGAGGGTTGGGGTGAGGGGGCTCGGACGTATGAGAAAACCCCAGCTTCCGAACCCCCTCATCCTGTCCTTCTCCCCTCCGGGGAGAAGGGACGCAGCGTCGACGCTCCGTCATTGCGAGCGAAGCGAAGCAATCCAGCGCCGAGGCTCCGCCTGGATTGCTTCGTCGCCATCGCTCCTCGCAATGACGAGCGTTACGCCTTCGCCGCGCGTTCTTCCGCCATAACATGCAGGGCCGCGCGGTCGAGCTTGTTGGTCGAGGCGAGCGGCAATTCGTCGACGAACCAGACGAAGCGCGGGTGCTGATAGGCCGGCGCGTTGGCCAAGGCGAAACGCTTGACCGCTTCGCCGTCGAGCGCGCGGCCGGGTTTCTTGATGACGAAGGCGACGGGCTTTTGGCCCTTGATGTCGTCGTCGACCGGCACCACCGCGGCCTGGGCGATGTCGGGATGGCGCTCCAGCATGCGCTCGACATCGGTCGGATAAATATTCTCGCCGCCGGAAACGAACATGTCGTCGGTGCGGCCGACGAAATAATGGAAGCCATCGGCATCGCGACGGAACACGTCGCCGGTGATATAAAAACCGTCCGGCGTGAGCGGCGGCGCGACGTCGGGGCGGTTGTGATAGCCGAGCATCAAGGCCGGACATTTCATTTCCAGCACGCCTTGTTCGGCGTCGCGGTCGGCGCCATCGACGAGGCGCAGCGAAACTAAAGGATGCGGATAGCCCACCGACAGCTCGGGCTGCGGCAGCCCTTTGGGATGCGGCCCGAACACCACCGGGCCGGCTTCGGTGGTGCCGTAGGCATTGGTCGCCACGGCGCGCGGCAGCGCCTCATGGAGCGCCGCCATCAGGCTTGCACTGACCGGCGCCGAGCCCAAGCGCACGAATGCGACGCTGGACAGATCGGTCGCCTTGAGAGCCGCGGTTTCGCGCAGCATCATGGCGATCATCGGCGGCACTGCGGTGAGCCAAGTGCAGCGGTATCGTCCGATCGCCGCAATATAGGCGGGCGCGGAAAATTGCGGCAACAGCACGACGGTGGCATGCGCAGCACTTGCGAGTTTTGCCAGCGCCAGCGCGTTCATGTGATAGAGCGGCGCGGCGATCAGATAGCGGTGGCGATCGAGCCCCGGCGCCAGCCGCGTCTCGACGACCCAGATGTGGCTCTGGTGCGAAAGCACGACGCCCTTCGGCGTGCCGGTCGATCCGGAGGTGTAGAGGAACATCGCCGGCTCGTCTTTCGCCGGGGTCAACGCGTCGAACGGGCCGGGATCGAGGAATGCATCGAATGTCGCGCCGAATGTCACGCTCGGAATATCGGCGGGGCAGTCCGCCGCGCGCGGCGCATCGCAGAAAACGAGCTTGGCGCCAGAGTCGCGGATGATGAAATGAATGGTGTCGCGCGGGAATTTGAAATTCACCGGCACCGCGACGAAGCCGGCGCGCATGATGCCGTAATAGGCGGCGATATATTCGGCGCGGTTGGCGGAGAGCAACGCGATCCTGTCGCCGCGTTGCAAGCCACGTTTGACCAGCGCCCGCGCTACGCCGTTCGCCATGGCATCGAGCTGGGCGTAGCTGAATTCGCGCGGGCCGCCCTCGCCGCCGAGGTCGACGATCGCGATCTTGTTCAGATCGCGATCGCGCCGGATGAGATCGCCGAGATTGGTGAAGCCGCTACGGATTGCGCGACTCCAAAAATGCGGCGAGCGCGATCAGGTCGCTGTCGGAGAGGTTCGCGACCACGGGCTTCATCAAAGCCACCGCGGTGCCGACGCGCGTGCCGCTCTTGATGTCGTTGAGCTGGCGATACATGTAGGTTGCGGTGCGGCCGGTGATCGGTGGCACTTCGCCCATGCCGCGCAGGTCGGGGCCGTGGCAGACGCCGCACGGCACGGTCTTGCCGTTGTCGCCGGTGGTGGCGAGCGTGTGGCCGCGGGTGATGGCGCCTTCCGGCACGTTGTCGGTGAAGCCGGAATGCGGATCGCGCAGTTTAGCCTCGGTCTCGTCCTTGGGCAGGACGATGATGCGGGTGCCGGTCGGCTCGGTCTCGCTGCCGTCGCTGGCAAAGCGCATGCCGCCGGCGCCGACATAACTCTTCGGCACGGTGTCGGTCTCTTTCACGGTGTTGTAGCCGGCGGTCGGCTTGAGCTTGGAAAAATACTCGGCGGCCGCCTTGATGGCGTCGTCGGACAGCACCTGCGCCATGGCAATCATGACGCCGGCGCGCGGATTGTTGCGCTCGCCGCGTTTGAAGGCGTTCATCTGGCGAATGATGTAGTTCGCCGGCAGGCCGGCCAAGCTGGCGGACTCCGGATGCCCGTCGCCCGAAGGCAGATGGCATTGCGCGCAGGCGCGGCCGGCGGGTTTTGGTCCGCCGTGCGCAACGATCTGCGGCATGGCCGGATGCTCGCTGGGAAACCAGTCGGGCGGATTGAACGGATCGTCGATCTGCGCCTGGGTGTATTGCTGGGAACTGCCCGGCACCGATTTCTGCGCCGTGTTATCGAGCTGTCCCGGCGGCGGCGTCACCGGATAGGCCCAGTCCGGCTGGTCGGCGGCCAGCGCCGCTGCCGACAGCGTCGCGGTCAGTGCGAGTCCGATCAAGATCTTCATGGTCGTTTCCCCTTGAGTGTCATGGTGTTTTTGGCGACGCGGTCAGGTAGGTGCCGCGGCCGCTGGCGATCAGCTTGCCGTCGAGATCAAAAATTTGCGCTTCGGCGGTGGCGAACTGTGAGCCGGAGCGGACGACCTTGCCGCGCATGATCAAATCGCCGGGCATGGCCACGCGATGATAATCGACGCGCATGTCTATCGTCGGCACGCCGCGACCGGTCTGCTTGATCAGCGCGAAATCGGCGGCGAGATCGATCAGGGCCGCGAGAATGCCGCCATGGGTATAGCGGCGTTCGACATTGACGACCCATTCCTCGCGCCATTTCGCCTTGATCTCGATGCTGTCGTCACCGACGGCGAGCACCGTCAATCCCAGCCACTGATGAAACGGCGCGCGGGTGATGATGGCTTGGATCTGCTCGAGAGTGATGTCGTCGGGCATTTTCAACACACTCCTACATTGTCATGCCCTGCGAAGGCAGGGCATCCAGTAATCACTGGAGGCCCGGTGAATACTGGATCATCCGCCTTCGCGGATGATGACAACAGGGGTGGATGATGATGGGCAGTCACGGCTTCACCACGACTTTGCCGATGACCTCGCGGTCCTGGATCAGGCGCAGGCCTTCGTGGGCTTGTTCGAGCGACAGCACCTTGTCGATCACCGGCTTGATCTTGCCGGCGCCGATCAATTCCATCAGCGCGGCGAGATTGTCGTCATAAAAACTGTTGGAGCCGATGATCTGCAATTCAAAGCTCCAGACATAGCGCAAATCTTCCTTCGGATCGTAGCCCGCGGTGGCGCCGCAGACCAAGAGCTTGCCGCCGCGCTTGAGGCAGCGCAGCGAGGGCACCCAGGTGTCGCCGCCGGTGAAATTGATCACCACGTCGACGCCGCCGTCGTAAGTGCGGCGCTGCGGCTTGCCGTATTTCTCGACCGCCCATTTCGACCAGTCGGTCTTGGTGTAGTCGATCGCCTCGTCGGCGCCCATCGCCTTGAGCCTCGCCAGTTTTTCCGCGCTCGACGCGCAGGCGATGACCTCGGCGCCGAGCATCTTCGCCAACAACACGCAGCCGGTGCCGACGCCGCCCGAGGCGCCGAGCACCAGCACCTTGTCGCCGGCTTTGACGGTGCCTTGAGTGATCAGCATGCGGTGTGCCGTGCCGTAGGCGACCGGCAGCGAGGCGGCCTCTTCGAAACTCACGCCCGCCGGCATGGCGACCAGCTGGTCGGCCGAGACGGCGCAATATTCCGCCATGCCGCCGTCGAGCATCTCGCCCATCAGGCCTTTCTTCTTGTTGACCGGATTGACCAGCACCCGGTCGCCGGCCTTCCAGCCGCTGACGCCGGCGCCCACCTCGGCGATCTCCCCCGCCATATCGAGGCCGATGATCACCGGCAGCGGCACCTTGATGCCCGGCATGCCGCGCACCGTGAACACGTCGTGGTAGTTGAACGAGGCCGCGCGCACGCGGATGACCACGTGGCCGTCGCCGGCCTTGGGCGTCGGGTAATCGCCGACGACGTCGAGATCGTCGAGGCTGCCGTGTTTACGCAGAACCAAGGCCCTCATTTCGCTCCTTCGCTCCCGATGGCGTCATGCCCGCGCTTGTCGCGGGCATCCACGTCTTTGAGACTCGGAGTTTGTAAAGACGTGGATGGCCGGCACAAGCCCGGCCATGACGAAATGACTATAAAGACGATATAAGAGCTTCCCGGCTTTGCCCACTGGCTTGTTGCGACTGGAGACTTGCATGCAGGAAAACTTCCGCCAGTTCCTCGACCGCCTGCGGCAGAACGGCGAGCTTGTCGACCTGCACCAGCCGGTCGACATTCGCCATATCGCCACGCTCGTCGACCAGGCCAAGACCGCGCTCTATTTCCACAACGTCATCGGCTACGACATGCCGGTGGTCTCCGGCATCATCCGCTCGCGCGAGCGCGCCATGATGGCGCTCGGCGCCGAGACTTATCGCGAGATCGAGGACAAGCTCTCTGCCGCGATCGCAAAGCCCATTCCGCCGAAATACGTCAAAACCTCGCCGACCCGCGAAGTGACGCTGGTCGGCGACGACGTCGATCTCTACAAGCTGCCGATCCCGATGTCGTCGATCTATGACGGCGGCCCGATGATCACCGCGGGCGTCGTCATCGCGCGCGATCCGGAGCTCGGCTTCAATTCCGGCATCTACCGCTTAATCGTCAAGGAAAAGGCGCTCACTGGCATCGACCTGGTGACGCCGAACAATATGCGGCTGTTCGTCCAGCGCGCGCTGGAGCGTGGCGAGCCGCTGCCGATCTCGATCTCGATCGGCACCCATCCGGTCGAGATCACCGGCTCCGGCTACCGCGCCCCGCTCGGCGTCGACGAGATGGCGATTGCCGGCGGCATCCGCGGCGAGCCGGTGGCGCTGGCGCCGTGCCAGACTATAGACGTGCCGTACATTGCCGACGCCGAGATCGTGCTCGAGGCCGAAGTGCTGCCGACCGGCTGGACTTTTCCGGAAGGCCGTTTCGGCGAGTTCACCCGGCTGATGGGTGGCCTGCACTGGAATCCGCTGGTGCGCATCAAGGCGATTTCGATGCGCAAGGACGCGATCTACTACAATCTACACATGCCGTGGGAGAACACCTGGCTCGCCGCGCCGACGCGCTACGCCACCATTCGCGCGGCGCTGCGCACCGCCGGCGTGCAAGTGAAGGACATCAACGTCACGCTCGGCGGCTGCGCTTTTTGGCACGCGGTGATCTCGATCAAGAAGCAGCCCGGCGAGGGCAAGAACGCGTTGCTCGCCGCATTGTCGGTGATGGATCTCAAACACGTCGTCGTGGTCGACGACGACATCGACGTCAACGATCCGACCGAGGTGGAATGGGCCATCGCCACCCGCGTGCAGGGCGACCGCGACGTGATGATCGTGTCGAACGCGCGCGCAAAACCGCTCGATCCGAGCCTGCCGCAGGGCTACGGCGTGGTGCCGACCGGCGCAAAGGTCGGCATCGACGCCACCATTCCGGAAAACATCCCGCGCGAATATTACGAGCGCATCACTTACGCCTATGCCGACCGCGCCAGGATCGACGACTATGTTGGCGGCAAAAAGGACGCGGCGGGCGAGGCCGGCGACGAGGCCGTGGTGGCGGCGCTCAGCGCGGAGATATTAGGGGTCATCGGCAAAGAGCCGCTCTACTTCACCGACATCGCCGAAAAGTTCGCGCGCTACGATTTCCGCACCATCGCGCGCGCCATCGGCTATCTGCACGCCGCGGAAAAGCTCTGGCAGGACCCGCGCGGAAAACTCTGCGTGCGCGGTTCGGAATTCGCAGCCAAGCCGCCAAAAAAATAATTTTCCGCCACCGCGATAGCGGGGGAGGGGGACCACCCTGCGAAGCAGGGTGGTGGAGGGGGCGTTTGACTCGTCGTTTCGTTGCCGTTGAAGACCGGGCTCATATGCCGAGCAAATTTAGGACGCTCGCGTTGCGTTGAGGCCTGCGCCCCCTCCACCACGGTTCGCTCGCTTCGCGAGCTCCAGTGGTCCCCCTCCCCCGCTATCGCGGGGGCGGATAAGGAGCGCGCTCAGTGCCTTTGCCCGCCTTGAGCTTTTCCCGCAGCGCCTTGTTCTCCGCCTCGAGCTGAGCGAGGCGCTCGCGCACCGGCGCCAGCGCCGCGTCGATCTCGGCTTCAGTGAAACGCGGCGTGATGTGTTGCGGGCAATTCCAGTCGAAGGCGTCGAGGTGGAACAGCAGCACGCGCTCGGGCTTGGCCTTGTAGCCGGGCGTCGCCACGGCCGCGGCCAGTTCCGGATTGTCGGCCAGGTTCTTGACCTCGACGTGAGCGAAAATTTTCAGCCGCCGGCGGTTCGCATAATCCATCAGGATCAGCGACGCGCGTCCGCCGGCTGCAAGATTGCCGACGGTGATGTATTGCCGGTTGCCGCGATAATCCGCCACGGCCAACGTCTTGTCGTCGAGCATGCGGATGAAGCCGGGCGGTCCGCCGCGATGCTGGACATAGGGCCAGCCGCTTTCCGAGACGGTCGCCATGTAGAAGCTGTCGCGCGCGGCGATGAATGCCGCTTCGTTTTCGGTGAAGCGGTCGAAGGTGCGCTCGCCGTGGAAACCGGACCAATAGTCGGCGCTGCCGTTTTCCCGCTGCGCTTCCTTCACGCTCGCCGTCGCTGCGATATCGAGAAAGCCATAAGCCATGATGGGTCCTCGTGAGGCGGCCGATTGTCTGTGCAGCTGCGTGGTCTCGGACCCGGAATATAGTCTCTATCGCCAGTAAGCGTAGCCCGGATGAGCAAAGCGACATCCGGGGTTTTGCTTTCTCCGGGCTATTGGCGTCGTCGATCCCGGTCCCTATCTGACCGCAAGGGACGGCCGGGCGGGCCACAGGGCTCAACCGGGAGCAACCAAGATGTTGAGCATGACAAAACTTGCGCTTGCCGCCGCAATCGCCCTCAGCGCTACGCTCACGGCGTCGGCCGCGACCGAGCATCGTCGCGCTCACGCGGCGACCTACAACACCGACCCAGGCATCATCAGCGATGCGTGTCAGCCGGTCGGCCCGCCGTGCCGCACGCACCCGGATGGCTGGTGACGGGCGAGCAAGCGTAGCCCGGATTGAGCGAAGTGAAATCCGGGGACAGCCTCGCCGTCGATCCCGGATTTCGCGTTGCCCAATCCGGGCTACGCGTTATCTTTGTCGCTCTTTCCACCAGGATACCGGGAGCCCACCATGACACCGTCACGCTTCGCCGCCATCGGCGGCGCGGTCATTGCCGCCTTGCTCGGATCGCCGTCCGTCGCCGATGTTATTTCGGACTGGAGCACCGCGGTTGCGCCGCCGCCGCCGGAGCTGAAGGACGTCACGGTCGAGCCGGCGACCACGGCGCTGTTGTTGCTCGACATCATGAAAGCCGGCTGCACCGCGCGGCCGCGCTGCGTCGCCGCGATGCCGAACATCAAGCGCATGCACGACGAAGCGCGCGCCCACGACATGGTGGTCTGGTACAGCCTGGTCGGCTCGAACGGCAAGGCGACGCCTGACGACGTCATGGATGCCGCGATAAAACCGCGCGCCGGCGAATGGTACCGCCAGGGCGGGCCGGACAAATTCATGGGCTCCACGCTCGAGCCGACGCTCAAACAGGCCGGCATCGCCACCGTGATCGTCTGCGGCAACTCGTTCCAAGGCGCGACCGTCGGCACCGCGTCCGGCGCGGCACAGCGCGGCTACAAGGTCATCGTTCCGGTCGATTGCTCGGCGGGCGAGACCGTCTATCACGAGCAGTACGCGGCGTTCCATCTGGCCAAGGGCGGCCCCGTCGGCATCACCAGCAACATCACGCTGACGCGCAGTACGATGATCAAGTTTTAAAATAAGGATGGCCAAATAACTGGAGCAACACTCGTCCACCTTTTGGAGCAGCATAAAATTATGAAATTCGCGGTCAATCGTTACAGAGTCGATTTCCATGCGGTGGTAACCGATCCTCCTCCGATTGCTGGAGCGCAGATTGAGCGGCTTTTATTTGGTGTGCCACCCTTTGAGGTCAGGCCTATTTGGACGATCGACATTCGTGACCTTGCTCAAATCACTGAGCTCATAGAAAGCTTAGGGGTATCAATGGAGGTGTCGAAATCGGGATATTGGACCGGACCAGATGTCCGTGATCCGGGAGAGCGCCTCTTCGGTATCAGCCTGATCGACGATCCGGACTATCAGATTGATCCTCAGGATCGTCCTATTAGAATAATCAAACAAACGTAGCTCGGAATGAGCGAAACAAAATCCGGGGCCAGCCTCACCGTCAATCCCGGATTTCGCGTTGCTCAATCCGGGCTACGCTCGCTGCCTGCCTTAGCGCGCCCTGACGCGAATCGCCGCGACCGCCATTCTCGGCTGCAGGTTCGCTGGCTGCATGAACAGCCATTCGAAATAAGTGGTCGCGCGTTCGCACTTCGGTGCGGGCGCGAGCGCGACGTGGTCGCGGCACTGTTTCGAGCAATATGCCCGCTTGCCTAACAAGCCGCGGCGGTGGGAGACGAGGCCGATGCTGTGATTGCAGGTGGGGTTGGCGCATTTCATGACACTCTCCTGCGGCATTTGCTGGTGTCCGAACCGTGGACCTATTGGTCTGACAGCCGGCGCAGGCAGAGGTTCAAACGCATTGGCCTTTCAACGCGTTAGGAATTTATACTTGACAACAGGTCTATATTCCCAATAAGAAGGCGAATCTTCCCCGCTCGCCGTAAGGACGCCGGTTGACGACGCCGGCCGGTGGAGCGGGAGCGGAACTCGCGCAGCGGCGGTCGACAGCCGCTGGCAGAGAACCGCGATGGTGGTGGAGCGCCGGGAGGCGCAGCGCGCCCGAAGCAGCCGGTTCGCGCAAGCGGATCGTTCTGTGGCGCGCGCCACGCCCGAAGCGTGGGCGGGTGGTAACATCCGTCCGCGTGGCGTGGCCCACGACCCGGCGCCTCCCGGCGCTCCACTCCTCTTTTTTAGGGGTGATTACGAGAGCGTGGCTTTTGGCAAACTCGGACGCGTCGGCGCCGCGAGAACGACGAGTTGCGCCTATTTTCCTCAGGATGACGGTACTCGGTGATGAGCACGCCGCGCATAAATGATCAGCGCGACCGCCGCATTGGCGACGACCAAGGCTGCCGGCATGACGCAGGTGGCGACGGTGAGATTGTCCATGGCGAAAAACGCCGGCACGAACTTGATGCTGTTAAGCGTGAAGGTCGTGATGCTGTCGGAATGCGGGCGCTGCCAGGCCTTTGTCACCGTCGGTCCGAAACCCAGCACGCTGACGATGGCCGCGAGCACCGCCGCGGTCGTCGGTTGGCGCGACAAAAGATAAAATATGAAGATGACCGCCGCGGCGACGAGAAACGCCCATTCGTACCACGGGAAAGCCCGCTCGCCGCGCCAAAAGCTCATCAGGCACAGCAGCAAACAAACAATCGCCGTGATGCCCATGACCCAGCTGCCGGGCCCGGCCGCTTCATCGATTTGCACCAGATAGGCGGTGCCGGTGAGAATGCCGAAAATCAGCCAGGACAACGGATGCGGCCGCGCCGCGCCACGCAGCGTCTGCCAGACGTAGATGCCATAGGCGACGAGCGTGATGACGACGGCAAGCGCCCCCATCGCGTCTTTGAAGGCAATCATGTCATCCGCCCCCGCGATAGCGGGGGAGGGGGACCACGCGAAGCGTGGTGGAGGGGGCGCAGGCCGGGAGGAATCAAAATCGTTGCCGACGAATCTCTATCGGCTTGCTTTTTACATTCTTTCTTCGCCGATCGCATCCGCGACTCAGAGACCCCCTCCACCACGCTGCTGGCGCAGCGTGGTCCCCCTCCCCCGCTATCGCGGGGGCGGAAAGTTTTATTCCGCCGCGGCCTTCGCCGCGCGTTGCGGCAGGCGGTCGCGGAAGTGCGGCAGGATTTCCTCGGCGATCGCCGTCATGTTGGCGCGCGCCATCTCATTCGGCATGGTGCCGAACTGGGTCTTGGTCAGCGAGGTGTTGAAGCCGGCGAGATCCTGATACTCGGCGAGCTTTTCGCGCACCGTCGCCGGCGAGCCGATGATCACCACGCCCGACGCGATCAGGTCTTCGATGGACGCCGTCTTGCCGGTGACCTTGACGGCGCGCACGCGCTTCATCGAGGCGGTGTCGGTGTAACCCGGCGGCAGCAGCATCTCGGTCGGCATCTTCAAAAGATAATTCACCAGCGCTTCGAGATGCGGCTTTGCCTCCTTCACCGCCTTCTTGTCGGTGTCGCCGACATAGATGGTGTTCGACCAGGCGAGCTGGTCGGGCGAGGCCTGGTAGCCGGCCTTGTCGGCCTCGGCGCGATAGAGTTGGAAAAATTTCGCCACCGCGGCGATCGGACTGAGCGTCTGGCAATAGGTGTAGCGCATCTTCGCCGCCCAGCGGATGGTCGAGCCGGAGCCTTGCGACGGAATCCAGATCGGCGGATGCGGCGTCTGATAGGGGCGCGGCCACGGATTGACGTAGCGGAACTGATAATGTTTTCCGGAATAGGAAAACGGCCCGGGCTCGGTCCAGGCCCGCACGATCAGATCGTGCGCCTCGGCAAAGCGCTCCTGGGAATTGGCTGGATTGATGCCGGTGGCGTGATATTCGGCGCCGATACCGCGCACGAAGCCGGCGATGATGCGGCCGCGGGTGAGATTGTCGAGCATGGCGTATTCTTCGGCGATGTTGAGCGGATTGTTCTGCAGCGGCAGCGCGCGGCCCAAAATGGCGATCTTGGCGTGCTTGACGCTGCGCGCCAGCGCGCCGGCCAGCACGCCGGGGATCGGCATCATGCCATACGCGGTCTGATGGTGCTCGTTGAGGCAGACGCCGTCGAAGCCGAGCTGGTCGGCGAACTCCATCTGGTCGAGATAATCGTGATAGAGCTCGGCGCCTTTCTCTGGATCGTAATGGCTGTTCGAGAACGTCACCCACGCCGAGCCGTTTTTCGCGATGGCGTCGAGATCGACGTGCGCATACGGCATCAGATGGAAGTTGAAGAACTTCATGGCTCGATCCTATGCGGCCTTCTTGCGCGCGCCCAAGAAAGTTTCCAGCGCGGCGACGAAGGCGTCCGGCTTCTCGATCTGCGGAACGTGGCCGCATTCCGGCACGATCACCACTTTGGCGCCGGGGATCGCCTTCTGATAGGCGAGCGCGTGCTCCTTCGGAAACATGCGGTCGTGGTCGCCCCAGATCAGCAAGGTCGGCACGTCGATGCGGTGCAGCCATTTGGCAAGATTCGGATCATGGCCGCGCGGCTGCCAGGCGATCTTGGCGACCGTGGTGCGGTTTTTCAGCGTGACGTCTTCCAGTTCCGGCCGCAGCGCGCGGGCGATGATGTCGTCGGCTTTTTTCTGATCGTAGAAGAAGTCGCGCAGCCGCTGCTCGTCGCTACGCAGGAACGGATCGAGCTGTTCGACGCCGGCGAGATAGAGACCCGCCGCGCCGGCCAGAGTGAGCGACGCCAGGCGTTGCGTGTTGCGCACGGCGAGTTCCGTGGCGATCCAGCCGCCGAACGACAGCCCGACCAGGTTCACGTCCTTGAGTTTCAGCTCGTCGAGCACGTCGAGATAGAAATAGGCGAGGTCGTGGATGTTATCGAGCCAGTCCGGCGTGTCGGATTCACCAAAGCCCGGATGTTCCGGCGCGATGACGTCGAATTTTTGCGCGAGCTGCTGCATGAACGGCAGAACGTTTGCGCCGGACGCGCCATGCAAAACAACCAGCGGACTGCCGGCCCCGCCACGCATCAGCCGGATGCGGCAGCCGCGAACCGCAAGCACCGACGTCGAAAAATCCACCATGGGGGAAGCTTGGAGATTTGGGAGGCGAGCGTCAAGAACCCTCCCATGTCATCGTCCGCGAAGGCGGACGACCCAGTATTCGCTGGCATCAGTGTCGTGCCTAAACGCCCGCGTTTACTGGGTGCCCCGCCTTCGCGGGGCATGACAGGTTCAGAACAAGAAATAACGCTGCGCCATCGGCAGAACTTCCGCTGGCGCGCAGGTCAAAAGTTCGCCGTCGGCGCGCACCTCGTAGGTCTCGGGATCGACCTCGATATCGGGCGTGGCGTCGTTATGGATCATGCTTTTCTTCGAAATCTTGCCGCGCGTATTTTGCACCGCGTAAAGCTCCTTCTCGATGCCGAGTTTTTTGCGCAAGCCCGCTTGTACCGCCGCCTTCGAGGCGAACACCACCGACGACGCGGTGCGGGCGCGGCCGAAGGCGCCGAACATCGGCCGGTAATGCACCGGCTGCGGCGTCGGGATCGAAGCGTTGGGATCGCCCATGGGCGCGGCGACGATGGAGCCGCCCTTGATGATGCAATCGGGCTTGACGCCGAAGAACGCCGGCGACCACAGCACGAGATCGGCGAGCTTGCCTTTCTCCACCGAGCCGATGAGCTTCGCCACGCCGTGGGCAATCGCCGGGTTGATGGTGTATTTGGCGACGTAGCGCTTTACCCGCGCGTTGTCGTTGTCGCCTTTCTCCTGCGGCAGGCGGCCGCGCTGTTTTTTCATTTTATCCGCGGTCTGCCAGGTGCGGATGATGACTTCGCCGAGCCGGCCCATGGCTTGCGAGTCCGACGACATCATCGACAGCGCGCCGATGTCGTGAAGGATGTCCTCGGCCGCGATGGTTTCCTTGCGGATGCGGCTTTCGGCGAATGCAAGGTCCTCGGCGATCGACGGATCGAGGTGATGGCACACCATCAGCATATCGAGATGCTCGTCGATGGTGTTCTTCGTATAAGGCCGCGTCGGATTGGTCGACGACGGCAGCACGTTCTTCAGTCCCGCGACTTTTATGATGTCGGGCGCGTGGCCACCGCCGGCGCCTTCGGTGTGGAAGGCGTGGATGGTGCGGCCCTTGAACGCCTTGATGGTGTCCTCGACGAA
>JBAUYI010000248.1:0-1572 GCA_049584715.1 Xanthobacteraceae bacterium
GCGGCAGCGCTATCGCGTGCTGCACCGGATGAATTTCGAAAGCCCCTATGTGGCCATGCCGATGCGGCTCACCATCCGGCAGAACCTCACCGTGTTCGGCATGCTCTACGGCGTGCCCGATCTGGCGCAGCGCATCAAGCAGATCGGCGAAGAGCTCGATCTCACCGATCTGCTCGACCGCCAGACCGGCAAGCTCTCGGACGGGCAGAAGACCCGCGTCGCGCTGGCCAAAGGCTTGATCAACGCGCCGGAACTGCTGCTGCTCGACGAGCCCACCGCCTCGCTCGATCCGGACACCGCCGACTGGGTGCGCGGCCGGCTCGAGCGCTATCGCCGCGAGCGCAACGCCACGATGCTCATCGCCTCACACAACATGGCCGAAGTCGAACGGCTGTGCGACCGCGTCATCATCATGAAGCGCGGCCATATCGAGGACGACGATACGCCGGTGAAACTCTTGGCGCGTTACGGCCGGCGCACGCTGGAAGAGGTCTTTCTCGATGTGGCCCGCGGTCGCGGCATTGAGCGCGAGGCCGCACAATGACGACTCTCAGCGACGGCGGATTGGATTTTTCACCGCGGCGCACCGGCGCAATGATGCTGCGCTACTGGTATCTCCTGCGCTCGTCGTGGCCGCGGCTGCTCGATCTCGTGTACTGGCCGACGGTGCAGATGATCACCTGGGGTTTTTTGCAATATTACATCGTGCAGAACGCCGGCTTTTTTGCCCAAGCCGCCGGCACCTTCATCGGCGCCGTGCTGCTGTGGGACATCCTGTTCCGCGGCCAGCTCGGCTTCTCGATCTCGTTCATGGAAGAGATGTGGGCGCGCAACATCGGCAATCTGATGATGAGCCCGCTGCGGCCGTTCGAGTTCATCAGCGCGCTGATGGTGATGAGCATCGTGCGGTTGTCGATCGGGACCGTGCCGGTGACCTTTCTCGCGATCGCGTTTTTCGGCTTCAACCTCTACAGCCTCGGCCTGGCGCTGGTGGCATTCTTCCTCAACCTGATGCTCACCGCCTGGGCGGTCGGGATTTTTGTTTCCGGCTTGGTGTTGCGCAACGGTCTTGGCGCCGAGAATCTCGCCTGGTCGATCATGTTTTTGTTCATGCCGCTGACGTGCGTCTACTACCCGGTCTCGACTTTGCCGGCGTGGCTGCAGCCGGTGTCGTGGGCGCTGCCGCCGACTTACGTTTTCGAGGGCATGCGCGCGCTCTTGATCGAGCACACGTTCCGGCCCGACTTGATGCTCCATGCGCTGGCGCTCAACGTCGTGTTCTTCGCTGCCGGCGTATTGGCCTTCTTCAAGCTGTTGCAGAGCGCGCGCCGCCACGGCTCGCTGATCCAGGCCGGCGAATAAGCTGCCCTTGCCAAGAGTGTGTGCCATGTGAAGCGCGAATGGCCGCGACGCGCTGGCCTTCATACGTAACGGAAATGGCAATCATTGCGTTTATATTGACGACATGACATACCATCGTCACAATGCTGCACTGCAGCAAGCCGGGTTAGGGTCATCAATGGCGATCGGGGAGTTTGGCGGCGCGCCTGCCGTGCCAGGCGACAGCAGTGC
>JBAUYI010000249.1:0-27541 GCA_049584715.1 Xanthobacteraceae bacterium
TGGCGCTTGGCTTCGACAAGCTCGCCAATGTCGGCGTGCTCTATCCCGGTCTGCGAACGCTCGGCGGTGGCGCCATCTTGACCGGCCTCATTCTTGCGGCCATCGGCGCCTTCGTTATCGACAAGAAATTCGTCAATGCCGCGGCCTTCGCGCTCGCCGGCGCAGTACTGACATTCTTCGGCTTCATGCATGGCGAGGCGGTCGGCATCGCGGTGACGCCGACGGTCGCCGCTGCCTATGGCATCGTAGCGGTATTCTTATACGCCCTGAGCCGCTATCCGGCGCTGGCACCGGCGCTGACCGGCACGGGCGAAGTGATGGCCGCAACGCCGGCGGAGTGAGCGGAATCGCGGCAGAGACACCGCCGTTTTTGGCCGCCCTTGTTGCATTGCCGCAAAGCCTGACATTGTCGGGCTATACCTGTCACGACAACGCTAAAAGTCTCCATATTACCGTAAATTACTGGCGGTTCCCCAGATCAACCTTAGGTAACCATGCTCGGAACAACTTGGCGCTATCCACCGCGGCGCCTTGTACATCTGGTATGCCCTTGTTCGGCCATGTATAAGACGGCCGTAAGACACAACTTTTTGGATTGGATCGATTCGATGAAGAGCAGAGGCCCGCAAAGCTTGGACAAGGTCGTTGGCCGCAATGTGCGCGTGCACCGGCTGGCCAAAGGCATGTCGCAGACCGACTTGGCAAACGAGCTCGGCATTACGTTTCAGCAAATTCAGAAATACGAGAAAGGCACGAACCGCGTCGGCAGCGGCCGTCTTTTCGAAATCAGCGTGATCCTCGGCGTTTCGATTCTCACGCTGTTTGAGGGCGGCAAGGCGACGCTGGCGAAGGGCGACGACACCTCGCCGTTCAGTTTGCTTGCCGATCCGCTATCGCTGCGCCTGGTTCAAGCGTTTGCAGAGATTTCGGAACGGCGCACGCGGCACTCGCTGGTCGATCTCGTCGAATCGATGAAGTCGCGAAAAAACTGATTCGCGCGCGGCACCGGTGGGACGCGGCCGCGCAGATTGCTTTTCAGTGCGGGGTCGTCGATTGCAGCGGCTGGACCGATGTGTCCTGGCTGGTTTCTTCTGTGATCGTCGCGATCGTCATTTGCAGCAAATGCGATCCCGCCTCGCTGAGCGCGCGGACGTCCTCGAGCGCATATGACAAATACGCGATCACCAGATCGCGCTGGCGCGGACTGAGGGTTTTGCTTGCCTTTTCTTCGTGCAACATCCTGATACTCCCACGTGTACTGTGCGTCCCCAAGATCAGGCCCGAATAGCTAAACGATTTATCTCTTCACGATTTCTCTCTTCACCGGCATAAACCGATGCACTTTCACTTTTATTCCCGGCTCGACCGCTCAGCGTCGCGATCCTCTTGCAGGTGATCGAGCTCAGCGGCCTTCTGCATCAATTCGACACCGATCGCTTCGAGTGCATGCGCGGTCGGCAAGTGCGGGCAGTCATGCGCGAGACGCGTGCACCGCTGCGCCTGCTCGCGCAGATACGGCGCATCGACCCAGATCCAGGTATAAGGTTCAGCGGAACTCGAGATCATCGGCTCGCCCGCCGTTATTTCGGCTTTGAGTCCCGCAAGTCTTAGTTAGAGTCCAACAAGTCTTGGTTTGAGTCCAACACGTCTTGCGGTTGGGCGCGCGGCCTAGCGCGAATTTGGAACGGATTGCCTGTTTTTCGGAGAGTTTTCCCCACGGCTGATCGTATTCCATTGCCACGTGCCCGCCTGTTCGGCAGTTTTATCACGGGCAAGGGAGCATCTGAATCGTACAAAAGTACCGGCGCTGCCGGCGGCTGCTAAGTACTAAAGTACTGGGTCGAGCGCGCCGTGGCCCCTCCGATCATTCGGAGACCGGCTCCAGGCGCGCCGCATGGGCCGCTTGCTTGCGCACCGCGACCGCATATTGCCCATGCTTGCGCTCCGGCGTGGTGTTGGGCACGACCACGGTGCGATGAAACGCCTCCCAGTTCTCCGGCGACAGCTCGTCGAGGCTTTTTACAGAGAAATTCTGTAGGAATTTGTCAGCGTAAAACTCCTTGCGGACGGGTTGGACCTGCAGGAAGGGGACGTCGGCACGGAACTCGATGGGAACGTCGGTCTTGAGCAGGCGGACGTTGTCGAACAGCGGACCGAACCAGGTGTCGGTTTCGATGATGCCTTCCAGCATCTGGTAGGACGGGCTCTTCGACAGGTTCGCCACCCCGCGAACCAGCAGGCTCCAGCCCGGCGCGGTCTTAGCGACGCAGCCGGTCCAGATTTGCAGCTGGCCCGGCTGGATCGACGGCGACAGGAACGGCGGCGAGAAGCCGCGCACGTCTTCCGGCGCATGCCGATCGAAGTGCTCGCGGAACCCGGGGTATTGCACAGCATCCCGCGTCAGCGGCAGCCATTCGTCGACGCCCGGATAGGTCCACAGCATGTCGTGGCCGTCCCAGACGACCTTGAAGTTCATCGGCAAAAACACATACCAGCCGAACGCCGAAGCGCTGGTGATCGCCTCGCAATAGCGCAGCGCCCGCGCCGGAATGACGCCGCCGACCGACTTGTCGGCGCGGCGTGGCGGTAGGCCGTCGGGGACCAGTTGGAAGAACTGGGCGAGTGGGGAGTCGGGTGGGATAGGAGCGTGCATAGAGTCAAACTCCTCCGATACGGATGTTTTTGGACGGTACGGCTTCGGTACTAGCTAGATTGTCCGCGGGAGTGTCTTGCATCCCCGCGGACAAACAACATTCGGAACGTCAACCGACCGAGGGCGGGGAGCGTTCCCATGGGTGAGTGTCCGTTACTTTTTCGGAGAGAAAACGGGGGCCATATCCCCAAGGCGTACCTTGTCCTGATTCGCAGTCGCGGCATCGCGGGTCACCTTATCGCCGGCGCGGAAAGCAGGTGCCATGTCCCCGAGGTTCACTTTGTTCTGGTCCGCGGTCGCGGCGTCGCGGGTCACCTTGTCACCGGCGCGGAAAGCAGGGGCCATGTCCCCGAGCTTTACTTTGCTCTGGTCGACGGTCGCGGTGTCACGGACCACCTTATCGCCAGCGCGGAAAGCAGGGGCCATGTCCCCAAGCTTCACTTTTCCCTGGTTCGTAGTCGCGGCGTCACGGGCCACCTTGTCACCGGCGCGGAAAGCAGGGGCCATGTCCCCGAGCTTCACTTTTCCCTGGTTCGTAGTCGCGGCGTCACGCGTCACCTTATCGCCGGCGCAGAAAGCAGGAGCCATATCTCCGAGCTTCACTCTGCCTTGGTCGACGGTCGCGTTGTCACGGGTCGCTTTGTCGCCAGCCTGGGTGGGGCGCGTAAAAATAGGCGCCAGGTCACCGAGGCGAACATTGCCCTGATCCACGGCCGCGGTATCACGGACCGCTTTGTCCCCCAGTTTAATCGTAGTCATAGATATCTCCTTTGCTCGCAGCCCCTTGTGTTTGACTGCATTTCTGAGCCTAGGAGACGCCCAAGCGTTCGCAATAAAGCAGAAGCTTTTTCCACTGCGCTGAAGTCTCGGGACTCGCGCAGCTGATAGTGGGACCAAGGTACGTGCTGCTTGTGACTTCCGGCCGCTTTATTTTCAACGCGAAGTAGAACATTGATTGTGCAGAATTGCCGGACCGCCAAACATGAAAACGCCTCGCGCCAGCAAGCTTGTTGTCGTGATCGAAGACGATCCTCTTGTCCTTGAGGCAACTGGAAGCCTGCTGCGCTCCTGGGGTTGCCGGGTGGTAGCCGCAGAGTCCTATATTGAAGCAATGAAGAAGCTGAGCGAAATCGGTCAACGGCCCGATTTGATCGTTTGTGACTATCGCCTTCCGCAGGGTCCGACCGGCGTAGATGCCATCGAAATGTTGCGTGATGCGTTTGAGATTCCCGCTCTTCTCATTAGCGGCGACGCCACTTCTCCGCAGGGCGACGGCGGCGCTAGTGGATATAAGCTCCTGCACAAGCCAGTGAATGCTGAGACATTCCGCGCCGTACTGGTCGACGCGTCGGTTTTGCAGCCGAAAGGTTGAGCCAGAGCAGGGGATGCCCAAATACGATAAAGCGGCGGGATTTGCACCGCGAGCTATTAAGGCTCTCTGACGAGTTCAGACTGAAAAAAGTTTCATCCACAACATTAAAAACTAAAGGACGCTTTATTCTATCAAGGCATCGGCACCTGCGAGAAGAATTCGCGGCACGGCTAGGCCGAGTGTGCGGGCCGTCTTTAAATTGATCACAAGTTCGAATTTCCTAGGCGCCTGCACGGGAAGGTCTGCAGGATTCGCGCCTTGGAGGATGCGATCCACGTAATCGGGCGCTCGTCTGAATAAATCCAACACGTCAACGCCATAAGATAGTAAGCCGCCCTCATCGGCAAAATAACGATACGCATAGATAGTTGGGATGTGCCACTGAGCCGCCAACGAAATGATGGTTTGGCGGTGAACTGTATTGAAGTTGTCGGGCAATACAATGAGTGCACTGCCAGGCGCGGCCCCTAGGCTGGCGATGCCCGTTTCGATTTCGCTCGCACTATGTACCTGCATCTCGATCGGAGTGACATTGAATTCCTTCGCCGAGCCCCTGAAGGCAGGCATGTAGGACGCCCCTCCGACCGAAACGGATTCGGGGTTGTACATTATGGCTACGCGTGTGAGCTGCGGTTTTAGTTCTCTTAATATCGAGAGATATTTGCCTGTAACCGTTGGCTGCAGGACTGAAAATCCAGTGACGTTGCCCCCCGGCCGCGCGATGCTTGCGACGAAGCCGCTACCGACAGGATCGCCGACCGCGACAAATACAATCGGGATTGATTGTGTAGTTTTGAGAAGTGCCGCCACAACAGGCGTGCTGTGACCGATTATTACGTCAGGGTGAAGAGCGACCAATTCCTTCGACAAACTAAGCATGCGCTCGATATCACCGGCAGCAAACCGATATTCGATGCGGAGGTTTTGACCGACGATCCAGCCCTTCTTCGCGAGACCCTGCTCGATGATTTTGGTGCGTGTCTGAGTTTCCGCGTCGTTCGCAAGCCCCATCAGCACACCAACGGTGCGCAAACGTGTCGCCCGCTGCGCGTTTGACGGGCTCGAACGCGTTGCTAGTGCAGCGCTGAGAAAGACCACGAACGAGCGCCGGTTAGGATCCATCACCCCACCATGACAAAGGTCGCAAAAAGGGGAGCCCGAATAATAGTTTCGTTGCGGGGGCACCGACCAGCTTTAGCAAGAATTACACTTACCGGAGCGGCGACAAAGCAGCATTCTGTCGCATTTTGCCCCATGTCGCGCCCCCTCTGCCGCTGCAGTGCACTAATATGATGTGAAACGTGATATAAGCCGTCGAGATTGGGCGCAGCGCCGGCACACGCAGCGATTGAAATGTCAGATTTCTCGCCAAACGGAAGCGATGCCAGCTTGCCTCCCACGCCGCGCGGCGGCTTATTTCTAAAATATGTCGCGATGTTCGTATTTATCGTCAGCCTCGCTCTGGCGATCAACGGCGTGTCTGACATTTGGTTTTCGTATCACGAACAGCAAAATCTCCTGTTTCGTATTCAACGCGAGCAAGCAAGGTCCGCGGCGGACAAAATCGGCCAATTTCTCAACGAGATCACGGCGGGATTAGTGTGGGAAACCCAAGTGTCCTTGAGCGATGGCACGTTGGATGAATGGAAGTTCGATGCGGTTCGCGTGATGCGCCAAGTGCCTGCGCTGGCGGAGATCGTGCAACTCGATGCGACGGGACGAGAGCAATATCGCATGTCTCGAGAAGCGCCGGATGTCATTGAGAGTCACGTCGATCATTCGCAAGAAGCGGCATTTGGTCAGGCGATGGTCAACAAAGTCTATTATGGCCCGGTTTATTTTATCGACGAGTCGCAACCGTATATGACGATAGCGATGGCCGGCGTTCGACCGGAATTCGGCGTCATCGTTGCGCAAGTGAACCTCACGTTCATTTGGGACGTGATATCGCCAATTAAGGTGGGCAAATTTGGACAGGCTTATGTCGTTGACGAGGGAGCACGCCTGATCGCGCATCCTGATATCAGCCAGGTACTCCGGAAGACCGACATGTCCGGCCTTGCGCAGGTACAAGCAGCACGTGCGGCAGAGTCGAGCGGCCTAACCGATCAACCCCTGCAAGGTGTCGACATCACGGGCCGGGGTGTCTTGAGTACCTATGCTGAGGTGAAGCCGCCTGAAGTTAGCAACTATGACAAGGTGAAGCCGCCTGAATGGCTCGTGTTTGCAGAGTTGCCTCTAGATGAGGCCTACGCCCCGCTATACGATTCCGCGTTGCGTTCCGGCATTGTAATTCTGGTGGCGCTTGTGCTGGCCATTTTTGCCGGACTGTTGCTAGCCCGTCGAATGGTCGTTCCGATTCGTGCTCTGCGCGATGGCGCCGTGCGCATTGGCAGCGGCGACCTCGGACAACGTCTTTCGATCAAAACCGGTGACGAGCTGGAGGCGCTCGGCGAGCAGTTCAACGCCATGGCCGCCAGGCTGCAGGAATCCTACGCCGGGTTGGAAGGTAAGGTCGAAGAACGTACCCGCCAATTCGAAGCCGCCAACCAAGCCAAGTCGCGTTTTGTCGCTGCGGCTAGTCATGACTTACGTCAGCCGCTTCATGCCTTGGGCCTTTTCGTCGCGCAACTGCACGGCAAGCTGCGCGCCGCCGAGCGCAGTCAGATCGTCAGCCGCATCGAGGATGCGCTCTCCGCGATGAACGAATTGTTCAGCGCGCTGCTCGATATCTCCAAGCTCGATGCCGGCGCGACCCCCGTCAACATCACGGTGTTCCCGGTCGCGCAATTGTTGGCGCACGCCGAGACCACCTTTGCCGGGGCGGCGCGGGAGAAAAAGCTCTCGTTCCGGGCAATGCCGAGCGACGCCGGGGTGCGCAGCGACGTCATTTTGCTGCAGCAGATCGTTTTCAATCTGGTTCAGAACGCGCTGCGCTATACGCGCAGCGGCGGCGTGGTGGTCGGCTGCCGGAAACGTGGCGATCAGTTGCGTATCGAGGTGTGGGACAGCGGCATAGGCATTGCCGCCGATCAGCACGACAAGATATTCGGCGAGTTCTATCGCCTGGGCGAACCGGATCGCGACCGGCGTGCCGGTCTCGGTCTCGGTCTCGGGCTTGCCATCGTCGACCGGCTCTGCCGTCTTCTCGATCACCCGATCGAGGTGAAGTCGACCGTGGGTAAGGGCTCCGTCTTTGCCGTCACCGTCCCGGTCGCTCCGGCCAACAAGCGGGCCATCGAGGCGTCCATTGTTCCGCGCGCCCAACCGAGCTTGTCGCATGATAAGCTCGTCCTGGTGATCGACGACGATCCGCTGGTGCTCGAGGGCATGAGCGGGATTTTTCGCAAGTGGGGTTGCCGGGTCGTCACCGCGGATAGCGACAGCAAGGCGCTCAAGGCGGCGACCGAGCAGGACGATGTGCCGGACCTGATCATTTCGGATTATCACTTGGCCAATGGCCGCACCGGCATCGAGACCGTCGAATGGCTGCGCGGCGAATTGTCGACGCCAATTCCGGCTTTTCTCATCAGCGGCGATACCGATCCGGCAACGCTGCATGAGGCGAAAGTCAAAGGTTTCCACCTGCTGCACAAGCCGGTCGATCCGATGGCGCTGCGCGCCATGTTCAATCAGGCGGTCAAGCCGGTGCCACGAGCGGTCGTGCGCAAGCTGCCCGATGCGGAAGAATCCAGACCGGACGCGACCTCGCCTTGAACGAGGGCGTCATTCTTTTGGCGTCGTCGGTGTCATCGGCAGCTTCCAGCCCAGGTCTTTAACGGCGATCACGGCCGCTGTGCGGTTGGACACTTTCAGCGCCCGCAAGATCGCGGTAACGTGGTTTTTGACCGTCGGCTCGGCGAGATTGAGCGTCCGGCAAATCATCTTGTTGCTGTTGCCTTGCATCATCAGCGCGAGAACGTCCTGCTGGCGGTCCGATAGCTTGAGATCGGCGGGCGAGACGATCTGGCGGTTTTCACTCGGGCGGCTTTCATACTGCTGGCTCGGCGCGGCTTCCGCAAATCCCTCCGGCGCCAGAATCTCCGGAGGAATGTAGACGCTGCCGGCGAAAACCAGCTGCAGCGCGCTCAGCATGACTTCGCGCCGCGCCGATTTCGGAATGAAGCCGGCGGCGCCGAGATCGAGCACTTTCTGGACATTGGCGCGATCTTGCAGCGCCGACAGCACGACAACCGAGATGGCCGGATAGCGCCCGCGCAATTCGGCAAGCACCAAAAGTCCGTCGCGGTCCGGCAAAGTCAGGTCGAGCAATATCAGGTTGATATCGGGGTTGCCGGCAATGATGGCAAACGCCTGCTGGCTGTCGGACGCCTCCAGCACCACGACGCCGCGCTGCAGCTTCTTCAGCACGCCCTGCATCGCATCACGAATCAAGGCGTGATCGTCGACGATCAGAATCTTCATCCCCAACAGCCCCAACCTAGCCGGCGCAAATGCCTTTCGACGCAAGCCAAAACGCTGCGTTGACGGTCCCCGCGTCGCGGCCGGCGTCCCTCAGTACTACCCGGCAAGAGTTTAATCCCCGACCCAACCTACAAGACAAGGATTATCGTCGGCAAATCCGGGGTTGAAATGGGTCACTTCCGGCTCCCCCAACCGATCTTAAGTCCGCCGCGACAGTACGACAAACAGCGGCGCCCGGCGAAAACGCCGCTGTTCTCAGATATAAACAAGCCACGGATGGGAATGCGAGGCGCCCCGGGCCGCGGTTCTGGCGACGACTTCCGGTCAAGCCGCGGTCGGGGCGGCGACTATTTGTCCTGGCTTTGCGCCAGGTAGCTGACGAGCTCGACGATGGAGCGGCGCAGTTTTGCCGAGCGGATTTTCACGAAGCCGGCGACCAGCGTCAGCCCGTCGGGCGAAGCCAGGAATTCCGAGACATGGGCGAGCGACGGCGCGTCGGGGGCGTCCGCTTTCGCGCCCGGGACGCCTGGCCCGCCTTCAAAGAAGAACTCGACCGGCACGCGCAGAGTGTGCGCGATCTGCTGCAACCGGCTGGCGCCGACCCGGTTGATGCCCTTCTCGTATTTCTGGATCTGCTGGAAGGTGAGGTCGAGGCCTTGGGCCAAGGCGGTCTGCGACATGCCGAGCATCAGGCGGCGCATCCGTATGCGCGCGCCGACATATTTGTCGGTCGGGTTGGGAGTTTTGATCGCCATCATTAGGCAATTCCAGTTGCAGGAGCGTTGCGCATTCTAACGGGTCATCAAACGCCGCCGCGCCGGATGCCGTCGGCGCGCGTGGCAAACGCGCAAGCATATCGCCGGGAGCTGCATCCCACGGACGCAATCGGCGGCTGAACTGAGAGATTTGGACACGCGCGCATATATGCTGGAACGGCTTTCGTTGGATTTTGTGACCCAGCAACAGCAACACAAAGATCGGGAAGAGATTCGATCACCATTCACATTGCCGGTCGATATGTCATTATAGCGCCGTCTTCGGATCATTCGATGACGTCTAATGAATGGCTGACATTGAAACCCGGCTGTTTCGCTATTTCGCGGTGCTCGCGGAAGAGCAGCATTTTTCCCGCGCCGCGCAACGGCTCCACATCACGCCGCCGACGCTGACGCATCAGATCAAGAAGCTGGAACGCCTGTTGGGAGCGCGGCTGGTCGAGCGCAAGGGCAATACCCACGTGGCGCTGACGCAAGCGGGTTTGCAGTTTTTCGAACGCGCGCAGCATGTGCTCCGTCAGGTCGAGGAAGCCAAGACCGTCGCGCAGCAGGCGCAGCGCGGCGAGGTCGGCCGCATCGACATCGGCTTCATGACGACGGCGGTCTGCTCGGGCGTTTTGCAGAAATCGCTTACCGATTTCCGGCGCGCCAATCCGGCGATCGAGATCAATATGCGCAAGCTGGTGCCGATGGACCAGATCAAGGGGATCATGCGCAAGGACCTCGACGCCGGCTTCACCCGCAGCCCGCACAAATATCCGGCAGGGCTCGAAGGCTTCGACGTCTACCGCCAGCCGATGGTGCTGGCATTGCCCGCCAAGCATCCGCTGGCACGCCGCAAGACCATCACCCCCGCAGCGCTGAAAGACGAGCTGTTCATTAATACCGGCCCCGAGCTCGACATCGGCTTCTGGGGCCACACCGAAGTCGTCGCCGGGCAGTTCACGCCGCGCGTGGTCAAGCGCGACGATGATTTCATGACCATCCTGACCTACGTGTCCATGGGCTACGGCATCGGCGTCATTCCGCTGACCATGACCAGGATGAATATTCCGAACGTCGTCTTCCGGGAGATTGCGACAAGCTCGGTGCCGAAATCGGCGATCGCCTTCGTCTATCGCCGCAACGATTCCTCGCCGCAAACCGATCTCTTGATCAAGCACATGCGCAGCCATGCGCTGCGGCGCTGACCGACCTGCACATCCTTGTTCGCTATAGCTTGCTGCCGGTTATTATGCGTCAAATGTGCGACGCATAGGGAGGATTTATGAAACTTGGCATTGTCGGCCTCGGCCGCATGGGCGCGGCAATATCCCGCCGTCTGCGCCAGCAGGGATTTGACGTGACGGGTTGGGACCAGAACGCCAAGGCGAACGAGGTGCTGACCGCGGACGGGTTGCGTATCGCCGCCAATGCCCGCGGCGTTGCCGCCGCCGCCGAGATCGTCATTTCCAGCATCACCGAAGACCACGGCGTGCGAAAGATTTTCACCGGCCCGGCCGGGTTCCTCGAAGGCGACGTCAACGGCAAGCTGTTCATCGAGATGAGCACGCTGCAGCCGATGACCGGCCGCGAGCTTGCGCCACTGGTCGAAGCGCGCGGCGCGCGGCTGATCGAGGCGCCGGTGCTCGGGACGATCCCGCAGGTGCAGGCTGGCACGCTGTTCGCCATGGTCGGCGGCAAGCCGGAGGCTCTCGAGCGCGCGAAGCCGGTGCTGGAAAAGCTCACCCGGCGCATCGTCCACATGGGCCCAAACGGCAGCGGCTACGCCATGAAGCTCGCCGCCAATCTCGGCCTCGGCGCTTACATCCAGGCGATAGCGGAATCGCTTGCGCTCGGCCTGCAGCAGGGTCTTGCCCTCGATCTCATGGTCGACGTGTTGCAGGAGAGCGCCACGGCATGCGGCTGGCTCAAGAGCAAGGCCGAGGTGCTCAAGGGCAACAGCGGCGACATGACCCTCGATATTCGCACGCTGCGCAAAGACATCATGTCGGCGGTCGCGACCGGCGCGCTCACCGGGGTACCGATGCCGTTGGCGGCCGGCACACTGGCATCGCTGTCGGCGGCGGTCGATGGCGATTACGGCAATGGCGATCTCGCCGAATTGCCAAAATTCTTTCGCGACGCCATGCTGCAAAAATTCGATCGCGACGGGAGGAACTCGTGAGCATTACATCGGGAAAGTTCGCTGCGTTCGTTTCTTTGGCGCTCGTCGCGTCGCAAGGCGCGCTGTCCGATCCGTTTCCGCCCGGCGCACGGGCGGAGCATGTCAAGCAGATCGGTTTCTCGGCGCTTGGCGGGCGCTACGGCGCCTTCAAGATCGCCATCAAGCACACCGCGGACGACAAGTGGTATCTCTACACGGGCCATTCCTTCAATCAGGGCTGGAGCATCGTCGACGTCACCGACCCGGCCAATCCGCGCTATGTGAAATTCATTCCCTACGAGACCGACGACAAGAGCATCATCACGTCGCAAGTCACTTTGCACGACAACCTGATGATCACCTCGCTCAACAGTTTTACGCCGCAGAAGAATCCGCTGCCAGCGGTGCTGCTGTGGGACATTTCCGATCCGGAAAATCCCAAGCAGGTCGGCTCGTGGATGGGTGGCGTCACCGGCGCCCACCGCAATTCCTATCCGGGCGGCAAATACGCCTATCTCTCGACCAGCTATCCGGGCTTCACCGGCAACATCATGGTGATCCTCGATGTCAGCGACCCGGCGCATCCCAAGGACATCGGCAAGTGGTGGCAGCCCGGGCAGAAGGATGGCGAGCCGGCATTGCCTTATCCGGAAGGTTTTCATGGGCCGGTCAATGTGAGCCCGGACGGCAAATGGGCGTCGCTGCCCTACACGCCGGACGTGGTCAATCTCGACCTGACTGATCCGACCAATCCGAAACTGATCGGCAAGCTGCACATCACGGAACCGTTCGCCAGGGTCGGCATCCAGTCGGTCCATACCGTGCTGCCGCTGTGGGATCGAAACCTGCTCTATGTCAGCTCTGAAGCGCAGAAGGAAAAATGCCAGGACGACGGTCTCAACTTCGCCGGCCTGATCGACAATGCCAACCCGGCGCATCCGCGGCTGATTTCGATCTTTCCGACGCCGGTGCCGCCCGCGGACGCGCCGTACAAGGATTTCTGCGACAAGGGCGGCCGCTTCGGCCCGCACAATACCAGCCAGGAAATCCACAATCCGGCGATCGAGCAGCCGGGCAAGCTGATCGACGTCGCCTGGTTCAATGCCGGGCTGCGCATCTTCGACATCGGCGACCCGCGCCTGCCGAAGGAGGTCGGCTATTTCATGCCGCCGGAGCGGGCCAACATGCCGGCGCAAGCCGGCGCGCATGCGTCGGAGATCAACTGGAGCGAGGAGCTCGCCGTCGACGCCCGCGGCAACATCTTCATGAACGACGACAAATGGGGACTGTTTGTGCTGCGCTACAGCGGCGAGGCGCCGAAGTAGCCGGCCCGATCGTTTCAGTGTCACTCCGCCGCCTGCGCCATCACGTGCTGGCGGAATTTCGGCATCACCTCCTGCGCCAATAACCGCATCGAGTCGCGCTCCCAGGCGCGGTTCGGCCCGCTCCAGTCAAGACCCGTCATCAGCAGGGTGCCGAACGGGCCGACCGTGTCGCGGAAGGCGACGAGCTTGTCGAGAAACGTTTTCGGCGAACCGTGGATCATGCAGCCTTCGGTGATGGCTTCGACTGTGGCCTCGTCGTCCGACATGTTCGGATCGGGCTTGAGCACGGAGAGAATGCCGACCCGCGACAGCACCTCGCGCATATAGGTGTAGAAATAGTGGTTGGAGCCTCGCTCGTTGTGAATGCGGTCGCGGGCTTCGGCGTCGCTCGGGGCCACCATGATGCTGCGCGCCACGCGCCAATTCTCGCCCTTCGGCGCTACGCCCATTTCCAGACACGTTTTCGAATAGGTCTGCCAATGGGATGCGATCGCGCTCGAGGGCACATTGTTGCCGGAGATGATGCCCCAGCCTTGTTTCGCCGCAATGCGCGCGGTGGGCGAATCGCGGCTCGACAGCGAAGTCGAGATCGGCGGGCCCGGTTTCTGGAACGGTTTTGGCATATAGCCGATGCCGAGTTTGGGTATGATCGCCTCTTTGAGGCTGACGCTACGGAACTCGCCCGGAAAATCGTAAGGCGGATCCTGCGCCCAGATCTGCTGGATCGTCTTGATCGATTCGACGAATTTGCGTGTGCGCACGCCGCGGTCGGCATTGCCAAACAGCTCGAAGTCGGACAACAGCCCGCCCGGACCGACGCCGAGCATGAAACGGCCGCGGGTCATATGATCGAATTGCGCGACTTCGGCCGCGACTTTCACCGGATCGTGGTTCGGCAAACAAATCACCGCGGTGCCGAAGCTCAAGTTCTTGGTGCGCGGCGCCAGCGCCGCCATGAACATCAGCGGCGAGGGGATCGGCTCGGTGGTCGCCGAGAAATGCTCGCCGACCCATAATTCGTCGAAACCGAGCTGGTCGGCGTAGAGCGACTTCTCCTCGTCCTCGGCCAGCGTATCGGTGAACGAGCGCGTCGGCGGATGCACCGGCATCATGAATATCCCAAGACGCATCGCGCTTTCCCTTCGGGCTGCAGCCGCCGTGGCGGATACGATAGCGCCGCCGTTTCCGGGCGCAAGGCTTGATCCGCGCCGATTGCCGGCGCACTCTTTTGCCAACAGGAGGAAATGCCATGAGCGTCGCCGAGCTGCGTCCGGCCGCCGCGCCGGGTACCATTCCGACCGCCGAGGAGCTTGTCGCGCGGGCGCGCGCATTGGCGCCAAACCTGCGCGAACGCGCGGTGCGGGCCGAACGCGACCGCAATATTCCGCAAGAGTCGGTGGACGAATTCATCGAAGCCGGACTCATCTACACCCTGCAACCCAAACGCTGGGGCGGCTATGAACACGACCACGAAGTGGCATTCGACATCGCCGTCGAGCTCGGCAAATCGACCTGCGGCTCATCCGCCTGGTGCCTGAACTATCTCGCCGATCACGCCTGCATCCTGGCGCTGTTCCCGGAGGAGGCGCAGTACGACGTCTGGAGCCGCAACAAGGCCGCCTGCATCGCCACCTCGGCGGCGCCGACCGGGAAAGTCGCGCCGGCGCCGGGCGGCTACCGGCTCGACGGCCGCTGGTCGTGGTGCTCAGGCTTGCGGCACTCGCACTGGATCATGATCGGCGGCCTGGTGCAGCGCGAGGGCGAAGACCATCCCGACATGCGGCTTTATCTGGTGCCGGTGGCCGAGGTGAAGCAAGACGACACGTGGTACTGCGCCGGCCTGCGCGCCAGCGGCTCGAACACGTCGGTGCTCGACAACGTCTTCGTGCCCGAGCATCGCAGCGTGTCGTTTTCGACCTTGCGCGACGCCTGTTCGCCCGGATCGAAGGTCAACACCAATCCGATTTTCAACACGCCGTTCATCGCGGTGCACAGCTATGCGCTGCTCGCCCCAGTGCTCGGCCTCGCCCGCGGCGGCTATGCCGATTTCGTGCAATGGACGCGCAAGCGCTATCTGACCTACACGGCGCTCAATATCGCCCAGCACGTGCCGGTGCAGATGCGCGTCGCCGAGATCGCCGCCGAGATCGACGCGGCGGAGCTGTTGGCGCGGCGCGCCTTCAAGCTGGCACGGCAGGATTATTCCGGCATGTCGATCGAGACGCGCACGCTATTGCGCCGTGACTTCACCTTCGCCGTGCGCAAGCTGCGCGAGGCCATGGACGATCTGGTCAAGATCTCCGGCTCGAGTGGCTTGATGGACGACAATCCGATCCAGCGCTGCTGGCGCGACGTCCACGCCATCTCCTCGCACGTGGTGATGAACTGGGACGTGCCGGCGGAGAATTTTGGGCGGATGGAATTCGGCCTCGGCCTCAATCCGGCCTATCCTATGTTTTGATCATCGGCCGTCAATTCCACCGCCACACGCCATAGGCATGACCGTTCTGCATCTGCGGCGCCACGTAAGTCGGCTTGCGGTTGCCGATGGCGCCGAGCATGGCGATCCAGTTCAACAGCTCGCCGCCGACATTGCCGGCTTTCAGCATGCGATGCTGCGTGGATTCGGCAATCAGTTGGTCGATCTTCTGGTCCTCCAAAAGCTTGATCACGCGCGCCGCCCAATCCGGATCCGGCACGCCGTCCGAGCGGCTCGCCGCCATGCGCGGGCCGCCAACTTCGAGCGAAAAACTGCCGCTGCCCATGACGACGACGCGTAGCGGCGCCGGCCAGGATTCGATGGCGCGCGCCACGGCTTGGCCGAGCGCATGGCAGCGCTGCGCCGACGGCAACGGCGGCACGTGACCGCTGATGAAGAACGGGATGACCGGGATTTTCATGTCCGGCGTCAGAAAGTGCAATGGCACAGTGACCGAGTGATCGACCGAAAAATGCTGCGTCATGGCGACGTCGTAGCCGGCGTTGACCGCGGCGGCCCGGATATGGGCGGCGAGCGCCGGCAGCGACGGCACGATGTAATTCGGCACGTCGCGCGGCTCGTCGTTCGGCGCTCTGAAATTCTTGTCGACGCCGATGGCGAAGATCGGCAGTGCGTCGAGGAAGAAGGTGTTGAGGTGATCGGTATCGAACATCACGATCAAATCGGGCCGCGTGGCGGCAAGCTCTTCCTTCTGTGCGCCGAACAGCTTTGCGATCTCGCAATCGGGCCCGTCGCGCTTGACGAAATGCGGGAAGATCGGGGTGTGCGGCACGCCGAAACCGGCGACGATCTGGGCCATGAATTGAGCTCCTGTTGACTGTTATCGCCTCACGCCACCGGCTGGCCGATTTCGTCGACCTTCACCGCCCGCATGCGCTGGTTGTAGGTCTCGGCGTTCAGCCCGCAGACTTCGAAGCGGGCGAGATAGTTCATGAGAAAACCGTTGGCGCCCATGCGGTAGAGCTGCCCGACGTCGCCGGCCAGGAGGCAGCGGCGCTCCTCGTCGGTGAGGTCGAGGGTTGCCAGCGCCTTGGCCGGATCGGCCTTCATGGCGGCGCGGAAGGCGTGGTCGCGCAAAACCTCGCGGCACAGGTAGTTCACGGCGAAAATCGACATGGCCGGCTCCAGCATTGACCGCGATATTGTGCACGATCGCGTGCCGATTGCCACAGCGTGCTTGCATTCGTAAGCTTTCCGAACACGCGCGGGAGGAATGCCAATGCAGCGCCGCAGCACCAATCCGGTCTTCAACGATAGGAAGCTCAAGCTCGGCACCTTCGGCACCAATCTCGACCGCGGCTGCGCCATTTCCACCATCGACGGCGTGCTCGAGATCAACTGGCCGAATACGCTGGAACTGGCGAAAATCTCCGAGTCCATGGAATTTGAGGCGCTGGTGCCGATCGGGCGCTGGCACGGTTTTGGCGGGGTCACCAATTTCAACGGCCCGGGCTTCGAATGCTTCTCCTGGGCCTCGGCGATCGGCGCCTCGACGCATTATTCCGGCATCTTCGCCACCTCGCACGTGCCGACCATCCATCCGGTGATGGCGGCGAAGCAGGCGGCGACCATCGATCACGTCACCGGCGGCCGCTTCGCGCTCAACATCGTCACCGGCTGGAACCGGCCGGAGATCGAAATGTTCGGCTCGCCGCTGATGGAGCACAATGACCGCTACGATTGTGCCGCCGAGTGGCTGCATATTTTGAAAGAGCTGTGGACGCGCGATGAACCGTTCGATTTCGAAGGCCGCTTCTACACGATCAAGAAGGGGTATCTGGAGCCGAAGCCGATCCAAAAGCCGTTTCCGCCGGTGATGAATGCCGGCGGCTCGGAGAAGGGCCAGCATTTTGCCGCGAAATATTGCGACATGGTCTATGTGGTGTTCGGCTCGCACGATTTCGACGACTGCAAAGCCAAGATCGACTCTTATCGCGAGCTCGCCCGCAAGGAATACGGCCGCGACATCCAGGTCTGGAGCTACGCCTATGTGGTGCAGGGCGAGACCGAAAAGGAAGCGAAGGACTATTTCGAGGACTATGTGAACGCGAAAGGCGATTGGGAGGCAGTCTCAAATCTGGTCGAGACCATGATCGCCAATGCCAAGACCTTGCCTCCGCCGGTGCTCGCCGAAATGAAGAAGCATTTCATCGCCGTCTGGGGCGGCTATCCGCTGATCGGCACGCCCGGGCAGATCGTCGACGGTTTGATACGCATGTCGAAGATGGGCCTCGACGGCACGCTCTTGAACTGGCCGCGCTACATCGAGGACCAGCGCTGGTTCAAGGACAAGGTCTATCCGCTGGTGCAGCAGGCGGGGCTACGCTGACTGTCATCATCCGCCAACGGGTCCGGCCCGAAGTGGCCGGCCCGATGACAGGCTCCGGCGGATGATCCAGTAATCACCGGCGCATCGGTGCATCGACCTCATCGACGGTGACCACTGGGTGCCCGCCTTTGCGGGCATGACAATCAAAAATACGGCCGGCTGGCATCGCGCCCGAGGCCGAGCTCCATGCGGCCGTAGTGCGAGAAATTCATCTCGGTGTTGACGGCGATGTGCATCGACATGAAGTGGATGTCGCGCCAGGCGCGCTGCAGCGGGTGAGAGGTGTTGAAGCTCGCCGTTCCGCTCAGGGCGACCAGCGTGTCGACCACCGCAACCGTCAGCTCGGATACCCGCGCAAAATCGCGCACCGAACGGGCGAGATGGTGCGGCGAATAATCTTGCGGCGCGTCGGTGACGTTCACGGCGCGCCGCAACAGCAGATCGGCGGCGTCGAGATCGGCGGCGGCGCGTGCCATGCGCACCTGGACCGAGGTCTTCTCGGCCACCGATGAGCCGTCTTGCGCTTGGCGCGTCTTGGTCCAGTCGCGGAAATGCTCGTAGGCGCCTTGTGCGGCGCCGAGCATCGGCGTCGCGAACGAGATCGGTGCATAATAGAAGAAAGGCGTGTGGAAGATGGTGTCGCTGTGCATGGCGCCGCCTGGCGTTTTGGCGTCACGCAATTCCGCCAGCTTCAGTACCAGTCCGCTCGGCACGAAGGCGTTGTCGGTGACGATGGTCTTGCTGCCGGTGCCGCGCATGCCGGCGGTGAACCAGGTGTCGCGGATGGTGTAGTCGCCGGGCGCGACCAGGAAGAATTTCCACTCCGGGGTGCCGCCATCCTGCGCCATGCCGCCGAGCATGACCCAGGTGCAATGATCGACGCCGCTGGCGAATGGCGAGCCTTTGCCAGAAACGCGATAGCCGCCGTCGACCGGCACAGCCACTGTCGCCGGCGCGAATGACGCTGCAACCGGCACATCGAGACCGTCGGCCCACAGCGCTTTCTGCGCGGCTTGCGGATACTGCGCGATCAAATGATTGTGGTGGATGATCAGGCTGGCGCACCAGCCATGCGAGGCATCGGCCTTGCAGAGCTCGCGTGTAACCTCGAACCAGGTGTCAAAGCCAAGCCCATAGCCGCCGACGTTCTTCGGCACCAGGATGCGGGCAAAACCGGCGTCGAGCATGTCCTTGACCGACTCTTCGGGGATTCGCCGCGCTTCTTCCGCCGCCGCCGCACGCTCGGCAAAGCGCGGCGCCATGGCGCGGACCCGGTCCATGATCTCCTCTTTGGTCGCGCTCTGGGTCGGGGAGGGCGGCATGCGCTGCTCCTATCGCTCGGATGTTTGCGGCGGCGTCGGGGGCGTCAGCACCAGGCGCCGGCCGACGGGGAAAAGCTGCACATCGTAGCGCTGCACGACCCAGCCCCAAATCCCCGACGGCGCTTTGAGCATTACCGCGATCGCGATCATGCCCATCAGGATCAAATAGTAGGTGCCATAGTCGGCCAATAGCTCGCGTAGCGTAATGTAAACCAGCATGCCGATGAACGGCCCCTCGATTGTGCCGATGCCGCCGATGACAACCATGAAGATCACCACCACGGTCCAGTCGTTGATGCTAAAGCCCGCCTCCGGCGAGATGCGAAGCTTCTGCAGGAAGATCAGCGCGCCGATCAGGCCGGTGCAGGCGGCGGTGGCGACATAGATGATGAATTTGGTGCGGAAGGTATTGACGCCGAGGCTCGCCGACGCCGGTTCGGAATCGCGAATCGCGGTCAGGGCCAGGCCGTGGCGCGACCGCAGCAAGAGATAGACGATGGCGCAGACCACGACCGAGATCGCAAGCGACATCAGATAGAGGATGGCATCGCGGCTGCCGCGGTCGGGCGAGATTTGCCGCAAGATCGCCGGCGTCAGCGACAGACCGGAGCCGCCGCCGAGCACCGCGATGAGGCTTGCCGAGAGCGCAAAGACTTCGGACATGACCCAGGTGCCGACGGCGAAATAGGCGCCGCGCAGGCGGAACACCGCGAACGAGACAGGGATCGCGATCAGGCCGGCGAACGGCCCGGCGATCGCCAGCGCCAGATAGACGTTCATGTTCTGCGCGCCGGTCAGATAGAACAGCGCATAGCCGCCGAGCCCGACATAGGCCTGCTGGCCGACAGAGACGAGGCCGGCGTAGCCGGCGAGCAGATTCCACAATTGCGCGAGCGCGAGATAATAGGCCATCTCGGCAATGAGCCGCATCCAGCCGGCATCGCCCCACCACGGCAAAGCCACCAGCGCGAGGAGCGCCGGCGCCGCGACCAAGGCGAAGGCGCGACTGGCTTTCGTTGCGCGCTCGACGCGCTCGGCTTCCATCACAAGTCCTTGGTGCGCGGAAACAGTCCGCTCGGGCGGACAATCAGGATGACCAGAAAGGCGATGTGGCCGGCGAGGATTTGCCAGGTCGGCGACAGCGCGGCACCGACCGCCTGCGCCACGCCTAGCACCACGCCGCCGATCAGCGTGCCCCACATATTGCCGAGTCCGCCGATGATCACGGCCTCGAAAGCCAAGATGAGCCGGATCGGTCCCGCCGCGGGATCGAAAATCGTTCGGATGGCAAACAGCACGCCGGCGATGGCGGTGAAGATCATGGCGATGCCGAGCGCCAGCGCGTAGAGCTTGCGGTTGTCGATCCCCATGAGCTCGGCGGTATCGGCATCGTCGGACACGGCGCGAAAGGCGCGGCCGAGGCCGGTGCGATAGAACAGAAGCTGGAGGCTCGCTATGGAGAACACCGCCACGGCGAAAACCACCAGCGGATAGACACCGACCGAGATGCCGCCGGGAATCTGCACGCTCGCGGTTTCGATGGCGCCTTCGTGCAGCCGCTGCGTATAGGCACCAAAGCCCTGCAGCAGACCGTTCTGGATGATCACCGAAATGCCGAAGGTGACGAGGAGCGGCGGCAACAATCCGCCGCTGAGCGTGTGGTTGAGCAAGCCGCGCTGGACGGCGTAGCCGACGGCGAACATCACCGGCACGACGATGATCAGGCTCAAGATCGGATCGAGCCCGGTGCCTTGGGTGACGACCAGCGCCACATAGGCCGACAGCACGATGAAGTCGCCGTGGGCGATATTGACCAGCCGCATGATGCCGAACGACATCGACAGCCCGATGGCGAAGAGGGCATAGATGCCGCCGAGCAGGCTGCCTTGGTTGAGAATGTTGAGCCATTCCATCGTAGCTGCCTTACAAACCGAAATACGCGGCGGTGATCGCTGAGCGATCGAAATTCTTGGTCGGCGCGCTGAGCGCCAGGCGGCCTTCCTGGAAGCAATAGAAGCGCACCGAGGCGTCGAGCGCGCGGTTGATGTCCTGCTCGACCAGCACGACGGTGGTGCCTTCGGCGGTGACGGCGCCGAGGCATTGGTAGATGTCGCGGATGACGACCGGCGCCAGGCCGAGCGAGAGCTCATCGCACAGCAAAAGCCGTGGATTGGCCATCAAGGCGCGGCCGATCGCTGCCATCTGCTGCTGGCCGCCGGACAGAGCCGGCGCCGGCAGGTGGCGCAATTCGCGCAAGCGCGGGAACAGTTCATAGACGCGCCCCAGATTCCACGGCCCCTTGCGCTCGCTGTGGCCGCCGAGCCGGAGATTTTCCTCGACTGAAAGGCTTGGAAACAGCCGCCGGCCTTCCGGCACCATGGCGATGCCAAGCCGCACCACCTCGTGTGGCGTCAGGTGGCCGATCGGCCGGCCGTCGAACATCACCATTTCGGGCTTGGTCGGCAGCGCGCCGGCGATCGCGCGCAAAAACGTGGTCTTGCCGGCACCGTTGGCGCCGATGATGGCGACGGTCTCGCCTTGCTCGACGCTGACGTTGATATCGAACAGCGCCTGGAAGTCGCCGTAGAACGCGGAAAGATTGTTGCTCGAGAGCAGGCTCATGACACCGGCATGCCCATATAGACTTCGCGCACTTTGGGTTCGGCCATGACCTCGCGCGGATCGCCCTGCGCCAAAACTTGCCCGAAATTCATGACGACCAAGCGGCTCGCCACCGACACCAGCGCGTGGACGATGTGCTCGATCCAGACGATCGTGGTGCCATTGGCGTGAATGGCCTTGATGGTCTTGACCAGTTCGCCGCATTCGAACTCGGTCAGTCCGCCGGCGATCTCGTCGAGCAGCAGCAGTTTCGGTTGAATCGCCAGCGCGCGTGCCAGCTCAAGCCGTTTGCGCTGAAGCAAGGTCAGCGTCCGCGCCGGCACATTGGCTTTGTCGTAAAGCCCGGTCACCCGCAGCACCTCGCAACAGCGCGGATAGCTGTCGCGCTCGCTCGTGCCGCCGCCATAGATGGCGCCGACCAAAAGGTTTTCGAACACGCTCATATTCGCGAACGGGTGCGGGATTTGATAGGAGCGGCCGATGCCGAGCCGCGAGCGTGCATGCGGCGCCATGACGGTCATGTCGGCACCGCCGAATACGATGCGGCCCTTGCTCGGCGCCACGTCGCCGGTGATCAGGTTGAACAGGGTGGTCTTGCCGGCGCCGTTGGGGCCGATCACGGCGAGCGCCTCGCCGTCTGCAACGGCAAGGCTCACGGTGTCCACGGCTTTGAGCGCGCCGTAGGATTTCGACACTCCGTCAAGTTCCAGGAGAATTGTCATGAACGACTTTGCTGACGACCGCCGCGCGTCGGCGCGGCGGTCTTACTTCGCTGGCCCGTATCCCCGTCAGGAATATTGAATCGGCACGAACGGGCTGTCGAGCGGGATGTTCGGCGCAGACTTATTGAAGACGACGTTCAAGTCGTACTTGAACTTGCTGCCTTTGACCCATTGCCCGCCGACCAGTGGCGTGGTGCACACGTTCGGCACCGGATTGGTCGGGCCGCCTTTCCAGGTGATCGGGCCGACGATCGACTGGTAGTCGGTCGCCGCGATGGCGTCGCGGATGGCCGTTGGTTCGAGCTTCTTCGAGCGCTTGAGCGCATCGATCGCGACTTCGAGATTGGCGTGCTTGAAGCCGAGCGGCTGGGTCCATTGCTTGCCGCTCGCTTTCTCGTAGGCGTCGCAATATTGCTGCGCCGTCTCGCCGGTGAGCCCCGACTTGAACGGATGATGGTGCGACCACCACACTTCCGTCGACATGCCGGCGCCGCGGTCGCCCAGCGCTTCCACGGCGGTGGGGAACAAGAGCGCCTTCGGCGGGGTGACGATCTTCGGCCGATAGCCCTGCTGCGCGCATTGCGTCCAGAAGATCGCGAATTGCGGCGGATTGAAAATGCCGCAGGCGATGTCGCAATTCGCTTTCTTCAATTCGGCGATCTGCGAGGAAAAGTCGTCGGACAGCGGCGGATAAAGACCGAGATGGTGCACGTCAAAACCGTGGCCCTTGATTGTGGCCGGCAGGCCGTGCACCGGGTCGGAGGCGGCGACGCCGTCGGGATCGTTGGTCAGCATGACGCCGACCGTCTTGTTGGTCGGCAGCGTCAGCCACATCTCGGCGAACATGTTGGCGACCATGTCGAAACCCCAGAAGAAGTGGTAGGTCCAGTCGAACCCCTTCTTCGGGTCGCCCTTGCGGCCGAAGAACCAGGCCTGCCACGGATCGTCCGAGGTGACGCAGGGCACGCCGGCGAGCTCGCACTGGTCGGCCACCGGATTGGTGGTGTCCGACGTCGACGAGGCGATCATGATGTCGACCTTGTCGTTATTGATGAGCTGCGCCGCCACTTCCGAGGCGCGGTTCGGATTTGATTGGCTGTCGCGGTTGAGGATTTGCACCGGGTGCTTCTCGCCGGCGACCATGATGCCGTCGCCCAAGGCCTTGCTCACTCCCTCGGCCACCCATTTCGACGGCTCGCCGAAAGCGGCGATCGGTCCGGTCTCCGGCGTGATCATGCCGATCTTGATGGTCTTTCCCGCGGCGCGCGAGGATTGAAACATCCACGGCGACGCAATGGCGCCGGCGCCGCCTGCCGCGATCAGCTTGACCAGCTTGCGGCGCGCCCGGTCGATTTTTCCGCTGTTCTTGGCCTGTGGTGCCCCCGCTTTTGGCGTCATGTCGCTTTCTCCCTTGTCACTTGCTTTCTGACTTGCCGGCCCACTCTTGCGAACGGTGGGACCGGCCCCACACCATCATTGCAGACAAAGCGCGGACCGGAAACGGTCTTTTCGTCGCCGGTTCAGGCGGTCCGCTCCTTGTAGGAGCCGCCGGCGATCCAGCGCTCGATCGTCGGCCCGATGGTGTCGCCCGTGACCAGGCCGGTCCGCCAGTCGTCGCGCGCCGGCCGCACGATCAGCATCCAGCCGTCGCCGAATGCGTCGCGGGTCAAAAGCTCCGGCTTGCCGACCAGGGTTTCATTGTGCGCGACCACGGTGCCGTCGAATCCGGCACGCGCCGCGCCGACCCATTTGCCTCCCTCGACCATGGCGAACCAGCGGTCCTTCTCGAAGGCGTGGCCGAGCCGCTTCGGCGTGAAGACGAGGACTTCGCCCATCAGCGCCGCCGCCCAGCTGGTGAAACCGGCGCGCAGTGTGCCGTCGCCGAGCGGCGCATACCAGATCTGGTTTTCGACGTCGTAGAAGAGATGCTCGGGAAATTCGTGATCCTGGACTCTGGCCAACGGAAAAACCTCTAAAAGGTCAGCACGCGGCAATCGTCGCCCATGACGTCCTGGATCATGGCGGCGGCGCCCATGACGCCGTTGCATTCCGGAATGAGATCGGCCTCGGACTTGCCGAACAATTCGAGGTTGGCCGGGCAGGCCCAGAATTTGGCGCCCTGGCCGTGGGCTTCCTTGATCCAGTCGTAGACCGTCATCGGGTCGCCGGGCTTGATGGTGATCGCTTCGGCGACACCTTTAAGCATCAATTTGCCGGCGGTCGCGGTGCACAGCACGTCCACAGGGTGGTCCATCGCCGCGGCGACGGCGGCGTAATAGAACGGCGCGCCGAGCTCTTCGGGATTGCGCGGGTCGGTGTTCATCAACACGATGAGCAGGCGGCGCGCGCTCATTGCAATTCGGTCTCCTCGACCTTCAGGCGGCGGCCCCACTTGTCGAAGAAATGGCCCTCGTTGAGCACCAGCGGGTTTTGGTCGAGCCGCGACTCCAAAGCGTGCAGCCGCAGGCGCGCCGTCGGATTATCGAGCGGGCCGCCCTCGGGCGCCGTCACCGGGAAAAACGACGCGCCGTCCCAGTTCTGTCCTGAGCCGGCAAACAACACGACGATCTCGCTCCAGTCGGTCTCGGTGCCGATGACGTTGAGATAGGTCGAGCACAGCGGCAGCACCTTGGTCTCGGTGATCGAGACCAAAACCACCAGCGCCGTGAACGCGCCGGTCTGGGCGAATTCGTCCGCCAGCCAGCCGTCGAAATCGGTCACCGGCTTGTCGGGTTCAGAAGTCGACAACGGGCGTCTCCGTTTGCTTAACGTGGCGGAAGAGAGAGGGAGTCGAACCCACCAAGGACCGGCTCGCGGCCCCTCCCGGATTTGAAGTCCGGACGCCCCACCGGGGACGAGTCTCTTCCTGAATCGGATGTGTCGTGGCCCGCCATGTCCGCTGCGCGGCGGAACAGGTCGAGTCGGTGCTTGTTGATGCGGCGCAGATCGCCGCGGCGCAAGGTGACGCCGTGGCGATCGAAGAATTCCAGAATCTGGATCGCGACCTTGCGGCCGTTGTCGACCCTGTCGCGGAACTGCGCCGCCGTGAACTGGGCATTCGGCGACGTCGTGCCGAGATCGACGACGATGCCGACCATCTCGGCCACGGTCTCGCGCAGGAAGAAATGATCGTGTGCAACCTCGTCAGCCTTGCCCATGCGGCCAAGAAGCTTGAGCAGGCGCCGGATGTCGGCCTCGCGCTGGGTCAGCAATGTCGCAATGTCGCGCACGCGCGGCGGCCGGAACCGTTCGGCGCCGCCCAGGAGCGGCGCGATTTTTTGCCAGATTTTTTCGTCCGCCGGCGTGAGGCGGACTTCGTGGCCGGATAGACGCACCCAGGCACCATCCAACGCGATCTCCTTGTTCCGCACAAAGCCTTGAAGAACCGAGAGAAATGCCGGCGCCGGCAGACGCGGTTGCAACTGCAGGCGCAGCCGCTCGAGGCCGATGCCAGGGAGATCCGGATTGTCGGCATGAAAGCTTTTCAGCGCCGCCAATAGGCCGCGCTTGAATTGCAGCCAGACCGGCGCCGACAGCGCGAACACGCGCGCGCTTGCCGTTGCCTGGACGACGCTCAAGCGTTCGCAAATGGCTTGCATCTGCGTTTCGCTGAGCGCGCGGTCGCGTGCAAACGCGGTGAGATCTACATAGTGCGGAGCGATGTCGAGCAGGGCCGCGAGCGCATGTTCCGGATCGCCGATCGCATGCGCCTGCAATTGCGCGAGCCGCTCCGGGGTGCGCCGCTTGCGCGGCGGTGCGCGCAGGTCCAGAAATTCGCCGCCGCCGATGGTGCGTTGCGCGGTGGTGTCGCGCAGCACGAAGCGATCGCCTGCCGCCGCCGCGATCGGCCGCTCCAGCACGATCTGCACCAGCGCTTCCCCGCCGGGCGGGATCGGTGCGTCGCCGAGCAGCACGATGCGGGCGCCGATTTCGGTCGCGGCATGATGCAGCCGCGCCGGCATCCATTGCGTCACCGGTTTCTGCTCGGTGGCGAGCAATCGCAAAGTGGCGTCGATGCGGTCGGTCGGCGCATGCAGGTCGGGATCGAGCACGACCTGGCCGCGGGCGATGGCGTCCTTGCTGATGCCGTCGCCGGCAAGATTGAGCGCGCAGCGCTGTCCGGCGACGCCGTGCTCGGTCGGCCGGTTCTGCGCGTGCAGTGAGCGTACCCGCGCGGCGAGACCCGACGGACTGATCGTCACGCGATCGCCGGTCGCAACTGCGCCCGACAATACGGTGCCGGTCACCACGGTACCGGCGCCGGCCAAAGTGAAAGAACGATCGACCGCGAGCCGGAAACGCTCCGCGCGCGCGCGCGCGCGGATGGTGAGTGCGGCGTCGAACAGTTTTTCGCGCAATGCGTCGACGCCGTCGTTGGTCACGGTCGAGACCGCAATGACCTCGGCGCCTTCCAGGCCGGTGCCTTGCAGGAGCTGCGCGATGTCGGCCATGACCTTGGCTTGCTGCGGCGGCGCGGCGAGATCGATCTTGGTGAGCGCGACGACACCGCGGGTGATGCCGAGCAGGTCGACGATGGCGAGATGCTCGCGGGTCTGCGGCATGACGCCGTCATCGGCGGCGATCACCAGCAGCACGAAATCGATGCCGGTGGCGCCGGCCAGCATGTTGTGGACGAATTTCTCGTGCCCCGGCACGTCGACGAAGCCGAGCACGGAGCCGTCCGGCGCCGGCAGATAAGCGAAGCCGAGATCGATGGAAATGCCGCGCGCTTTTTCCTCTTTGAGCCGGTCGGTATCGACGCCGGTCAGCGCGCGCACCAGCGAGGTCTTGCCGTGGTCGATGTGGCCGGCGGTTCCGACGATCATGAGCAAGATCCTGGTAATGTCTCCGGCAACGGCGCACCGGCGCGGCGTTCAGCGTCGGCGATTTGCGTGGGCGTAAGCGCCGAGCGCACAGCTTGAAAGAACTGTCCGGCCAACGGGCTGCCGCCGGCGCGGGCGCGCAACAGCCAGACTAGGGCCTCGACCGGATCGCGCTTGACGCCGGAGCCGAGATGGAACGCCGCGCCGAGCATGGCTTGGCCGTCGGCGTCGCCGCGTTCGGCGCCGCGCCGCCACCAGTCGACGGCCTGCCCCGGGTCGCGCTCGACGCCGAGCGCGTTGTGGAAAATCATGCCGAGCCGCGTCATCGCGGCGGCGATACCGTGCGCGGCGGCGCGTTCCGCGAATTCGCGCGCGGCGACGTAATCGGGCGCGGTGACTTCGCCTTCGAGCAGCATCCAGCTCAGCATGTCCTGGGCAGCGCCGTCGTCCTGTGCGGCGGCGGCGCGATAAAGCTCCAGCGCCCGTGCATAGTCTTGTTCGACGCCTTCGCCCTTGAAATAGAGTG
>JBAUYI010000250.1:0-4227 GCA_049584715.1 Xanthobacteraceae bacterium
ATCGGCGCGACGTGATGTACAACGATTTCGTCATCGTCGGCCCGAACACCGATCCGGCGTATATCCGCGGCCTCAAGGACGCGCGCAAGGCGCTATTGCAGATCGCCGGCGCGAACGCCACGTTCGCCAGCCGCGGCGACGACAGCGGCACCAACCGGATGGAGCTTCGGCTGTGGAAGTCGGCCGGCATCCAGCCCGACAAGAGCACGCCCTGGTATCGCGACTTGGGCCAAGGCATGGGGCCGACGCTCAACATCTCGGCCGCGATGAATGCCTATACGCTGACCGATCGGGCGACCTGGGCCAATTTCAAGAACCGACAAAGTCTGGAAATTTTGACCGAAGGCGATCCGGCGCTGTTCAATCCTTACGGCAGCATTTTGGTCAATCCCGCCAAGTGGCCGAAGGTGAAAATCGACGACGCGCGGACCTGGCACGAATGGCTCACCTCGAAGGCCGGCCTCGACGCCATCACGTCCTACAAGACCAATGGCGAGGAACTGTTCTTTCCGCCGCGCAGCGAAGCAACGCATTAACGCTGGCCGAGCGCGCGCCCCAAGCCCAGGCTTACGGCGCTCACCGCCATCGACAGCACGATCAAAATCATGCCCAGCGCCAGCGCCAGGCTGAGGTTGCCCTTGTTGGTTTCCAGCACGATCGCCGTCGTCATGGTGCGGGTGTAGCCGAGGATATTGCCGCCGACGATGATGATGGCGCCGACCTCGGCAATGGCGCGGCCGAATGCCGCCAGAAACGCGGTCAGCAATCCTTCCGGCCCCATCCGCATCAGCGGCACAATGGCGCGCCAGCGCGCGGCGCCGTCGACCAGAAGCGCATCGCCGTAAGCCGCCCACAGTCCGACCGCCATGCGGTGCGTAAGCGCGATGACAATTGGAGTCCCCAGCGCGCATTGCGCAATGACCATGGCGGTCGGCGTGAACAAAATGCCGAACGATCCCAACGGCCCGGACCGCGACAGCAACAGATAAACGGCAAGCCCGACGACCACCGGAGGCAGGCCGAGCAGCGCATTGACGACGACGACCAGCGCTCCGCGCCCGCGAAAGCGATACACCGCCAAGGCCGTTCCGAGCGGCGCGCCGATGACGAAGGCGCAAGCGCTCGCCGTGAGGCTCACCGCAAGCGACAGCACAACGATGTCGCGCAAACTGGAATCGAAGCTGACGATGAGACCGACCGCAGTGCGCAGCGCGTCGGCAAAATCATTCATGCCGCATCTATCCGACCTTACGTATTTCGCTGGGCAACGTGGCGCGACGCAGCCCAAGACGCTCGCGCACGTGATTGATGTGAATTTTGAGGTCGAAAAACAGATCGGAGTGCCGTATCGGCACGCCCAAATCGTTGGCTGCCTGATCGATGCTCTCCAGGTCGGATTGAAGCGCATCGAGCTGCGCGGCGGTGAGGTCCGTTTGCATACTCGTCTCGACAGTCCTGAGCCGCTGGTACAAAGCGCGCATGCGATCGCGAGCGACCCAGCCGCTCAGCTTGGGCGCAATATTTGAAAACGGCACCAGAAGCACGGCGCATGACAAGATCACCGCGATTATTTTCTTGATCAGGCTGACCGTCCGGTAGGACAGATATTTGTTTAAATAGGATGAGCCATTTTTGTAGAACTCAAGCGCGCCATCGGCAACGGGAAATTCCGGATCGGTTTGGGTGGGGAATTCACCGGCGCGCTGGAAAATTCCCGCTCCGCCATGCACCTCCACCAGCGTCTTCGCCAACAGATCGATGACCTCCGGATGAAGATCTTCGCGCACGACCACGGCGTTGGTGGTGCCGATGAGATTGACGTCACCCGCCGGAATATTGTGCTCGAGATCGATCACGCCTTGCGGCAGGACCAGCCGGACAAGATAGGGAAAAATCCGGGTCAGGGCGTCGGCCTGAGAAACGCTCATCAATCGCACATCGGGGTCGCGCAACAGGGTTTGGACGGTCGAGGAATCCGGCGCCAGCGCGATGAATATGGCGTCGAGCCTGCCGTCATTGAGCGCCGCGATCGCCGCCGATCCGGTAAGCGGCACGAGCGTCGCGCTTTCGGAATTGACGCCGGCCGCGGCGAGCACGCGCTGGGTGACGACGCCCTCAGACCCTACCCCGATGCGTTTGCCCTTGAGTTGAGTGAGGTCGGCCAAAGTCTCCGTGCCACGATAAAACAGCCAAAAAACCTGGTCGTTGACGCGCCCCAATGACAGCAGGCCCGGCGCCTGCTGACTATTGGAGGCGCCGCCCACCACAAAGGCGACTTGAACGCCGGACTTTGGGTCCTCGAGAAGCCTTATGTTCTCGGCCGTGCCGTCGGTAATGCGGATGTTGAGCGTGACGCGGGCGCGGGCGAGTTTTTCCCGATATTGCTGGGCGAAGAACTCATAGGCGCCGCCTTTGGGTCCCGTTGCGATCGTAATCGTCGATGGCGGCGCGGGATTGAAATACGCCAAGCCGAGCCATACTGCGCCGGCAAAACATATGATCGCGACGAGGGCTCTGAGCAGCGTTGGATGCCAATAGATGCTGCTGAATAGTCGTTGCATGTTTGCTCGCGTCGAAGCCGGCTTCGCCTGGTTGCGGAACGATAGCACACCATGATGCAGGGGGAGGCCGTCGCGCGCAGGCGCGACAGGTAGGGCCGTCGAAGGACGCTTAGTCCAACGGCACCGCCTGGAACCCGCCCCGCCCGCCCGCGGTAGTCGTCGCGAATTGGGGCGCCGTCCAAAGGACGGGAGGCTCGGAAGGAGGACCGCACCAAACCGTGATCGTCTGCCGTCGAATTAGTTCGCTTTCGCAGCTTATTAAGAGCACACAGCGACGACTACCGACAGTGGCTCTTAAGCCCAGGCGCCGGTGGCTGAGAGTTCGGTCGCGCTCCCGCCTGAGACAGGGAGTGCGCAGCATGCCCCCATATCGCGTATTCAGCTTCGGTCATAACGGCAGCTTTTTGAGCGTCAAACATATTGAATGCGCTGACGATCAAGACGCCGTCCAAAAGGCACAGCAGGGCACAGACGGCTACGATGCTGAAGTATGGGAGAAGGGCCGTTGTGTCGTGCCGCATGCCTTCCACACCGAACCCAAAATACACGACGAACAAACTGCGCGCGCCGATCGTCCCTCTCTCGCTGGCTAAACGGACCGCCTTGATCGAATGTTTCAACAACAACGGTCTTCATAAACTCAGGGGCTGCTGGTGCGGAACACCGCAAGGCAAGCCTATCTCGGGTGTCACGGTCGCAGACCTCTCTCGCGATGGCATGTTCTCTGTGATCACAAATCGACTATATGGTTCGGCGGGTTTGACCGAACGCGGCCAGTGGTTTGCACGGACGCTGATCGAAGCGGCAGGTGAGGAATAAGCGCGGAAATAATAGCCGCGCTGTTTCGGCGTGACCAAGCTTGCGGGTGCCCCGCGGCACAGGAGAAAGCCGTTCTTGTTTTTGCTTTCGCCACGACGCAACAGCCACAGGTCTAAGACCTCAGCTTGGAATCTCTCCTGGGAAGTTATCCCCCTTATCCACCGTCGATTTATTGTGAGCTATTCTATACAGATTCAAAAAAGGCCCACGTTCAAGGTCACAAATATCGAGCGCTTCACTTGCTCCCAGCCACAAGCGTCCGTGTAATGCGCGTTTGTGCGTGTGCGTGCGTGCGAAAACCCGGCTGTGTGGCTATAGCCGGGGGTCTTTGTTCTGTCCTGTTGAGATTTTCGCTGCCTTTCTGGAACCTGCAAAAGCGCGGTTTTAATGAGACGTCGAAGGCACAATTGGCTCGTCTGATCGTGTGTCCTCAAACCGCAGTCCTCAAACCGCAGCGGTGTCGAGCGAGAAGAAGGTACATGCTTGTGACGATGCGCTGCTCATGCTCAAGCCACTAAACCCGTGTCCGGTATGCGGCGCCGAAACCGCTCTTGCAGAGATCGAGCCCCACCCTCTGCACGTCGATTTTGAGATTCACGGATACCTTTGTGACCGATGCGGGCCTATCAAATCCTTGGTTGTGCCTCGCGCGTGGAGTCCCAGGCCTTTGCATTGACCCGAAAGCGCCGGTGAAGCGGAAGCCGTAGCCCGGATGAGCGCAGCGAAATCCGGGAACGATCGCGCGGCTCTGATGCTGATCCCCGGATTTCACTTCGTTTCATCCGGGCCACGCCATCTTCTCCAAGGTCGAAATGATCTTGTATGGATCGAACCGAAGGATTTTCGC
>JBAUYI010000251.1:0-6000 GCA_049584715.1 Xanthobacteraceae bacterium
CTGCCAAGCAGGCGCCGGCCGTGCGCAGACCCTGACCGGTTCGGTCACCTCGGCTGAGGAAGGGGCGATGGAAGGCGTGCTGGTCAGCGCGCAAGCGGCCGGCTCTCCCATCACCGTCACCGTCGTCAGCGATGAGCATGGCCGTTTTCGTTTCCCGGATGGACGCCTCGCGCCGGGCCATTATGCGCTGCGTATTCGCGCCATCGGCTACGAGATCGATGGCCCGCGGGCGGTCGAGCTTGGCGCCGCCGCGATCGATATCGCCCTCAAGCTGCGCAAGACGTCCGATCTCGCGGCGCAACTGACCAATAGCGAATGGTTCATGAGCATGCCCGGCACGCCGGAGCAAAAGCGGCCGCTGATCGAATGCATGAGCTGTCACACCTTTGAGCGCATCGTGCGCTCGACCTACGACGCGGAAGCGTTTTTTCCCGTGCTCAAGCGCATGGCACAATATGCCAACAATACGACGCAGGCGCGGGTGCAATCGCGGCTCGCCGAGCGCGAGGTGCACGACGATCTGGTGCGCAAGCTTGCCGTCTATCTGGCTACGGTGAATCTGAGTGGCGGGCCGGCGTGGCCTTACGAGCTGCAAACCTTGCCGCGGCCAAAAGGCCGCGCCACCCACGTCGTCATCACCGAATACGATCTGCCGCGCCAAACCATTGCGCCGCACGACGTGCGCACCGATGCGCAGGGCCATGTCTGGTATTCGAATTTTGTCGAGAATTTTCTCGGCGAGCTAGACCCGAAGACCGGCGCGCATCGGGAATACGCCATTCCGGTGCAAAAACCCGGCTCGCCGACCGGCGCGCTCGACCTCGAGGCGGACAGCGACGGCAATCTGTGGCTCGCCATGATGTTTCAGACCGGCGTCGCCAAGTTCGACATGACGACGAAGACGTTTCACATGTTCCCGGTCCAGCCCGCCCTCGACAACGACGCCGCGCAGCAATCCATGGTGATGCCGCGCGCCGCAGGCGTCGACGGCAAGGTGTGGAGCAACGAGGTCGCCAAGCAGTCGATCCTGCGGCTCGATCCGAAAACAGGACAGTACGAGTTGATCGATCCGTTCAAATTCCTGCCCAAGGGCCGCCAGCACGCGCCCTACGGCATGGCGGCGGACGGAGAGAACAATCTCTATTTCATGGATTTCGCCGACGAGAATATCGGCCGCATCGACGCCAAGACCGGCGTGACGACCATCTATCCGACGCCGACGCCGAAATCGCGGCCGCGCCGGACCATGCTCGACGATCAGGGCCGGCTCTGGTTCACCGAATTCGCCGCCAACAAGCTCGGCCTGTTCGACACCAAGACCGAATCGTTCAAGGAGTGGGACGTGCCGACGCCGCACACTTACCCGTACGACGTCTTTATGGACAAGAACGGTGCATTATGGAGCGGCGGCATGGCAAGCGATCGCGTGCTGCGTTTTGACCCGCAGAGCGGACGAACGATCGAATATCTTATGCCGCGATCGACCAACATTCGCCGCGTCTTCGTCGATAATTCGACCGATCCGGTGACGTTTTGGGCCGGCAACAATCACGGCGCGGAAATTTTGCGCGTCGAGCCGCTCGATTAGCATTTTGTTCTGCGACGGCAAGATCGCGCACCTGCTCTGTGCTGGACGCATGATGCGAAAACTGCGCGCGGCGCGCCATCGCGGTGCGACACGTTTGCGTGCGACGCTTTGCGACAGGCCGAAACGTCTCGCCCTCGCGTACCAATTGAATCCGGATCGGAAGGACCAAAGTGCCCATGCAGTGGTTGCGATCGCTTGCGGCATTTGCCGCGATGGCTGTTGCTCTGCTGCTGTGGGCGGAGGACGCCGACGCGCGCCTTGAAGGCGGGCCGAGCGTCGGCACGAGCGCCGAGGGAACTTTGCTCGGACCTCCTGTTGCGGCGCCAATTCTCTTGGTGATGGCGGCTAACGATCACGTGACGGCCGCACAGCCGCCTTATCCGGGCGGCTCGCTCGGCGGTCTGTTCAACCGTCCGGGGCTGCTCGGCGGTTTTGCCGCGGGCTTTCTCGGCTCGGGCGTGCTCGGCCTGTTGTTCGGCCATGGCTTGGTCGGCGAACTTGGCAGCATGGCGTCGGTGCTGGGCCTGGTCTTTCAGCTCGCGCTGATCGCGCTGTTGTGCCGGCTGATCTGGACGTGGTGGAGCGGCCGCAATGCGCCGGCCTTTGCCGGCCTGTCGCCGCGACAACTGGCCGATCCCTACCTGCGCTCGCGCCACGAATTTCTTCCCGACATCGAGGCGCCGCCCGGCGCAGACGATGTTGCCGCCGACAATCATCGGCTCGTCAGCAAGTAAATTTCGGCTTTGGGGTCTTACTGCGGCGCCGGCGAGTCGTGACACGCCACCGGCGCGTCGCCCGTGCTGCTATGCTGCCAGTTCGGCACGTCGCATTTGGTGCAGGCGCCAAGCATCAGGGCGAAGCCGAGGAGCGCAAGGAGCCGCAGCATGGCGCCGCCGCAATGGCTTAAGCCCTGCGGCGCGGTCCATGACATAGTCCTTACATCGTCCGCCATGATCCCTCTCACCGCCCCAGCGATGATACCGCGCTTGGCCGCCCACCGCGAGGGCGCCGGCGCGGCACCAATGCGGCGATAGCAAGGGTATCGCGCCGGAATTTCCATTATCTTACTGCGCCGCGACCCGCCGCCTCTTCTTATGCAAGGGGAGGGGTGGGTCGCCATTGGAGGACAACGACCATGGACATTCATCCCTGTGGCTCCCGGCCGTCGCGCCGCGGGCCAGCGGACTCTTTCACCGGCGTGGTTTGGCAAGACCCGGTCATCGAGGCACCGGCGCCGGCGCGCATCCGTTCCGGCCTGGTGCGCTTCGAGCCGGGGGCCCGCACCCACTGGCACACCCATCCGCTCGGCCAGACGCTTTGTGTCATGTCCGGCTGCGGCCGGGTGCAGACCTGGGGCGGCAAGGTGCGCGAAATCCGCGCCGGCGACGTGGTCTGGATTCCGCCGGGCGAGAAGCATTGGCACGGCGCCGGCCCGACCACGGTGATGATGCATGTGGCCATGCAGGAAGCGCTCGACGGCAAGCATGTCGAGTGGTTGGAGCCGGTCACCGACGAGCAGTACAAGACGGCGGTCGGATAGCGGGCGGGGCTGATCTATGCGTTACGAGCTTTATTACTGGCCGAGCATCCAGGGCCGCGGCGAATTCGTCCGCCTCGCGCTCGAAGAGGCCGGCGCCGACTATGTCGACATCGCGCGCCGACTGGGGAGGCGCGGCGTGCCGGCGATGATGAAGCTGCTCGAGGACAAGCGCAGCGCGCGGCCGCCTTACGCGCCGCCGTTTCTCAAAGCCGGCAAGCTCGTAATCGCGCAGACCGCGAATATCTTGCTCTATCTCGGTTCGCGGCTCGATCTGGCGCCGCGTGACGAGGCCGGAAGACTGTGGGCGCATCAATTGCAGCTCACCATCGCCGACCTCGTCACCCATATCCACGACACCCATCATCCGGTGTCGGGCTGGCTCTATTTCGAGGAGCAGCGCCCGGCGGCGCGGCGGCGCACGCAAGATTTCTGGCGCTACCGGGTGCCGAAATTTTTGGGCTATTTCGACCGCGTGCTGCACAACAACGGCGGCACCTACATGGTCGGCCGGCGGTTAAGCTATGTCGATCTGTCGATGTTCGAGATCGTCGAGGGCCTGCGCTACGCCTTCCCCAAACGCATGAAGCGCTTCGAGAAGAAGGTGCCGGGCCTGGTCGCGCTACGCGATCGGATCGCCAAGCGTCCGCGCGTCAAAACCTACCTGGCGTCGAAGCGGCGCATTCCCTTCAGCCAATGGGGCATTTATCGTTACTTCAAGGAACTGGACGCCTGACGCTTCGACGCGGCGCCGAGGGAGGATGACGATGCGACGGTTGATGGCATTGGCCGGTTTGGCGATCGCCGCTTGCCTGCATTTCGCCGACGACACGGCGGCGCAACAGGCCTATCCGACCCGCACCGTCAAATTCATCATGCCATACGGCGCCGCCAGCGCCAGCGACATCACCGCGCGGCTGTTCGCCGATCGCTTGTCGGCGCGCTGGGGCAAGCCGGTGGTGGTCGAGAATCGGCCGGGCGGCGACGGCATCGTGTCGGTCCAGGCCTTTGTCAACGCCGCCGACGATCATACGCTGTGGTTTGGGCCAGCCGGCATCCTGACGGTGGCGCCCTACGATCACGACACGCTGCCTTACGACGCCAAACGCGATCTTACGCCGATCGTCAGCGTCTCCGCCGTCGTGCTCGCGATCTCGGCGCCGGCATCGATGAATATCAATACAGTCGATCAGCTGGTGGCGCTGGCGAAAGCGCAGCCCGGCAAACTCAATGCCGCGGCCGCCACCGGTATTTCGGATTTTCTGCTGTTCGGCTGGATCAAGAACACGGGCCTGCAGATCGTCAAGGTGCCGTATCGCGACATCATGCAGGCGCCGAACGACCTTGCCGAAGAGCGTATCCAGGTGCTGTCGACCTCGCTTGCGGTGGTGCAGCCGCTGATGCAGGCGGGCAAGATCAAGGTTTTGGCCGTGAGCAGCACGCAACGCGCGCCGACCGCGCCGGATATCCCGACGGCCAAGGAGGCAGGTTATCCGGCGCTGTCGTTCGAAAGCATCGGCGGCATCTTCGGCCCGCGCGGCATGTCGGAGGCGACGCGCGAGGCCATCGCCGCCGATGTCCGCGCCGTCGCCGCCGATCCGGCCATCGCCAAGCGGCTCGGCGACATCGGCACGATCATGGACATTCGCGGCCCTGCCGAATTCGGCAAAGCCGTCGAAGAGCAGCGTGACCGGCTCGCCGGCATCGCCAAAGTTTTGGGACTGAAGGCGACGCAATGAGCGCGGACGCGCCAGCCGGCGACATAGACATCCTCGAAGACACCAATTTCGCTTTCCTCGGACCGAAGATTTCGGGGAAGGTGCGCGACATCTATGACCAGGGCGACAAGCTCGTCTTGATCACGACCGACCGCCATTCCTCGTTCGACCGCATCATCGCTCACGTTCCGTGGAAAGGGCAGGTGCTCAACCAAGTGAGCGCGCATTGGTTCGAAGCGACCAAGGACATCGTGCCGAACCACGTCCTGGCAATTCCCGATCCGAATGTGACGGTGGCGAAGAAATGTACGATGGTGCCGGTGGAAGCGGTCGTGCGCGGTTATCTGACCGGCGTCACCGACACCGCGATCTGGACGCGCTACGGCAAAGGCGAGCGCAATTTCGGCGGTGTCGCGTTGCCAAGCGGCATGCGCAAGAACCAGCAGCTGCCGCAACCCATCTTCGATCCTACGACCAAAGAGGCGGCCCATGACCGGACACTGACGCCGGAGCAGATGATTGCCGAGGGTTTCGTCAGCAAGGACATGTTCGAGTGCATCAGACAGACAGCGCTCGCTTTGTTCGCGCGCGGCCAGGAGCTGGCAGCGCGCAATGGCCTCATCCTGGTCGATACCAAATATGAATTCGGCACCGACGAAAACGGCGCGCTGGTACTGATCGACGAAATCCATACGCCGGACTCGTCGCGCTACTGGCAGCGCGATTCCTATGAGACGCGTTTTGCCGCGGGCGCGGAGCCGCAATATTTCGACAAGGAATTCTTGCGGCTGTGGTTCAAGGATCACTCCGATCCCTATGCCGACGCGGCATTGCCGGAGGCCCCGCCAGAGCTCGTGACCGAACTGTCGCGCCGCTATATCCGGATGTACGAACAAATCACCGGCAGAAAATTCGCATATGGCGCGACGCCGGTGCTGCCGCGCATCGAACGCAATCTGCAATCCTATCGGGTCTGAAAATTATTGCGGCCAGGCCGGCGGGTGGGTGCCGAGCGGCACGCTGGGCCGTGCCCAGCGCAGCGGCGTCTCCGACATGACGGCGGCGTGGCGGACCGCGGTGAGCCGACCGAAGCCGGATGCGCTGTCCTCGAGATAATCGCGGACCTGATCGAATTTCGGATCGGGACAGGTCATGCC
>JBAUYI010000252.1:0-2421 GCA_049584715.1 Xanthobacteraceae bacterium
CACCGCAACGCTCGCAAATGAGAAAGACGACGAGATCCTCACCGGCGTGATTGTGCACGCAGGCGACGAAGGCATTGCGGCTCTCGATGCGGTGCACGAGGCCGTTGTCGCGCAGAAAATCGAGCGCGCGATAGACCGTGATTGGCGCCGGGCGCGTGTCGCCCGCCAGGTGATCGATGATTTCGTAAGCGCCGAGCGGCTTGTGACTGGCGAGCAACGCTTCGAGCACTTGGCGCCGGATCGGCGTCAGCCGTTGCGCGCGCGCCGTACATAGCGCTTCAGCGTGCGCGATGGCGCTGCTCGCGCAACGGTCGTGGTCGTGATCGGGTGCGGGAAAGATCGCGCGCGGCATATTGGTCATGTCTCGGTAACGGGCGAAGCTACCTCACAGTGCGGCAACGGCCCATTCCGCACCTATTGTAGCGCAAAATCGCGAAAACGTGACGCCAGGCCCTATATTTATGTTGCACTGCAACAAAAAGCGTCCCACATTCCCGGCGGTTCACGACAGTTCAGGCCCATAAGGCGCCATTTTAGCACAGGCGCCGCATTGAATTGGGGATTGCCATGTTGAAAGGAAAGTCCGCCCTGGTGACCGGCTCGACCTCGGGCATCGGTCTCGCCATTGCGCGCGCCATGGCCGCGCAGGGCGCCAACGTCACCATCAACGGCTTCGGCGACAAGGCCGCGATCGAAAAAGAGCGCAGCGGCATCGAGAAGGAATTCGGCGTCAAGGCGGTCTATTCGCCGGCCGACATGATCAAGCCCGCCGAAATCGCCGACATGGTGCAGACCGCGGAGAAGACTTTCGGTTCACTCGACGTGCTGGTCAACAATGCCGGCATCCAATTCGTCGCGCTGATCGAAGAATTTCCGATCGACAAGTGGGATCAGATCCTCGCCATCAATCTGTCGGCGGCCTTCCACGCCATCCGCGCCGCGGTGCCCGGCATGAAATCGCGCAAATGGGGCCGCATCATCAGCACCGCCTCGGCCCATTCGCTGGTCGCCTCGCCGTTCAAGTCCGCCTATGTCACCGCCAAGCACGGCCTCGCCGGCCTAACCAAAACCGTCGCGCTCGAGCTCGCAACCTTCGGCGTGACCTGCAACTGTATCAGCCCCGGCTATGTGTGGACGCCGCTGGTCGAGAAGCAAATCCCGGATACGGCGAAAGCGCGCGGCATGACGGAAGAAGAGGTCAAGCGCGACGTGATTTTGGCGGCGCAGCCGACCAAGGAATTCATCACCGTCGACGAGATCGCGAGCCTTGCCGTCTACCTCTGCTCCGACGCGGCGAAGGCGATCACCGGCGCCAATCTCTCGATCGACGGCGGCTGGACCGCGGCGTGAGCGGCGCGGCCGCATGATAAAAATACTCTCGTCGCTGTTGCCCGGCCGCGCGCCGGAGCAAAATGCCGCGTCGAAGCCCAAGCGCATCAATCTCGCCCTGCAAGGCGGTGGCGCCCACGGCGCCTTCACCTGGGGCGTGCTGGAACAGCTCTTGAGCGACGACCGGCTCGCCATCGAGGGTATTTCCGGCACGTCGGCGGGTGCGGTGAATGCCGTGATGCTGGCCGACGGCCTGACCCGCGGCGGGCGTAATGAGGCGCAGAAGCGGCTCGCCGAGTTCTGGCGCGCGGCCTCCTCTAGCGGCAGCCTGCCGGCCTTGCAGCGCGCCGTGATGGAGCGGTTGCTCTCGTTCACGCCGCTTGAAGGCACGCCGGTGCAGGCCTGGTTCGACGCGATGTCGCGCTATTTCTCGCCGTACGACGTCAACCCGCTCAATATCAATCCGCTCAAGGATTTGTTCGAGCGGTTCGTCGATTTCGAAGCGCTGCGTGCCAATGCCGATCTGCAAATTTTTATCTCGGCGACCAATGTGCAGACCGGCCGGGTGCGCGTTTTTCCGCGCGACAAGATCACCGCCGACGCGATGATGGCCTCGGCCTGCCTGCCGCTGTTGTTCCGCGCCGTCGAGATCGACGGCGTGCCCTATTGGGATGGCGGCTATCTCGGCAATCCGGTGATCTTTCCGTTTTTCCGCACCACCACCGCCGAGGACGTGCTGGTGGTGCAGATCAATCCGCTGGTGCGCCAGGCGACGCCGACGTCGTCCAGCGAGATCATGAATCGCATCAACGAGATCACGTTCAATTCCTCGCTGATCGGCGAATACCGCGCTATCGATTTCGTCGCCCGCCTGATCGACCAGGGCAAGCTGCCGCACGGCACCGGGTCCGGGCATTACCGCCGCATCAATGTCCATCGCATTGTGCTCGACCGCTTCGGCACCCATTTCGACGCCTTCAGCAAGCTTTCGACCGACTACGATTTCTTCGACATGCTGCATGTCAGCGGCATACGTGCCGCCCGCCGCTTCCTCGACGAGCATTTCGACGATATCGGCGTGAAGAGCACGGT
>JBAUYI010000253.1:0-1747 GCA_049584715.1 Xanthobacteraceae bacterium
AAGCGCAACAGGCCGGTGAGCACCAGCATGTTGACCAGGATGTTGGTGCCGAAACCGAAAAAGGCGTTCCAGTCGCCCGGGGCCCATAAGATTGGACGGAAATCGGTCGTCGATGTCGTGGTCGTCATTGCATGCTCCCCTGGCTGGTAGTTTTTGTCGGAAATGGCGTCGTGCCGTGAACGCTTGCAGCCGCGATCGCATCGAGCAGCGACTGCGATCCGGCAACCGAACCGAAAATGCCGCCCTGCGCCTTGATCATGGCTAGGCCGGCTTGGTGGAATTCCGGGAAATACGAGGCGCAGCAGTCCGACAGCACGATGCAGCGAAAGCCGCGATCGTTGGCTTCGCGCACCGTGGTGTTGACGCAGACTTCGGTGGTGACGCCGGCGACGAACAAAGTGTCGATGCCGCGGTTGCGCAGCGTCAGCTCGAGATCGGTCTGATAGAACGCGCCCTTGCCCGGCTTGTCGATCACCGGCTCGTCTTGCAGCGGATAAAGCTCGGCAATGATGTCGTGGCCTGGCTCGCCGCGAATGAGGATGCGGCCCATCGGGCCGCGGGCGCCGATGCGGTTTTTAGGATCGCCCCGCTCGACCTTGTACGGCGGCGCATCGGACAGGTCCGGCCGGTGCCCTTCGCGGGTATGAATGATCAGCATGTCGATGAGGCGCGCGGCCGCGAGCACGTTCCGGCACGGCGGAACGGCGGCCTGCAGCCGCGTCACGTCATTGCCGAGCGCGGCGCCGAAACCGCCGGGCTCGAGGAAGTCGCGCTGCATGTCGATGATAACCAGCGCCGCCCGCTCAAGCGCGACGGACAGCGGCGCCGGTTCAGCGTCGAATATCACGCGTGGCATGCCCCGCACTCCTGCCTCGCACTGACAGGGAAATCTGCAAGATCGGGGCCAGCGAAGTTCAGCCGGCAGCACGGCAGCAAAGCCGTGCCAACTGCCTAATAAATGTGCGGCCTCCGCCCAGGACGCTCATGGGGCGGTCAGTCGCCGGCGAAACGCCTGCACAAGTGTGCGGGATTCAAAGACTTAAGCCTGCGGCAACGGCACTGCGGGCGATGGCACGCGGCTTGCGGAACCAAAGGCAGCACACCCTTGGGAGAGCTTCATGAAGCGCCGCGAATTCCTCAAATCGATGACCGCGCTCACCGCCGCCAGCGCCTTTTCGGCGCCGGCGGTGTGGTCGCCGGCCAAGGCGCAATCGCGCGCGGAGACGCTGCTCATCGTCTCCGAAAGCGGACCAAACAATCTCGATATCCACGGCGTCGGCACCAACGTGCCCGGCTACGAGGTGTCGTGGAATTGCTACGACCGGCTGATCAGCCACGAGATGAAGACCCTGCCGAACGGCACGCCCTATTACGACAAGTCCAAATTCAAGCCCGAACTCGCCGAGGACATGGCCATCGGCGACATGTCGGTGACCTTCAAGCTGCGCAAGGACGCCGCGTTCCAGGACGGCACGCCGGTCACCGCCAAGGACGTCAAATGGTCGTTCGACCGCGCCGTGACCGTCGGCGGCTTTCCCACTTTTCAAATGAGCGCCGGCTCGCTGACCAAGCCCGACCAATTCGTCGCCGTCGATGATCGCACCTTCCGCGTCGACTTCATGAAGAAGGACCGGCTGACGGTTCCCGACCTCGCCGTCATCGTGCCGTGTGTGCTGAATTCCGAACTGGTGAAGTCGAAGGCGACCGAGCAGGATCCGTGGGGCCTCGAATACACCAAGCTCAATAC
>JBAUYI010000254.1:0-4930 GCA_049584715.1 Xanthobacteraceae bacterium
TTTTAAAGTGTAAAGAAATTTGCGCTGCGCTTGATGCAGCAACACTAAGTTATGAAGAAAAAGGTCGCTATCTTAACAACAAAATTCGCGTCCTAAGAGATACCGGGCGAATTAAGGAGAGCCGCGATGCGTTAGAGGCATATGCAAATTTAATCGTCCAATTGCGCGAACAAGGCGCCGATTTAGCCTTCATACAGGCGCGAACGGCGACGTACAAATACAATGTTGCTATAGATGAATTCATTGCAGGAAGGCTCAGACGATGCCTCGTACTTTGTCAAGAGTCGCTGGTCGAACGACAAGATCAATACCCGCGAATTTATCTGCTGCTGAGAATGGCAAGAGCATCGATCTTGATTGGAAATAGGGATCAAACAGATATATATCTTGAAGAGGCTGAACACTCTCCAAAAGACGATTGGGCGCACTCCATACTTAATTCCGTAAGAGCGGAACGTGAATTTTTTCTGCGCCGCGATACCGCCGCAGCCCGCGCACTCTGGCAGAAAGGCCTGCAAGATGAACAGGCCTTGGGAACTGCATTCTACTACAATAATCTTGGCTTGGCTTTGTGCGCGGTCGCCGACGGCAGCCTGTCCTCGGTTACCCACTACAAGGAGCTTATGGCCGAAGCCGAGATAATAGATGGTCAGATTTGCTACGCATTTCTAACGATCGCCGAAAAACTACTTTCGACAAACGACACTATAGACCGCGATGCAGTGGGGAGGATATTTGTAAAATTTAAAAGTTACAGCACTTGGCTGTTCTTCTGGTTTTTCGCACTCGCATTGCTTTTGAAACGCCAAGGCCGTGAACATGCCTGGGTTAGCGGCACTGAAGCGCAATTTCTAGACCTTGACTATGATCTGTCACTCTTGGAGAAGATAGAAATGACCAGAGCACCAACGGTATTTATATCTTACAGTTACGATAGCGAGTCACACAAAACTTGGTGTCTAAGGCTTTACAAGAGGCTCCGAGAGAACGGCGTTGACGCCATTTTAGACCAGGCATACAGGGGAACAACTACTATCGATTTTAATTCCTTCATGCTCAAAGGAATTCGCGATTCCGACCTGATAATTGTGGTTTTGACGCCAAACTATAAGTCAAAAATTGAATCGGAGGCTGGTGGCGCATCGGTTGAATTCGGGCTACTTCGCGACGAAATTCTCAGGAAAGAATATAAACGTATAATTTTCCTACTCCGAGAAGGCGATTTCTCATCGACGGCTCCATTCGAGGTTCGCGGCGTTGAGCAGTTTGATTTTCGAAAGGAAGAATTAGACTGGAAGGAGGCTTCGGAGGCATTTCTTACGCTGCTACATAGAGTATTCAGAATTCCAATATTCGAGCCTGTCCCCATCGGGAGCACACCTCGATTGCGACCAAAGCCAGAATGAGGGGCCAAATTTTTAACCCTTTTTAGGCGGCTCACCTGGAGGCGTGAGCCTTCCAAATTTCAGGGATTTTAGTTTTTCAAAGGAAGCATCGGCGAATTCTCGAATTGGCCCTATCTCAATATTATTTTTTTGAAGTTGCTCGAGCACATAGTTCACAGCGTCGTCATAACGACGCTTGTATATCTGATTTAGCTTGTTCCAATTGATACTTTGGAAATGGCCAGCTAGCTCCCGGTCGAGTTCTATAACGCCGAGTTCGAACAACGTTGCGATTATCGGGTACCCGACATATCCGACCCAGTATGATGCGTTGTCGTTTGCTCCAAACGCAGTGCGCTCTTTGTTCCAAATCACTTTGTACGTTTTCGCCTGGTCGGAAGAATGAACCAATGCCTCGCCTTCCCCAACAATTTGTACGCGGCCATCCGCGACCGCACTGAGCGCTTCATAAATCTTTGCTTTTGGCGGTGACTTCCAAGCGGCATTGCTCATGGGTTTGACCACACTTCGGTTCGAAGATCGGGGTGTAAGAAGAGCGGGCTCACGATGAAAGTTACCTCACGACGAACCGTATATCAATTTACATGCTGCGGTATAATGAGGACGGCAAGTTCGGCGTCAATCCTCTCTCCCTAGGATGGCCTTGCTAAAGGGGGAATTGCACCAGCATAATTCGAAGAGCGTTTAACGGGAGCAAGTTAACGATGGCCGCCGGAGCAAATTCACGCGGAATGATCGCAGTCGACAAGATGGGCGGCAAGGTGCTGTTCCTCAATCCTGCGACCTACGAGACCGAGGTGGTGATCGACGGCTTTCCGCGCACAGTGCACGAGCTCTTGGTGGTGCCGGAGACCGGCATGGCTTACGTGCCGATCTTCGGCGACGGCATTCATGGCCGCAATCCCAATCCGCAGCATCTGCTCTGCGCGTTCGATCTGCACCAGCGCGCCCATGTCGCCACCATCGATCTGCGGCCCTATATCGCCCCGCATACGCTCAAGCTCGGGCCTGACGGATTGATCTACATCACCTGCGAGAACAGCGCCGTGGTGGCGGTGATCGATCGCAAGACCAATAAGGTGGTCGAGGCCATCGACTCCGGCTCGACCAACGGCCATCGCCTGATCATCGCGCCGGACGGGCAGCGCCTCTACACCGAGAACGAGGAGGACGGCGCGGTTTCGGTGATCGACCTGCCGAAGCGCAAACTCCTCGGCAAGATCAAGACGCCGCGCCCGCTCGCCGGCATCGCCATCTCGGCCGACGGCCGCACCGTCGTTGCCGTCGACGATGCGCAGCCGACATTATTTCTGATCGACACCGACGCCGGCAAGGTGCGCGAGGAGATCGTGCTCAAGGACGTGCCGAAGGCGGCGCAGATCGCACGTTACGCGCCGGACAACAGCCTGATCGGGGTCACCAGCCTCAACAGCGATACGGTGAGCCTGATCGATCCGTCGTTCCGCGAGCAGACCGCGATCAAGGTCGGCTCGCAGCCGATGGACATGGCGTTCCGCGGCGACGAATTGTTCGTCGCCTGCCAGGGCGACGGCTCCGTGCACGTCATCGATATTCCCGGCCGCCGCGCCAAGGGCAGCTTCAAGGCCGGCACCGGCTGCGAATCCGTCGGCTTTTTTTAGCCGCCGCCCCATGGCAAGATGCACGGGATACGCGGAGAGGGTGAATGTGGCACGGCAAGATTGACGCGAGAGCTCGCTCGCGTGCGCTCGCATTTCTCATGCGATTTTCCGTGCCGGCCGTGGTTCTCGCCTGGGCGGCGGGATCTTGGACGGACACGATCACCGTCAAAGGCGCCGCGGCGAATTCGCAGGCGATGGCAGAAATCTCGCAGTCCCGGATGTATCGCTGGCGCGACGCCAAGGGCATGCTGCTCTCAGGACCGAACAACGAAACTTTGTCGAACAACTGGTCGGGCTACGGCATAAACGGCGGTGGCACTTACACCGTCGTGCAAGGCAGCTGGACCGTTCCCGCGGTGTCGTATCAATCCTATTCAGGCTCGCCCGACGTCGAAGCCTCCTCGACCTGGATCGGGGTCGGCGGCCAGGATGGCGACGAGACGCTCATTCAGATCGGCACCATGCAAGCGGCCGCGCCCGACGGTGAGACCGAATATTTCGCCTGGTACGAAGTCCTCCCGGCGACCGAGGTTCCTTTCAGTCGCAAACAATTTCCGGTCAAGCCGGGCGATACGATCACCGCCACGATTCAATGCACGGTGGCATGCGCGCCCTACGCGCTATCGACTTGGGTCCTCACGTTGACCAATACGGGCAGCTGGCCGCAGCCTTACAGGATAACATTGCAATACGCATCGAGCCTGACCTCCGTCGAATGGATCATGGAGGGCCCGTGCATCAAAGATTGCGGGTCCTCGTCGCCCGGGTTTGCCTATATGCCCAATTTCGGCTCGACCACGTTCAGCGCGATCAGCGTCAATAACACCACGCCAAAGCTGGCACGCTCGCCGAACGGCATCATCATGAAGGACCCGAACGGCAATGCGATGTCGATGCCGTCCGACCCGAACGGCAATTCGTTTACGGTGAATTTCACCATCTGATTGCCGTCGCCAATCTCCCTTTTACCGGCGTGGGCAAGCGCCGCGGCGCCGATAATCGCTATCGCTGGGCACTAACTTCGTGAGATTATCCGCGTCCGGGATGGCCTGATTCGCCCATTTGTTTTTGCCGGGTTTTTGGCCAGTGCAACCGCGGCGGCCGACCGATACATGCCGGACAGAACGGGGCTTTCCAACATAATCGCTGCCGCCGTGCACGGCCGGTCATCGACCGGGCCGGATCAGTTCCGCACGCCGACGACCGGCGACGGGGCCGTCAACGCCGAAACGCCTTCCAACCGGGAACCGGCGGATCTCTCGCTCGCCGGACACGTATTGCTGCCGGTCGCGATTTTCGCGGTCACGCTGCTGACGCTGGATTTTTTGCTCAGCGCGAATTTTGCCGCAACGATCTGGCCTGCGAACGCCATCGTCATGGTCGCGCTGCTCCGTCACACCCGCAATCTGCGCAATTACGGCTCGATCCTCATCGGCAGCACCTGCGCCATTGCGCTCGCCAACGTCGCCGTAGGCAATAGCGCAGCGTCTTCCGCGATCTTCGGCGTCGCCAATATTTTCGAAGTCGCGGTAACGCTGGCTTTCCTCTCGGTCTTGCACATCAACGCCGCTAATCTCACGAGCTTCAAAAACCTGCTCATTTTCATCGTCATCGCCGGCGGCGTGGCGCCGGCCGGCAGCAATGCCGTCAACGCCATGGTGATCGGCGCGGCGCACGGAATTCCGTGGCGCACGATCTGGCTCCAAGCCTATCCGGCCCATGCCTTGGGCATGATCGTCGTGGCGCCGTTCCTCGTCAGCGTCACGTCGCGGGAGTGGCATGAACTGCGGGTGCGGCAGCGGCTCGCCGAGGCTGCGGCGGCTTTCGCATTCGTCATCGCCGTTGGAATTTGCGGCGCCTATTTCCGTCCCTTCGTCTTTCTTT
>JBAUYI010000255.1:0-4089 GCA_049584715.1 Xanthobacteraceae bacterium
GAGTGCGCGGCGCTGGCCTATACCGACGCCATGACCCGCGACATCGCCGTGCCCGATGATGTGTTCGAGGCGTTGCGGCCGCATTTCAACGAGCGGCAGATCGTCGAGCTGAGCGTGCTGATCGGGCTCTACAACATGCACACCCGGGTGTTCACGGCGCTCGGCATCGATCCCGAGCCGCATCACAAGTGAATGTCGGCATCGCATTAAGACGGGGTTCTCGAAAAAATTCCCAATATCTTCGCGCGAGATACACTGACTTCTCTCGCAAGGCGTGCAATGATATTGCCGTCATTTTTGCTGGAGGATTCCAATGTCCACGCCCAATCTGCCGACACCCGATTTCACCTTCGATCCAAACGCCCCGGGAGCATGCATCGCTGGCGTGCGGCCCTATCGCAATGGCTCGTACCGCCTCGAAACCGAAATCGCTGCCGGCAAATTCCTGGTCCACAATTATGGACACGGCGGTGCCGGCATCACCTTGAGCTGGGGTTGCGCCGCCAAGGTGCGCGACATCGTCCAGCAACATCTCACGACCTCCCATGACACGTCGGCCGCCGTATTGGGCGCCGGCGTGATGGGCTTGACCGCCGCAACGCTGTTGCTGGATCTCGGACTGAAGGTCACGATTTATACGGACAGGATGCCGGCCAACACCACGTCGTTTAAGGCCGGCGGGCAATGGGCGGTCTCCGTTATCGAATATAAGGGCAAGGAGAAGGAGCTCGGCGACATCGTCAAGACCGCGTACGCGACATTCAAAGACAGCATCGGCAAGGGTTTCGGAGTGTCCCAGCGGCCGAACTATACGGCCACGCGATCTGAGAATCTCGATGCCGTGCTGACCTTGGCGCCCGGTCTCATTCCGCAACCGGTCAAATTACAGCGCATGCCGTTCGAGGGGCACACCGAATCCGGCTATGAATATCAAACCTTGCTGATCGAGCCGCCGATCTTTATTCCACGGCTTCAGGCCGACCTGAATACACACGGCGTCGCTTTCGTGCAAAAGACTTTTGCCGGGAAGTCCGAAGTCCTGGCATTGGCCGAGAACATCATCGTCAATTGTACCGGGCTGGGCGCGATGACGCTGTTCAGCGATCCCAAAGTGGTGCCGATCAAGGGCCAACTGGCGATGCTGCCGCCGCAGCCCGCGCTACAATATCTTTACGGTCAGAACGGATATATGTTTCCGCGCGCGGATCACGTCGTTATCGGCGGAACTTTCGAGCTCGGCGTGAACGATGAGATGCCCGACAAAGCCGTTTGTCAGGGTCTGGTCGATCATATTGCATCGCTGTTCGGCAAGGCACCCGCCGTGGCGCTTGCGGAAATCCATATCCACCATCCGAACAATGCGGCGGTCGTCAACCCGACCGTTCGGGCCGCCTGAAGTCTTGCGGGCAGCCGGCTTTTATTGATCATGAGGCGTATGCCGTGGCTTTCTCCGTCGCCGACTACATTTTGACACGGCTGAAGGAACAGCAGGTCGATACACTGTTCGGCGTGCCCGCCGCATATTGCTCGCCGCTGTTCGATGCGGCGATCGGCCAAGGCATCAGATGCGTCGTCACCGCCAGCGATCTGGAGGCCGGTTACGCGGCTGACGGGTATGCGCGCACGAAAGGGCTTGGCGCCGTCTCGGTCGCCTACGGCGTCGGCGCACTCAGCATGATCAATGCGATTGCCGGAGCCTATGTCGAACGCAGCCCGATCGTCGTCATCGATGGCGGTCCGACTGCCGCGAATCTTGCCAATCTTCATCAATACGACGTGGTGTTCTCGCACTCGATCGGTCAGGACGCGACCGACTTGACCGCCTACAAACTGGTCACTGCTTATGCGTCGCGGGCCGGCACCGTCGCCGAAGTTCCGGCAGTCGTAGACGGCGCAATTGCGGCGGCGATCACCAAGAAGCGTCCGGTTTACATCGAAATCAACATGGGTATCTGGAATTCGGCCTGTCCGATGCCGGCCGGTCCGTTGAGTCCCACCAATCCGCCGGCCGGCACGGAGGCTCAGCTCGCCGCCGCCATCGTCGGCTTGATCCGCGCTGCGAATGCGCCACTGATTCTGATCGGTACGGAAATTCAGCGCTACGGTCTCGCCGACAAAGTTGCCGACCTCATTGCCAAGCTGGGAGTGCGCTGGGCAACGGCCTTGCTGGCCAAATCGACGCTGGCAGAACAGGGCGCCGGATGGACGGGTGTCTACGATCCACCCTATTCGCAAGCCGCTGTGAAAACCGCCGTCGAGCAAGCCGACTTGCTGGTGACGCTCGGCTGCGTCTTTCCCAACGGCTACGCGGCGTTGGTGCAGAGCGCTTTCGGCCGCATGGTCCAGGTCTATGACGGCAAGGTGCGAATCAAGACCGGAGCCAAGCAGAACTGCGAGATCGGTGCGCTCGTTTCGGCGCTTGTCACTCAAGCCGCGAAGGCGCCACCCAAGCCGGTGCCTGGCGGCACGGTGCCCGTGACGCCGGGGCCGGCTACGGGTTCGCTGACATACGAACAGGTGTTCGAGCGTATCGGCGCCGCATTGGATGCGTCCTGGATTATTATTCCCGACACGTTCCTCGGCGTCTATTCGGCGACAAACCTGCCGGTAAAGGGGCGTGATGCTTTTCTCTGCAGCGGCGTGTGGGCGTCGATCGGGCACTCGGTTGCTGCCGCAGTTGGCGTCTCTTTTGGCTCAAGCCGCCGGCCGCTGGTGATTTGCGGGGATGGCGGCTTTCACATGACCGGGCAGGCGCTGTCCACCATGGTGCAATACGGGCGCAATCCCGTCATCGTCGTGATCGCCAACGGCATTTACGGTTACGAGCAATTTTTAATCGATGCATCGTTCTTTAGCGGCTCCGCGACGCCGCCGCGCCCCTATGTGGTCCTCAATCAATGGGACTTCGCCGCATTCGCCAAAGGGCTTGGCTTACAACTCGCCCAGGCAGTCAACACCGCAACGTCATTCGATGCGGCGCTTGCCGCCGCGAAGGCAAGCAACGGACCGGCATTGATCATCGCACAGGTGAATCCCCACGATCTGCCAGCCGAGCTTCCATAGAGATTCCTTGAAAGCTCACGGAGGCCCGGCCTCGAATATCGGCCGCTTGGTGTTGCTGCTCGGCTGCTTGTGCCTCATCCCACCGCCTGTTGCGGTTCAGGCGAGGGTCGACCCGATACCGCCCGCTGCGCCTCGCGCAACGCGCGGTCCAGCGCGGCGATGTCGTAGGGCTTTTGCAGCACCGCGAATCCCTGGCGCACGGCGTCTTGCGCGCTCGAACTGTAGCCCGTGGTCAAGAGCACGACGATGTGCGGAAACCGCCGGCAGATGGCGTCGGCGAGTTCGAGACCGTTCATGCCGCCGGGCATCAAGATGTCGGAGAACACGACATCGATGTCGCCGTCGCGTTCGATGAGATCGAGGCCGGCCTGGGCGCTGGCCGCCTGTTTGACCTTGTAGCCGAGCTCCTCGAGATACGCTTTGCCGACCTCGGCGACGTCCGCATTGTCTTCGACCAGCAGCACGGTGCCGGCGTGTTTCTTCGCGCCGACGACGGCGGATTGCTCTTGCGGCCGCGCGGTGGCTTCCCAGGTCCGCGGCAGAAACAGCGTGACGACGGTGCCGCGCCGTTGCGAGCTGGCGATGGCCGCTGCGCCGCCGGATTGCCGGGCGAAGCCGTAGACCTGGCTTAAGCCGAGGCCGGTGCCCTTGCCGACGTCCTTGGTGGTGAAGAACGGCTCGAACACCCGCGGCAGCACGTCGGCCGCAATGCCAGATCCGGTGTCGGCGACGCGGATGGCGACGAAGTCGCCCGATAGGCCTTCTTCGCTGGCCTTGCCGCGCAGCACGACCGGCTTGGCGGTCAGCGTCAGCGTGCCGCCGGACGGCATGGCGTCGCGGGCATTGACGGCGAGATTGAGCAGCGCCAGCTCGAACTCGCTCGGATCGACCTTCACGGTGCACGGCCGCCGCGGCACGCCGACCTTGATCTCGATATCGCCGCGCAGCGAGCGGCTGAGCATGTCCTTGATCTCCGGCAGCTGTTCGGCGAGATCGATGACGCTCGGCTGCAAGGTCTGGCGGCGC
>JBAUYI010000256.1:0-14126 GCA_049584715.1 Xanthobacteraceae bacterium
CGCTGAAGCAGCGTGACCGAATCGCTCATATCGGTAACCGGCATGTCCTTTTCTTGGATCTTGAAGCACGTTGGCCCAGACTGCTGAAGGTCGAGCTGGTAAAGGCTCATTTTAGAGTTGACGTTGCCCTCGTCGGCATTCAACGCAATGAGAAAAATGGTACCATCGCCTTGTTGTGTTACAAGAGCGAGACCGGCACCTGAGGCGTCGAAATCGTCCCTTTGGAGAACCTGAACAAATTCTACGGTAGGAACACCGTTCGTAATCAAGGACGGACTGGTGGACCTGTAGACGGTCAAATTGCCGCCGTTTACACCGGCAACAATATATCTGCCAGCGGCACCTGACTCTTTGGTGATCGCTACTCCATTAATGCCAATATTGGTTCTTTCGATGCTTCCAAGAAGCTTAATCGGCTGATTTACCTGCGCCATCCTGATGTCATATATTTGGATCTGGGAAACCTCACTACCGGCCCCGGAAGCCGACTTTTGGATTCCCATGGCCATGAAACTTCCGCAAGCCTGCGCGGCGCCCGGGTGACTCCAGCCTTGATGCAAAGTGTCGAACGTTCCTTCAGTCGTTCCTTGATTGCCACAATCGATCTTGTCGCCAATGAGGTATTTTCCATTCGCGGTTGAGACAACGTCCAGGTTTGTGTGCGTAAAGATTAGTTTGCCGGCGAAACTGGCAATTCCTTTGAAATGCGATTGTGCTAGCCCCGTCGCCGACGTAGGGGCATCGTTGCATCGATAATACTGACGCCGCGTCGAGGTCGTGGGAAAACTGGCGTAAAGGCTCTCAACGTCGCGGACTTCGAGATTGGATGGATATATTATGTTCGTGTCGCAAATTGCTAGATTCCACGATGCCTGGTTGTCATCGCCTCCAGAACTGAGGATGTCGGCGACAAGCCATCGGCTATCCTGCACGAAGAGGGCCCTCTTGACCGGGCAGTCATAGTGCCCCGTCATGCTATTCCATACCGACGTGCTCGTGCCAATATCGATGCCGTTAGGGCCATAAACGGGATTCGAAAAGCAGAAATAGAAGGACACGCCGCCCAGTTGGTACTTAACCCATCCCGAACACCCGGCGGCCGACGCATCTTTTTCGTAGCATCTTACCTTGGCAGTAGCGCCTGATGTGATGCTGGCGGGCCAGGAATTACCATCAGCCAATCTGCCAGAATCGAACCAGTCGTCGCTATAATTGAGGGTCGTGCCGGTACCGTTTGTGATGGCCAGGTCCACAATATGTGATTTGGTCATGATCCCGTCCCTTCCGAAATTTTAGATAGTTGCAAGTTGTTGCCGCGCTCCCGGCCGGGAAACATCCTGTCCGATCCTGAAAGCCGGTTGTTGCGCAAGCCTGCGCGCCCTCGCCCGCAGTTGCGGCGACGTCCCTCACCAGGGTCGATGCGACTCCGAAGCTCGAAGTCCGACCCGTCATGCCTAGTCCTGTACCATAATACTTGTGATTGCATTCGGTTGCCTCGTCGACATAGAAAAATTGCCCCAGCGACAGTCCTTGCGGACAATTTTCCCGGCCCCCGGTGATCCAGGATCTGCCGCGGGACGTAGCCGAGCCAATATTCTGCAATTTGCCGGAGAGCGACCGATGACCTATGCCGTTGCCTATGTCGCCGTCCTGATCGTATTCGGCACGATCGACGCGGTGTGGCTGACCACCATGGGGGCGTTGCTGTATCGGCCGGCGCTCGGCGATATTTTGGCGCAAAGCCTGCGCGTGGTGCCGGCGATCGCGTTTTATCTCTCGTTTCCGATCGGAATCGTGGTCTTCGCCGTGCTGCCGGGACTGCGCGCGCAATCGGCGATGACGGCCGCGACGCTCGCCTTGCTGTTCGGCGCACTGGCCTACGCGACCTACGACCTGACCAACTACGCGACCTTGCGCAATTGGACGCTGCAAATCACCGTGGTCGATATCGCCTACGGCGCGCTCGCCTCAAGCATTGCCGCCACTGTGGCTTATTTCGCCGTGAGGATCCTAGCTCGCTGACTCCGATCCGTCATCCTGAGGTGCGAGCCTTAAGCGCGTTTACGCGCGTCTTCGACGCGCTATGGCGAGCCTCGAAGGATGCAAGGCCCGGGCCGTCGCCCTTCGAGGGTCGCTTCGCGGCCACCTCAGGGTGACGGATAACGTCAGCGCGCCGGCGTCAGCCGGTAGTGGCTGACGCCCCATTCCTCGCCGGCTGAATGACCGAAAAGCCCCATGGTCGCCAGGAAGAACAGCCGCCAGCGCCGCTGCCACAGTTTTGCGTCGCGGCCGTAGACACCCCTGAGCACCGCGAGAACCGCATCGGCGTTGCGGTCGAAATTCTCCAGCCAATCTCGCGCCGTGCGCTGATAGTGGCGGCCGTCCCACCACCATTCGGCATCCACCGAGAAACAATCGGGAAACTGCCGGATCAGGTTCCGGCTCGGCATGATGCCGCCCGTAAAGTAATGCTGCGCGATCCAGTCTTCCTTGTCGTCGGCGGCGAAGCGGTACGAGGCGTGCCGGTTGGCGAAGACGTGCATGAACATGCGGCCGTCGGTTTCCAGGCAATCGCGCAGGCGCTGCAACAGCGGCCGCCAATTGGCCATGTGCTCGAACATTTCCACCGACACCACGCGGTCGAAACGGATTTGGGGCTGGAACGCGTTCATGTCGGCGGTGACGACGGTGAGATTGCCGAGGCCATCCGTCTTGGCCCGGCCGGCGATGAATTCGCGCTGCGAATGCGAATTGGACACCGCGGTGATCCGCGCCGCAGGATATTGCCGCGCCATCCACAGCGACAGCGAGCCCCAGCCGCAGCCGAGCTCGAGAATGCGCTGGCCGTCGGCAAGTGCGGCATGCTCGGCGCTGATGTGCAGCGCGCGTTCTTCGGCGCCGGCGAGCGTATCGAAGCCGTCATCGTAAAGGCACGACGAGTATTTGCGTTGCGGCCCAAGCACGAGATCGAAGAACGCTGCCGGAATCTCGTAGTGCTGCGCATTGGCCTCGGCGGTGTTGACCGCGATCGGGAACGGCGCCATGTCGCGGGCAAACCGCCGGTCGGCATCGCTGTCGGCGCGCGACAGCTGCCGCTGCGTGCGCCCGACCAACAATTTGATCGCTGCGCGCGTCACCACGTCGGGCAGCGGCACGGTTTCGCCGAAGCCGGTCATCGTCTGCACGAGGCTCATGAGCTGCTCCCTCAAATTGTTCGCGGCGGCGCCGGGAAGAACGCATTGGTGCGCGCCTGATAGGCGCAGAATGCGTCGCGCCGGCGCTCCAGCATGTGCGCCTCCAGCGGCGGAATGCCGGAGACATGCACCAACAGCCAATACATGCAGGCCGGCCCGAGCAGTGCGGCCCAGCCCCACAGGTAGGCGCCGCCGAGATCGATGGCGAGCAGCGGGTAAGCGAGCCAGCCGAGCCATTCGAAGAAATAATTCGGATGCCGCGACCAGCTCCACAGGCCGGCGTCGCAAATCCGGTTGCGGTTGGCCGGATCGGCGCGGAAACGCCGCAGCTGCGCATCTGACGCGCCCTCGCCCACGATTGCTACGATCAGGACCGCCACGCCGAGCGCGTCTTGCAGACGCAAGCCCGGCCATGGATTCCATGCCGCAAGCACCATCGAAAGCGCCAGCGGAATGCTGACCAGCGCTTGCTTCTGCGCCAGGAAGAACATTTGCCGCGGAGAGTCGGCGCCCCATTCTACGATCATCTTGCCGTAGCGCGGATCGTCCGTGATGCCGATGGTGCGCCGCGCGATGTGCAAGCCGAGGCGAAGCGACCACACCGCGACCAGAACCGCCACCAGCAGCTGGCGGGTCGTCACGCCGCCACTCAAGAGCGACGGCGTGAACGCGCCAAGGCAGCCGACTGCGCCGAGCCCAAAAGTCCAGGTCGTATCGATCCAGCCGGAATTGCGCGTGCTGCGCCAAGCGAGCCAGGCGCCGGTCATGATCGCCGAAAGGCTGACGCTGACGGCGACGACGAGCGTCAGGAACAGGAGCGCGGTCATGGCGCGACCTCGCCGGCTTGCGCGCGGGACTTCAGCGTCTTGGTGATGAAGGCGTCAGTGTCGCGCAAAATCGGCACCAGCGACCGGATGATGGGCGCGATCGCGGCGACGATGATGTAGTGCCCGGTGCGTGGATAGATCACCGCGGTCGCCTCGTTGCCCGCGGCGCGCAGACGTTCGGCGAGACGGGTGGAATTGCCCGCGCCGACCACGTCGTCCTTGTCACCGGTCAACAACAGTGCCGGCGGCGCGCCCGCCGTTACATGGGTGATCGGCTGCGTCTCAGGCCGATTGGCGCCGCCGAAAATGATTTTCAGCGTTTCGTCCTTGAGCGGCAGGAAATCGTATGGGCCGGAGACGCCGATCAGGCCGGCGATATCGCGGCCGGGCATGAGCCCGACCTTTTGCAGCCATGTGGCGTCGATCGCCAGCATGGCTGCGATATGGGCGCCGGCCGAGTGGCCCATCAGGAAGATTTTTTGCGGATCGCCACCGAAGCGTTTGATGTTGTCCTTCACCCAGCGCACCGCTTGCGCGCCGTCGTCGAGGAAATCCGGATAGCGCGCCTGCGGATAGATGCGATAGTCCGGCAGTACCGCGACATAGCCGCGCCGCGCCAGCGCCTTGGCCACGTAGCGGTAAGTCCGCTTGCTGCCGCTGCGCCAACCGCCGCCGTAGAAGAAAACGATGACCGGCGCCGCCGTCGCGGATTTAGGCCGGCACACGTCGAGCGCATGCCGCGGGCCCTTAGCGTAAGCGATAGAGGTCGTAAGCGTGATGCGGCGCGGCAGGATGCTCCGGCTTTCATTGAACGCGTGCGTGTCGGCCGCGACCGTCATGACGCACCCAATCAGATGCGCACGAACGGTTGAATGAGGCGCCCCAGCCAGCTTTGCAGCTCGATATGGCCTTGCAGCGCCACCAGGCAAACGCAGCCGTCTGCGGCGTCCACCACCGGATCATGCTCGATGCTTTCATCGGCCTCGTCGAAGTCGCCTGAGCCGTAGCGGCCGAGAGCGTGGGTGAAGGCGCCTTCGAACACACAGGTCCATTCCGTGCCGGTGTGGCGGTGCCGCGGCAATTTCGTTCCGGGCGCGGCTTTCAGCATAAAAACGCGCACGCCCTCGTCCGATGCCACCTCGACCGCCCGCCATTGCACGCCGCGTCCGATCCAGCGCCACGGCCCCACCGCATAGCGCGACAGCGGCGCCGGCAGATCGGCCGCGGCGGCCGCGGCACCCGCGCCGCGGATCGTGGGCGAAGTAATGTCGAGCGGCCCGAGCGCGGCCATGGCGCGCTGCAAAGCCCCGGCCGACATTGCCTCAGGCGCGACGTCGTCAAGCAAAGCGCCGCCGGCCTCTTCGAAGGCATGCACGGCGTTGCGGCATTGCGCGCAGAGCGACAGATGCGCGGCCACCACGATGCCACGCGCCTCATCGAGAGTGCCGGACGCGAAAGCCGAAAGCGTCGCGTCGCTTGGATGATGGATGATGCTCATTGCAGGTCACCTAACAGATTGCGCAAGCGCGTCATGGCGAGGCGGACGCGCGATTTGACCGTGCCCAGCGGCAGATCGAGGAGCGCTGCGATATCGCCATGGGCGCGGCCCTCAAAGAACGAAAGCTGCACGACACGAACTTGTTCCTGCGACAGCTCTTTGAGCGCCGAGCGCACGCGCGCGTCGCGTTCCGCGGCGCTGAGCGCGCTGTCGGGATTTTCCGGCCCTTCGGGCTCGACCATCTCGTAAGGTGCATAAAGTTTTGCCCGGTTGTCGCCGCGCAGCCGGTCGATGCGCAGATTACGCGCGATGGTAAAAATCCAGGCCGAGGCACTGGCGCGCGCCGGATCGAAATAAGCGGCCTTGCGCCACACCGTGAGCAACGTCTCCTGCGCCAAGTCTTCAGCCGTGTCGGCCGCCGCGCCGAGCCGCGTCAGCATGGCTTTGATCCGCGGCGCATAGAACTCGAACAGCGACGCGAACGCGACGCGGTCGTGACTCTCGGCAATCGCCCGGATCCAGTCCGCCGCATTATTCCCGGCTGCGGCCTGGCCATCACGCAGCATGGCGGCTCCGGGCGGGATCGGTCCGCGATGGGCCCACGAAAATCCGGGCCAAAGTGCTGCGCTCTCGACATGCATGCCCGCGGATACGACCGGCGCGGGCCTTTGGATCAGTCGCCGGCCATGCAATTGCGGCCATCCCCGGTGATCTAACTCCTCCGGCCAAGCGTAACCGCGGCGTGTGGTGAGGTGAGGACAAACGGGCGTGGCCGGCGGAGCCGGCCGAGGGGCGAACGATGCACGGCACTTTTGCGATTGCAAAAAACATAGCGGTCATCGGCACCGGCATAGCCGGCATGTCAGCGGCTTGGTTGCTCAGCCAAAAGCACAAGGTGACGGTCTATGAAAGCGACCGCCGCGTCGGCGGCCATTCTAACACCGCTATGGTCGAAGGCGCGCAAGGCGCCATCCCGGTCGATACCGGCTTCATTGTCTATAACGAAGCGACCTACCCCAACCTCACCGCGCTGTTCCAGCACCTTAAAGTGCCGACGCAACTGTCCGACATGTCGTTTGCGGTGTCGATCGGCGACGGCGACCTCGAATATTCCGGAAACAATCTAGCCGGGCTTTTTGCCGAAAAGCGCAACCTGTTCCGGCCGCGCTTCTGGTCGATGCTGCGCGACCTGCAACGTTTCTATCGCGAGGCGCCGCGCGACCTCGCACTGCTTGAGGAATTCCACACCACGCTCGGCGACTATCTGGATGCCGGCGCCTACGGCGCGGCATTCCGGCGCGATCATCTCTTGCCGATGGCGGCGTCAATCTGGTCGGCGCCGGCGGCGACGATCCTCAATTACCCGGCGGCGGCCTTCATCCGTTTCCAGGACAGCCACGGCCTCTTACGCCTGCGCAACCGGCCGCCGTGGCGCACCGTGCTCGGCGGCAGCCGCGCCTATGTCGAGCGCCTGACGCAGGCCTATGCCGACCGCATCCGCCTTGCGGCCGGCGTCACCGCCGTGCACCGCGGCGAGGATTTCGTCAAAATCCGCGATTGCCACGGCAATATCGAAACCTTCGACGACGTCGTCATCGCCGCCCACGCCGACCAGGCCTTGGCGATGCTCGACGAGCCGACGCCGGAAGAGCGGCAGCTCCTTGGCGCCTTCCGCTATAGCCGCAACACGGCGGTCCTGCACTCCGATCACCGGTTGATGCCGCGGCGGCGTGCGGTGTGGTCGAGCTGGAATCATATCGGCGACAGCGACGCAGACTGCCCGACGGTGACCTATTGGATGAACGCGCTGCAGCGCATTCCGCACGACACGCTGTTGTTCGTCACCCTCAACCCGCAACGCGAGCCGCGCCACGCCTGGCACCGCGAAATCTACGACCATCCGCTGTTCGATTCCGCGGCGATCACGGCGCAACGGCAGCTGTGGTCCTTGCAGGGCCGCCGCAACACCTGGTTCTGCGGCGCCTATTTCGGCGCCGGATTCCATGAAGACGGCCTGCAGGCCGGCCTCGCCGTCGCCGAGGCATTGGGCGGCGTGCGGCGGCCGTGGCTGGTCGCCAACGAATCCGGCCGCATCGCGCTCGACCGCACCGCGCCGCTCAGCGCGCCGGAGCTTGCCGCATGAGCCTGCGCTCCACATTGTACGCCGGCATCGTGACCCACCGCCGCGTGCGGCCGCGACCGCATCGGCTGCGTTATCGCGTGTTCTGGATGCTGCTCGATCTCGACGAGATCGCGCAACTGCCGCGACGCTTGCGCTTGTTCTCGCACAATCGCTTCAACGCCGTGAGCTTTTTCGATGCCGACCACGGCGATGGCAGCGGCCGGCCATTGCGCGACCAGGTTGAGGGCCATTTGCGGGCAGCGGGCATCGCAACCGATGGCGGCGCGATCCGGTTGTTCTGCATGCCGCGGGTTTTCGGCTACGGCTTCAATCCCTTGAGCGTCTATTTCTGTTATCAACGCGACGGCTCGCTTGCCGCCATGCTTTACGAAGTCCACAATACTTTCCGCGAGCGGCACTCCTATTTGATTCCCGTCGACCGCGACGCGGGAGCGACGGGTGCACCGGGGTCGGGGGCGGGGGCGGTCATCGATCAGCATTGCCGCAAAAACTTCTATGTCTCGCCGTTCATGGACATGGACATGAGCTATACCTTCCGCGTAGCAGTGCCGGACCGGCGCGTCATGGTCGCGATCCGCGCCGCCGACAAAGACGGCCTGCTGCTGGCGGCAGCGCTGACCGGAGAGCGGATCGCGCTGACCGACGCCACGCTGCTGCGCGCGCTGGTGACGCATCCGCTGCTCACCTTGAAGGTGGTCGGCGCCATTCACTGGCAGGCGCTGCGGTTGTTGCTCAAAGGGCTGAAGCTGCGGCCGCGGCCCCTGCCGCCGGCTGCGCCGGTCACCGTCGTGAATACCGAAGGCTAGCCGCCGTGACGCCCGCCGGCCCCTCTTTTTCAACGGAGCGTCGCGACGCCAAGGTGTCGGCCCGCCGAGGATTGCTCTGCCGCATTATCGATCGGGCGATCCCGGCGATGCCGGCCGGGCGATTGCAGCTCACGCTGCCGAATGGCGAAGCCATCGAACGCCACGGCGATATTCCAGGGCTGCACGCGATCATGACGGTGCATCGCTGGCGCGGGCTGCGCCGCATGCTGCTCGACGGCGATCACGGTTTTGCCGACGGCTATCTCGACGGCGACTGGTCGACGCCCGAGCTCGGCCAGCTGCTGGAATTCTACATGCAGAACGAATCCGCTTTGACCGCCACGGCGGCTGTCGGCCGTCTCGGCCTCATGCGCAACCGCCTGGTGCACTGGCTGCGCCACAACACGCGGCGCGGCAGCCAGCGCAATATCGCGGCCCACTACGACCTCGGCAACGAGTTCTTCCGTCCCTGGCTCGACGAGGCGATGAATTATTCGTCGGCGCTTTATGTCAACTGCGACACGCTGGAGCGGGCGCAAGAAGCCAAGCTCGATCGCGCCGCGGCGCTGCTCGAGCTCGGCGGCGGCGAGAGCGTGCTGGAAATCGGCTGCGGCTGGGGCGCGTTCGCCGAGCGGCTGATCCGGCATTACGGCTCGAGCGTGTTCGGCATCACGCTGTCGACGGAACAGCTCGCTTATGCGCAAACGCGCTTGGCGAGCGACGTCGAGCGCGGCCGCGCCGAACTGCGCTTGCAAGATTATCGCGACGTCGCCGGGCAGTTCGACCGCATCGCCTCGATCGAGATGATCGAAGCGGTCGGCGAGCGCTATTGGCCGAATTATTTCGGCAAGATCCGCGACTGTCTTGCCAGCGGCGGCGTGGCGCTGCTGCAGGCCATCACCATCGACGAGCGCCGCTTTGCCGCCTACCGCAAATGCCCGGATTTCATCCAACGCTATATTTTTCCGGGCGGCGTGCTGCCGACATTCTCCATCATCGAGCAAGAGGCGGCGCGGGCCGGCCTGAAACTCGTCCACCACGAATCGTTCGGCGACAGTTATGTCAGGACATTGCGCGAGTGGCGCAGCCGCTTCCTGCACGCCTGGCCGAAGCTCGAACCGCTCGGCTTCAACGAGCGCTTCCGCCGCATGTGGGAATATTATCTCGCCTACTGCGAAGCCGGCTTCCGCACCGGCTCGATCGACGTCGGATTTTTCAAGCTGGCGCGCTGAAACTATTCAGCCGCGCGTTTGCCTGCCGCTCCCGCCGCCGGATAATCATAACCGGCCATCAGCTTGTCCACGATCGCCGTGAACGACGCCCAGTCGGTCTCGCGATAGGAATGATTGCGGATGATGAACGGCGCGCCGGCGTAGAATTTCTCGTATTGCTGATGGCGGCCGGCGAATTCCGAGCCGACCATTTCCCAGGCCAGCTTGAACAGCTTCATGCGCGTGACTGCGTCGCATTGCGGCGTCTGCCAGAAGGTCTGGAATTGTTTCGCCAGCGCGGCGTCCTGCATCACTGAAATGTCGGCCGGCATCTGGAACACGCCGCCGCCGCACAATTCGCGCAGATCGTCGATGAAGCGTGAGTAGTTCTGCGTGCACCAATCGAGCGCGCCGTACATCATGCGGCGGTTGAAGCAAACGTAGCCCTCGGAGCCGCCCGGCCAAGTCTCGAAGGCGTTGATCTGGCCGTTGACCATGCCGGCGATCATCGCCTCCTGGGCGGAGATGCGGCCCAGCGTTTCCTTGACCGCCGGCACCTGGTCGGCGCCGGTCGCGTTGGCGATCCTGGCGCAAAGCCCGACGATCAGGCGCATCTTCGACCAGTAGCGCACGTTCGACTGATGATTGCCGAAGCAATGGCTCGGCGTCTTGATGTAGATCTCGCGCGCCAGGATGGCGTCGTCGTGCACGAAGACCTTCTCCCACGGCACCTTGACCTCGTCGCACAATAGCATGCTGTCGCTCTCGTCGTAGCGATAGGACAACGGCGAATCGAATTCCGACGTACAGCCGGTCTCCATCGGCTTGCGCGACCACAGCCGCAGGCCCGGCGCGTTGCAGGGAATGGCGCAGGTGATCGATTCTTTCTTCTGCTCCGGCGCCGACGGGATGACGTTGCCGATCCAGATGTCGTTCGAAAACACCGCGCCGGTGGCGAGCATCTTCATGCCGGAAATCACCACGCCGTCATCCTCCTCGCGCACCACGCGCAAGGTCGGCACCGGGAGATTCTGCTTGGTATAAAAATTCGGATCGCGCGCCGCCTGCGGCGGCAGCACCGCGTAGGCCACAAAAAGATCGTTGTCGCGGGCGTGCTTGTAGTAGCGCAGCACGTTGTCGGGATGGGCGTTCGGCGCCGGCAGCGCGCCCAGGTTCATCGCCATGCCGGTGATGAAGGAGGCGACGTGGTCCGGCGAGCGCCCGAACAGGCCGTAGGTGAAATCGGCAATACGCCGATGGCCGATCATGCGCCGCTGCAAATCCTCGCGCGAGCGCGCGCGGAGGAAATAGATGGAATGGCGCCCGCCATCCTCCTCGTAGGTCATGTCCGCGCGAAGCGCCGGATCGGCCTTCATGTCGTAGAGCGCCACCACCGTTTGCGCCGCATTGCGGAACGCCGGGTGCGTAGTGACGTCGTCGACTTTTTCGTTGCCGATATAGACCACGCGGCCGTCGCGCAGCGATTCGAGATGCTCTTTGCCGCTGCGCAGCATGGCCGCCGTCTCCGTGTACGATCAAGCCAATCCAGCGCGCGGCGGACGTAGCTGTCAAGCGCACACAAATCATTGCGACAATTGGTTCGCCGCGGTGCTAAGTATTCCGCAGGGGCGGACGGGATTGCGGGGGCGACCATGGAAGCTGTCGGCAGAGCTGAGACTGTTGATGTTCATCCCGCCGAACACTCACGGCCTGCCGTCGCCGCCGTAAAACTCGGCGACCTGCCTCCCCTGACCGGGCTGCGTTTCTTCGCGGCCTTTTTCATCCTCGTGGGTCACGCCACGCCGATGATGCTCAAGTTTACGCCCAGCCCGCAACTCGTGTTCAACGTTACAAACTGCTTTCTCGAAGTCGGGATGGAATTGTTCTTCGTGCTGAGCGGGTTCGTGATTCATTACAACTATGCGGATGTCGGCCGCGATCCGCAGCCGCAAAATCTTGCAAGATTTTACATCGCGCGCTTCGCGCGGATTTATCCGCTTTACGTTCTTTTTCTCGCACTCCAGCATGTCTTGCATGGCGGCGATTTGCGCGCCACGGCATTTTTTCTCGGAATGACACAAAGCTGGGTCTTTATCATACTCGGGGGCGTCCCCTTGTTTGGACATTTGAGCGCATTTATTACCTGGTCGATCAGCACGGAATGGTTTTTTTATTGCTTGTATCCCGTTGTTGCATGGCTCCTGGCAATGACGCGACATCGGCTGATTGCGTCGCTGGTGCTGGTCGGCGTGGCATGGCTCGGCCTGGTTCAGGTCGTGGTCCTCTACTTACACGATCGGGAGGTCAACGCATTTGCCCAAGCTGTTTGGGGGCCACCGGGGATCGCTTTCTTGGGGTGGCTACTATCTTTATCGCCGGTTGGGCGGATGCCGCCATTTTTGATCGGGGTCGCCACCGCTCATATTTTCATCACCAGATATGGCCGCACGGTCAGCGAGTCTGAACGGCGCTTCGGAATGGTTGTTCTGACCTTGGCGTTGGCTTGTCTTATCGCGATGTGTGGCGCCCAGAGCGTCGGAAGCCGCACCATCAATTCGATTGCGCTCTTTGTCTATTCGCTGTCCATTGCCGTTATCATCTTTTGTTGCGCCCGCTATCGATCGCCATTGTCGCGCTTCCTCTCGACGCCACTGCTCATCGCCTGCGGCGACGCGAGCTTCTCTATTTATCTGTTTCACTTATCGGTTCTTGAAGTGACCAGAATCTCGGACATCCTGCCCTGGACGTGGTACAATGTTTTCTACGTCGGCTTTCGTTTTGCTGCCGCGGTGCTGATTACGATCGCCTTCTCGACAGTCATGTATCGGGTCTACGAAGCTCCGGCCCGGGTCGCGACGCGCGCATTGCTGGGACGTTTCATAGGTCCAGGGGCGAGTCGCGCCGATCGTTATTTTCCCATCGCCTTATGCGTGGGGATACCGGTCGCGTTTAGCATCATCGGCTGGACGATCAGTATCATCCGCGCGTACATCGGCTTGAGGTAGCGCTTTGCCAGCAGGCGCCGGGCGGGCGAACATGTCGGTCCCCGACAGCGCTCAGTTCGCGATATTGCTTGGAATGTAAGGCGGTGCCGCTTTGGGAGCGGGGGCCAAAAGCTCAGGGAGCGGCTTGTCGAGGCTCTCGGCGAGCAATGCGCGCGTCGGCTCACGCATGCCCGTGATCGCGTCGGGGGTTGGCGGCCAGGAGAAGTCCTTGAGTTGGTAACCCGGTCCGCGCAGCACGCCGAAGATTGAAGAGCCGACAGGGTAGTCTTGTCTACCGATGCCCGTCTTGAGGGTCTCGTAGGTGCGCCCATCGAAAACCATGATGTACGAGAGCGCATGCAAATAGGTCGCGGTGAGTGCCGCGAAGCCTCGATTGACGATGCCGATGCCCTTGATGATCTGATTGGTGCCGCCGAACTCGACGGCGCCCTTGAGAACCAGGACGTAGCGCTCGCATTGGTCGGAGCGCGTGATGGTCTCCATGACGGTCTTTAAGCCCTCATCGAAATATTTTGGAACGTGCTTCTCGGGGTGGTCGAAATCCTGGAACGCATCGCTGGCGTAGGCAATCCGGCGTACAGCAAAGCGTGCCCCCGCCGCGGCGCGCACGCGGGCGACGACGAGGTCGTCCAGACCCCAAGACTCGATGGGAACTTCCGAATATTCGTTGTTGAATACCGTCAGACCGATCTTTTTCACCGCAAACACGTCGCCGATGCGGGGAATGACGCCGATGCACGGGCCGTGCTGGGCGGCGGCGGCGTCCGGTTTAGCCGGCGCCGGCTGAGGTGGCGCCGGTTTCTTCGCCACGGGCTTGGCAGGCGACGGCTTGGGCGCGGGCGTTGGTGCAGTCTGCGCCAGAGCCGGACACGCCAGCGCCAGTGCCAGCAACACGGCGACAATGCGGGTCACGACCGGCTCCTCTGTCGATCAGCAAGCGTAGCAACCATTAAGCGGTGAGCGGTCTACCAGCAAGCGTAGGGTGGATTAGCGAAGCGTAATCCGCCGCTCGGTTGTTTTGGCGCGACCGTCGGCGGATTACGCCTCCGGCTAATCCGCCCTACGGGCTGCACATCCCCACCTGCCGCGCTGAAGCGCGCATAGCCGATGCTTCGCATCGGCGTTCTTAGTAGGAGAGACGGCGGCCGGAGGGCGCCTTTGCTCCCCCCTGCAGGGAGGCTGGATATTTCGTCACTTGTTTATTGACATAAGTCTCTGCATCAGTTACACCACAATCCTCGCTCATTGAAGGACATGGCGCGGAGGCACACCGCGTCATGGGAGCGAGGGCGGTGCCCGCGGGCGGATTTGCAGTCTGCTCCCGGGCGGCTTGGGCATCATGTCTCCCGGCATTACGACCGGGGTGGGAGGTGCATCCCTGGACTGGGACAGGCGAAGGCGGGTAACGCCCGTGCAGACCACGTCCCAGGAAGCCTGGCCTG
>JBAUYI010000257.1:0-29878 GCA_049584715.1 Xanthobacteraceae bacterium
GCAAACGCACCGACCACTCGGGTCACGCGCATCTGCCCGAGATCCGGATCGACCTTGACCTCGGCGAACACGGCGCCATGCGCATGCATGGCGTAGCTCGATGGCGCGCCCATAGTCGACACGCTGGCGCCCTGCCCCTCGATCTCCGCGCGTCCGGCGCGACCGAGGATATCGGCGTAGCTTTCGCCGCGGCTCTCGTCGTCACGCCGGAACAAACGGCCGCCGCGCGCGATCACACCGGCATTGCCGGCGCCGAACAGCGGCGAGCGGCTGTCGTTGGTGGCGAGATCGGCGAGCTTGGCAATAACGTCTCCGCCGGCATTGTGAATCGCCGTGCCTGCGGTCGCGGTGTGGGCCGAGCCGCCCGCGATACCGGCATCCGGAAGGTCGGAACTGCCGTATCTGAAATCGACCCGGTCCAGCTCGAGCCCAAGACTGTCCGCCGCGATCTGAGTCAGTGCGGTCCGGGCGCCCTGGCCCATCTCGTGCGCCCCGATCGCCATGACGCCGCTGCCGTCTTGGCGCAGCACCGCTTTGGCATGGCCTTCGAACATCATCGCAGGAAACGTCGCCGTGCCGACGCCCCAGCCGACGAGCAACCCATCATGATCGCGCATCTGCCGCGGCGCCAGTGTGCGACGCTCCCAGCCGAAGCGCTCGGCGCCTTGCCGGTAGCACTCGCGCAACGCCTTTGAGGAAAACGGCCTGCCGGAGATCGGCTCCGCCTCGGCATAGTTCTTGAGCCGAAACGCCAGCGGATCCATGTCACAGGCGTGTGCTATCTCGTCGATCGCACTTTCGAGCGCGATCGAGCCTGCCGCCTCGCCGGGGGCGCGCATGAAGAGCGGCGTTCCGGTATCGAGCCGAACGGCCTCATGCGATGTGGCGATGGCCGGGCTTGCATAAAGCGTATGCGAAGCATCGGACGCCGGCTCGAAGAAGTCGTCGAAACTGCTCGACGCCGTCTTGGTTTGATGATCAAGCGCTTTAAGCGTGCCGTCATTGTCGGCACCAATCCGCAAAGTCTGTCGCGTCGGCGCCCTGTGTCCTACCGGACCAAACATCTGCTCGCGGCGGAGCACGAGCTTGACCGGCTTGCCGACCATGCGGGCCGCCATGATGCCGAGAACCTGCGGGCCGGAGATCATGCCTTTGGAGCCGAAGCCGCCGCCGAGGAACGGACTGCGGATATGGATTTTGTCCGGAGCGATCCCGAAAAGTCCTGCAATGCGCCCCTGCGCCAGGGCAAGACCTTGGCTCGGCGTATCGACTGACAGCGTGTCGCCGTCCCATGCGGCGACGACTGCATGCGGCTCCATCGCGTTGTGATACTGGGAAGCGGTTTCGTAGGTCGCTTCGATGCGCTTCGAGGCTGCGGCGAGACCGGCCTCGATATCGCCCCGATGAGCCGCCGGCGGATGGCCGGGACCGACGGCCGCTGGCACGAAAATCTCGTTCGCATCCAGCCCGACCCGCGCCGGCTCGGTCTCGTAACGGGGCGACAGCCGCGTGGCGCCTTCCGTCGCGGCTTCGAGCGTTGCCGCGACGACGACGGCGATCGGCTGGTTGGCGTAACGGACCCGATCGCTTTGCAGAAGATCGAGCCGGAACATGAAGGGATTGGTTTTCTCGTCCGGGTCCTGCGCCAACGCCGGTTTGTTGGCCGGCGTCATCACCTCGACGACGCCCGGATGGGCTTTCGCCGCGGCGATATCGAGGAAAGCGACGCGGCCGCGCGCGATGCTGCTTACCGCCAGAACCGCGTAGAGCATTCCGGGCGGATGGTTGTCGGCGGCGTATCGCGCGGTCCCGGTGACTTTGAGGACGCCGTCACGCCGGGTAAGCGGCTGACCGATGTTGGAGCCGTGCCGAATATGCGCGCGCGCCTGCGTCAGTGCGATCTCAGGCATGGATGACATCTCCGGAAACGGTGGCGAAGGGGGAAGCCGGCAGCGCGGGCACACGCTCGGACGTGCCGGCTGCGGCGAGCGAAAGCGCCCGCACCACGATGCGTCGCGCAAGCTCGATCTTGAAGCCGTTGTCGCCGGAGGGTTTTGCGTCGGCGAGCGCCGCCTCGGCCGCCCGATGGAAAAGCGAGCCATCAGGCCGGGCGCCGGCCAGGATCAGTTCCGCTTCACGGGCTCGCCAGGATTTTGCGGCCACGCCGCCGAGCGCGACGCGCGCATCCGCGATCCTATCACCCTCGACGCGCAGAGCGGCTGCGGCCGACACGACCGCAAATGCGTAAGACGTGCGTTCGCGAACTTTTAGATACCGAGCATAGGCGGCGAAACCGGCCGCCTCGGCGGGCAAGCGCACCGCGACGATCATCTCTCCGGGCTCCAGCATACTCTCGCGTTCCGGCGCGTCTCCCGGCAGGCGATGAAACTTTTCAAGCGGGATGTCCCGCCGCCCCGTTTTACCTTCGATCTCGACAACAGCGTCGAGCGCGACCAGAGGGACGCAGAAATCGGACGAGTGGGTCGCGATGCAGCTGTCGCTCCACCCCAATACGGCGTGAAGCCTGTTGTCGCCGCCGCGGGCATCGCAGCCCGAACCGGGATCGCGCTTATTGCAGGCGCTGGCGACATCGTAGAAGTACGCGCAGCGCGTCCGCTGCAACAGATTACCGCCAACCGTAGCGGCGTTGCGAAGCTGCGCCGACGCTCCGGACAAAAGCGCCTCGGCGACCGCCGGAAAGCGCCGGGCAAAACCTGGGTCGCGAGCAAGCTCAGCGTTGCGCACCAGCGCTCCAATCCGCACGCCACCGCTGGCAAGATCCTCGATGTGGTCGAGGCCAGGAAGGCGGCTGATGTCGACAAGCCGGCTCGGGCGGCTGACGCCGCCCTTCATCAGGTCGAGGAGGTTGGTCCCGGCGGCCAAATAGGCGGCGCCCGGTTCGGATGCGGCCGCAATGGCTTCTCGGACCGTTGCCGGCCTCACATAGTCGAACGTCTTCATGCGACTTTCCTTCGACTTGCTGCACCAAGGGCCTTTTGCGCTTCCAGCACCGCCTCGGTGATTCCCTGATAGGCGCCACACCGGCAGAGATTTCCGCTCATGCCTTCACGCACCCGCTCAGGATCGTCGCCGGCCTCACCCTCTTGGATGAGACCAATCGCGCTCATGATCTGGCCCGGCGTACAGAACCCGCATTGCAAGCCATCGTGGGCGATAAATGCCTCTTGCACCGGATGAAGCCGGTTGCCCTGGGCCACGCCTTCGATCGTAAGGACGTCAGCGCCGTCGTGGCTGATCGCAAGCGCGAGGCAAGAATTGACCCGTCGTCCGTCGACGATCACCGTGCAGGCGCCGCATTGGCCACGATCACAACCCTTCTTGGTTCCGGTCAATTCCAGGCGTTCGCGAAGCAGGTCCAGGAGGGTGACACGGGGGTCATCCAGCTGGATCGTTCTCCTGACGCCGTTCACAGTGAGAGTCGTTGAGAAGGCCATGTAGTGCTCCGTAAGAACTGGCGAATTCGCTCGGATTGGTCAGCATTCGCGTGACTCGCGTACTATGTATCGGTGTGGCTCAAAGCGATATACGGAGGGGTCCTCCGCTTTTCAAGGGGCGGCAATTGGACGGACGGCATGAGGCAATTGGCGAAGGAGAAAGGGACACGCAAGCCGCGCGCCGATGCTATTCGCAATCGCGAGCGCGTCCTTGAGGCAGCAAAAACCGTGTTCAGTGCCGGTGGGCCGGACGCCAGCCTGGAAGCTGTCGCACGAGCGGCCGGTGTCGGAATCGGCACGCTATACCGGCATTTTCCCACGCGCGAAGCCTTGTTCGAGGCGGTGTATCGCCGCGAGGTGCAACAACTTGCAGACTTGGCCGAAGAGTTGAAACAACAAGCGCAGCCCGTCGATGCCCTGCGGCAATGGATGCGCTCGATTGTGACATTCGTTGCCACGAAAAAAGGTATGTCGGCAGCGCTCGCTTATGCCGCCGACAAAAACTCGGAACTCATCTCATATTCGTCCGATCGGCTGGCGCGAGCCGTCGGCGAGTTGCTGGACCGAGCGATCGCAACAGGCGAAATCCGCAGCGACATCAGCCCCGAAGACCTGCTCCGCGCCCTCGTGGGCATGTGCTACATGCATGACCGGCCTGGCTGGCAGACCAGCGTGCTGCGGCTCGTCGACGTTTTCATCGACGGTTTGCGTAAGCGGCGCAATTCAAAGCCCTAAGCATCATTCCTCGTCGCGAAACCTCGCTCGGCCCCGGAACGACAAGGCATCAAATCATGCCGAGCGCGTGCAGGTAGGTCTCCAGAATGGCCTCCTGCTCCTTGCGCTCATTGATGTCCTGCTTGCGCAGCCGCACCACGACGCGGAGCGATTTGACGTCGAAGCCGTTACCCTTGGCCTCGGCATAGACGTCGCGGATGTCGTCGGCGATCGCCTTCTTCTCTTCTTCAAGTCGCTCGACGCGCTCGACGATGGCCTTGAGCTGATCCTTGGCGAAGCGGTGGGCGGTTTGTTCGTCTTTGGCGGCGGCGGCAGTGGCCATCGGGTACTCCTCGCATGATCAACTGCGAGAGGTGTCGACCGCCGGCGCGCTTTGATCAAGCCATTAGCCCGCTCATCCACACTCTGCACAGGAGCGCGGCGTAAAAGCCGCTCGCTCAGTGCTTTGGGCTTGCTTTTTCGAATGCCGCCTTCTGATCGGCGGACGCTTCCTTCTGATGCTTGGCGCGCCATTCGTCGTAGGGCATGCCGTAGACGATCTCGCGGCTCTCGTCCTTGGTCATCGGCAGGCCTTTGGCGTCGGCGGCGTCCTTCATCCAGTTGGACAGGCAGTTGCGGCAGAAGCCGGCCAGATTCATCAGGTCGATGTTCTGCACGTCGGTGCGGGTGCGCAGGTGCTCGACCAGCCGACGGTAGACGGCGGCTTCAAGCTCGGTCTTGTCCTCGGTAGCCATGATGTCCTCCGCAACGGTGTTATAGAAAGATAGAGACCTAACCGCCGCCTTTCCATAGTCCGGGATGATCATGGCCGCGTCGTCGCGCGAATTGCTCGAATCGCTGTTCCGGAGCGCGGTCGCCGCCGCACACCCGTCGCAATGCCTGCCGCCGAACCTGCCGGAACCGCCGCCACGGGGCCGTCTCATCGTGCTGGCCGCGGGCAAGGCAGCGGGCTCGATGACGCAAGCCGCGGAACAGCATTATCTCGGCCGCTTCCCCGCGGACCGGCTCACCGGCATCGCCGTCACCCGCCACGGCTATGGCCGCCCGACCCGGCATATTCCCGTTGTCGAGGCCGGCCATCCGGTGCCGGACGAAGCGGGGCTGAAGGGAACCGAACGGGCGCTGGCGCTGGCCGAGGCAGCGGGCGCGGACGATCTCGTACTGGTGCTGCTGTCCGGCGGCGCCTCGGCCAACTGGATCGCGCCGGCTAAGGGCATCACGCTTGCCGAGAAACAGGCGGTGACGCGGGCGCTGTTGCGCAGCGGCGCCGCCATCGGCGAGATGAATGTGCTGCGAAAGCACCTCTCCCGCATAAAAGGCGGCCGCCTTGCCCGCCTCGCTTACCCCGCCAAACTGGCAACGCTGGCGATCTCCGACGTGCCCGGCGACGACCCTTCCGTCATCGGTTCCGGGCCGACAGTGCCCGACCCGACGACGCTCGAAGACGCTCGTGCCATCGTGGCCCGCTTCCGGCTCGATCTGCCCGCCGCCGTCTCCAAGGCGCTCGGCGACCCGGGGAACGAGACGCCGAAGCCGGGCGACAGGATCTTTGCCGGTTCCGACTATCGGATCGTGGCGCGGCCGGCCGATGCGCTGCGGGCGGCGCAAGGGCGCGCCGTCGCTGCCGGCTACGACTGCGTGGTGCTCGGCGACCGCCTGCAAGGCGAGGCGCGGGAGGTAGCGGCGGAACACGCCCGTCTGGCCCGCGATTTGGGCGCCCAAGGCCGCCGGGTGGTCATCCTCTCCGGCGGCGAACTCACGGTCACCCTGCGTGGCCAAGGCCGCGGCGGGCCCAACCAGGAATACGCGCTCGCGCTCGCCATCCATCTCGAAGGCGCTGCCGGCATTTCGGCGCTGGCCGCCGATTCCGATGGAACCGATGGCGGCAGCGGCCGCCCCGACGACCCGGCCGGGGCCTTCGTCGACCCGACGACGCTTCGTCGCGCCCGTGGCACCGGCCTCGATCCCGCCGCGTTTCTCGCCGACAACGATTCAACGGGGTTTTTCAACGGCATCGGCGACCTTTTCATCCCGGGCCCGACATTCACCAACGTCACCGACTTCCGTGCCATCGTCGTTGACAGGCGATGAGCGGAGGCCGGATTCTGCACCGAACATGAGCCACGCGATTATCTCCAGAAAAACGCTGAGTACGCTGGCGGCAGGCCTCCTCGTAGCGCTGGTGCTGGCCGCTTCGGCGCGGCCGGCCGCGGCCGACTTCCGGCTCTGCAACAACACGCCGAGCCGGGTCGGCGTCGCGGTCGGCTATAAGGACGCCGACGGCTGGACCACCGAAGGCTGGTGGAACTTGCCGTCACGAACCTGCGAGACCGTGCTCAAGGGCAATCTCGTCGCGCGTTTTTATTATGTCTATGCCATCGACTACGATCGCGGCGGCGAATGGACGGGACGGGCCTATATGTGCACCCGCGACAGGGAGTTCACGATCCGCGGCATCGGCGATTGCCTAGCCCACGGCTATGACCGCACCGGCTTCTTCGAAGTCGATACCGGCGAGCAGCGCGCCTGGACCGTGCAGCTCACCGAATCCGCCGAGCAGCCGGCGCAAAAGCCTCTGCCGCCCGGCAATCAGCTCAACGCACCGCCGCCCGGTGCCGGCGCGACATCCACGCCCGTGCCGGGAAAGCCGGGAAACAAGACGCCATGAGGCGGCAGCGGCGGACCAAAGTCGTGGCCACGCTGGGCCCTGCGTCGTCGGACCGTGCTGTCATCAGCCGGCTGTTCGAAGCCGGCGCCGACGTGTTCCGCATCAATATGAGCCATACCAATCACGACAAGATGCGCGAGCTGGTGACCACGATCCGTGCCGTCGAGGCCGACCACAACCGGCCGATCGGCATCCTGGTCGATCTGCAAGGACCGAAGCTGCGGCTCGGCGCCTTCACGGACGGCGCCGCCGAAATCGACAAGGGCCAGGATTTTATTTTGGATAGCGACGCCGCGCCGGGTGACGCCAAGCGCGTGCAGCTGCCGCATCCGGAGATTTTTGCCGCCATCAAGGCCGGCGATGCGCTTTTGATCGACGACGGCAAGCTGCGCCTGGTCGCAACCGACGTCAGTGCGCAGCGCATCACCACGCGCGTCGAAGTCGGCGGCAAAATTTCGAACCGCAAAGGCGTCAGCCTGCCCGACACCGTGGTGCCGGTCGCCGCGCTTGCGCCCAAGGACGTCGCCGATCTTGAAGCAGCCCTCGATGCCGGCGTCGACTGGATCGCGCTGTCGTTCATCCAGCGCCCGGAAGATATCGCGGAAGCCAAGAAGATCACCCGCGGCCGCGCCGCGGTGATGGCCAAGATCGAGAAGCCGCAGGCCGTGACCCGGCTCGGCGACATTCTCGATCTGGCCGATGCGCTGATGGTGGCGCGCGGCGATCTCGGCGTCGAGATGCCGCTGGAGAAGGTGCCCGGCGTACAGAAGGAAATGACGCGGGCCTGCCGCCGCGCAGGCAAGCCGGTGGTCGTTGCCACGCAAATGCTGGAATCGATGATCTCGAGCCCAGTGCCGACCCGCGCCGAGGTCTCCGACGTCGCCACCGCCATCTTCGACGGCGCCGACGCCATCATGCTGTCGGCAGAATCTGCATCAGGCCAATATCCGGTCGAAGCGGTTGCGACCATGAACCGGATCGCCGAGGAAGTGGAACGCGACGCCATGTACCTGCCGTCGTTGCACGTGCTGCATACCGAGCCGGAGGCGACGGGTGCCGACGCCATTGCGGCCGCGGCACGGCAAGTGGCGGAGACGCTCGACCTCGCCGCCATCGTCTGCTGGACCTCATCGGGCTCGACCGGGATGCGGGTGTCGCGGGAACGGCCGAAATGCCCGATCGTCGCCATTTCACCGATCGAGGGCGCCGGGCGCAGGCTGTCGGTGGTCTGGGGCATCCACTGCGTGATCGACGAAGACGCCCACGATCAGGACGACATCGTCGAGCGCGCCTGCCGCCTCGCCTTCAAGGAAGGTTTTGCAAAGGCCGGCCAGCGCATCATCGTCGTCGCCGGCGTCCCGCTCGGCACCCCCGGGGCGACCAATTTCATGCGCATTGCGTTTGTCGGCGGAGATATCGTCGGCGAGGTTTGACAGCCCGAAGCGAGCATTAATTTGTCGCTACGGGCTTGCCGCAAAAATCTCATCAAGGTCACGCCGGCCGTCTAGCACGCGAACAATTTCTGCAACGTCGTTTTTCACGCGATAAAAGACGACATGAGGACGCGCGGCAATCGATCGAAGGCCGTAGTGCACTTCATCGCGGGCTCGACCGGCAAAAGGATGCTCTTCAAGTAATCGGCACACTTCGCCGATTTCACGTACGATTTTGTCGGCGGTGTTTCGACCAGCGACGTTCACGTAGTAGTTCCAGATTTCGGAGAGATCGGCGCACGCTTCCGGCGACCAATCGATCGGTCGTCTAGGATCGACCATGCCGTTCGTTCTGTCGCCGTAGAAAATCTTCGACGTCGAGCGGCTTGCCTTCGCCGGCGTCCAGCGAGCGAATGCCCTTATCGATCTCGGCGCGCAACCGGCGCAGCTTCTCGACGTGTGACAACAGCTGCTGACCGATCTGTTCTTGATCCGCGTCAGGCAGATTCGACACTTCTGCTATCGCTTTTTCGAGCGTTCTCACCATGGGCGGCACTATAGCACATCCTATTTCGCGTGCCGAGCCCGTCGCGGGTAATCTGGATTGAGCGCAGCGAAATCCGGGAGAGGCATTCCCCGGATTGCGCAAGCGCAATCCGGGCTACAAATCAGATATCCCGCCCCTCGACCTTCTCGGTCAGCGTCTTCACCACATCGGGGATGTGCTCGAGATGCGGATCGATCACCAGCGCCTTGCGGTAGGCTTCGAGCGCATGCTTGTCGTCGCCGATGTCTTGCAGAATGAGGCCGAGGCCCGACCAGGCGCCGAAATGGCGCGGCTCGAGCGCCAGCACCTCGCGGATGTCGGCCAGAGCGTGGCCGTAATCGTCTTTCAGGTAGTAGATGGTGGCGCGCTGGTTCCAGGCTTCGACGTATTTCGGGTTGATGGCGATGACGGCGCCCAAGAGTTTTAGCGCCAGATCGTAGTCCTTGTCGTCGGACGCGGCCTTGACCCGGCTCATCAGCAGATTGGTGGTATCACTGCCCGACACCACCCACACCGCCCAGATGCGCTCCTCGATCGCCTTGGCGCTGTCCTCGTCGGGCGCGATCTTCAACGCCTCGAACAATGTATCGAGCTTGATGGACGGGCCACCGCGCCCGGCTTTGGGCAGGTTGCTCGGCGGATGGATCCATTGATGCCGCTGCGGATTTTGCGCCGCTGCCGGCATAGCCAGCGTCAAGCCGAGCACTGCACCGAAAGTGAGAACCGAGAATCGTAAGCGCATGATCCTGAAGTCTATTCACCTGCCGCACGGCAACAAGCCCGAATAGCGTTCAAAGTTGCGCGAGCATTGCGGCGCAATTGGGCAGATCGTGGGGTGGCGCTGAGCCGGCCAACGGGCCGCGAGCCGGAACCGGCGGACTAGCCTTGGCGGGCCTTGAAGCGCCGCTGCGTCTTATTGATGACGTAGACGCGCCCCTTGCGCCGCACGATCCGGTTGTCCCGGTGGCGGCTGCGGAGCGATTTCAATGAGTTGCGGACTTTCATGGCGTTTTTCCTTTTAACGCGATTGATTAAGGACGCGGCCGGCGCTTGTCAACTTTCGCCGCCGCCCATAGAGCATTGAAATATCGGTCGAATGCGAGGCGCCCCAAGATGCGCCAGAGGACGGCTGTGCTGCACTTGATCTCAGGCGTCGGCGCCAAGGGACCGGCCTGCTTCCTGCTCGAAGTAGGCGGCAAGCGCCTGATGCTCGATCTCGGCGAGGGCCCGCCGCCGGGGCTGTTGCCGAAAGTCGACGATATCGGCCCGATCGACGCGCTGATCCTCAGCCACGGCCACCGCGACCATGTCGGCGGGCTGTCGCTATTGCCGAAACTCGGCAATCCGCCGGTCTATGCCACCGCGATCGTTTTGCGCGCGCTGCCCGACGGTGCCGCCGGGCGGCCGCTGCCGGTTCGCGGCCGCGGCGACGTGCTCGGCATCGCGGTCGAGACCGGCCGCAACGGTCACGCGCCGGGCGGCATCTGGCTGCGCTTCGCCATCGGTGACGGTTTTCTTTACACCGGCGACTTTTCCGCGGAATCGATGCTTTACGCCTACGATCCGCCGCCGCCGGCAAGCACGGCGCTGATGGATTGCTCCTACGGCAGCTACGACGCACCGCTCGCCGCATGCTGGAACAAGCTGGCTCCCTTCGTGGAGCGCGGGCCGCTGCTGCTTCCGGTTCCGGCCAACGGCCGCGGCCCGGAAATCGCGCTCGCACTCCTGCGCCACGGCTGCACCGACATTTTCGTCGACGACGCCATGCAAAGGGCGCTGCTAGAGCTTGGCGACCGCGCCGGCATTTCACTGCACGACAATGTCAGTGACGAAATCAAACGGCTCACCTCAACCGTCAAGCCGATCGACGGCGCCCACGGCGTCATGCTTGCCGGCTCGGCCGACGGCACGTCGGGCGCGACCGCGCGCCTGTTCGGCGCATGGCGGGACAAGTCCGAGCCGGCAATCGTGTTCAGCGGCTACGTCAATCCCACCACGCCCGCCGACCATCTGGTCAAAAGCGGCCGTGCGCATTTCTTGCGCTGGAACGTGCACCCGCGGCTTTCCGACACCGTCGCGCTGGTGCGGGCGACGCAAGCCAAGACCGTGATCCCGGCGTTTTGCGACCGCGCGCAGCTTGCGGCGCTCGCCGCGGCCTTCGCGCCGGCGCGGGTCACCATGGACGGCGATGTGGCGATCTATTGACGCCTTGTGAAAACTTATTCGATGACGTCGTCGGCGGTTGCCAACAGCGTCGGCGGCAAGACGATGCCGAACGCCTTTGCGGTCTTGAGGTTGACGATCAACTCGAATTTAGTCGACTGCATGATTGGCAGTTCGGTTGGTTTGGCGCCCTTGAGAACTTGTCCGATGTAGTTGCCGGCTTGGCGATAGCCGGCCGCATAGTCGGGTGCGTAACTGATAAGACCGCCCGTTTCGGCGAACTCACGTTGCGAATAGATCGCGGGCAGCTTGAAGCGGGCCGCAAGCGCCACAAGCTGCTCGCGCCGACTGGCGAACAACACATCGGCGGTGACAAGAAGAGCACCCGCCCCCTGTTGGGCGAAGGTCGCGAAGGCTGCGTCGATTTCCGCGTCCGTGGTGGCGCGAACGATAATCAATTGTCGATTGATTGCGCGTGCCGCGTCTTGCGCCTGCTTCAGCTCGACATCGGCATCCGGATATGTCGGATTCAGCAGCACACCGATTGGGGTGGTTCCGGGAATAATTTCGTTCAGAAGCCCGACGCGCTTCGCCTCCACGACCGACCCGAGAATGCTGACGCCCGTAACATTGCCACCGGGTTGATTGAGACTCGTCACGATGCCGGCCTTGACCGGATCAGCGGCGCTGACGAAGACGATCGGGATCGTTGCGGTCGCCGCTTTTGCCGCTTTTGCCGGATCGGTGCCGCCGGCGGCGAAGATCACGGTAACCTTACGGTCGACCAGATCGGCGGCGAAGCCGGGCAACCGATCAGGTTGACCTTCTGCCAAGCGGTATTCGGTCGCGACGTTTTGGCCCTCGGTGTAGCTCGATTCGCTCAAGCCTTGGCGGATCGAAACCATGCGGCCCGCGATGTAGCTTGGCGAAAGGCTACTCAGGATACCAATCACCGGCATGGCCTGTTGCTGCGCGCGCGCGGCGAGCGGCCACGCTAGTGACGCGCCGCCGAGCCCAGCCACAAACTCCCGTCTTCCGATGCCGATTGCCATTTGCCCCATCCCGAACGGCATCATCCCCGCCGCAATTGGGGGCACGGTATCACGCCTCCATCGGCAGGTCTGTGCGCCTTAGCGTCCTTCATTTCACCTGATCGCCGCGCAGGCGCGGGTGGCCGATGCCGAGTGGTTTTGCATCGAGCAGCACGATGGCGAGCCGCGCCGGCTCCGTGCCGCGATTGACCCAGGCATGGTTGGTGCCGCGTTGAACCATGATGTCGCCGGCCCTGAGCTTGACGGTGGACTCGTCCATGTCCATCTCGATTTCGCCCGACAACATGACGATGTAATCGATGGTCTCGGTGCGATGCATCTCCGACTCGATACCGGGCGCGAATTCCATGACGATGAAGCGCGAGCCGTTCGCCGGCGGCGCGGTGCCGAGAATGCGCGCACCCATGTCCTCGACGTTGTCGCCGATGGCAATATCCGTCGGCATCATGTCGCTGCACCACATCAGGGTCGAGGCGACGCCCTCGCGCGGCCGCTTGGTGTTGGTGGCCGGGCCTTCGAGGATCACCTTGGCGACGTTCCTGCCGTCGTGACCGGTAATGACGCGACGGATCGGCTGGCTGGCCATGAGCATTCTCAGATTGTTTCTGCCGGGTGCTACGCCTGCGTGCCGGGCGCGCGCTTGAGATCGATGAACTCGATCACGTTGCCGTCCGGATCGCGGATATAGGCGCTGCGGCCGACGAACACGCCGGCGCGGCGATCCTCTTCCTTGAAAATCTCCACGCCTTTGGCTGGCAGGCTTTGCAGCGTCTCGTCGTAGATTTCGGGCGTCACGCGGAAGGCGGAATGGATCTCGTGCCGGCCGGCGGCATTCTGCGTGATCGGATTTTCCGAAAAAGTCAGATTGAAGAAATCATCGCCAGCCCGCATGAAGACGATGCGATCGGTGCGGCCGATTTTGCTGAAGCCGAGGGTCTCGGCATAGAATTTTTCCGAGCGATCCAGGTCTTTCACCGGGATCGTGAAGTGCAGAACCCCTTCGACTTTCGGCATGGCCGTCCCATCCGCGCAAATTTTTGGCGCGGGCGCACGACTACGCCCGCGTCAGGAACGACGATAATACGGATAAAGGCGTTGGACTGCCTAGGTGGCCGCCACGCGCCGCGACTCGGTGCGCATCTCGGGCTGCTGCGCCGGCTCCAGATCCCCCTCGCCGGCGGAAAAGCCGGTCATGAGATCGACGAGCTTGTTCCAGGTCCGCAGCATGACGCCGAGCGGCCGCGGCATGGCGTGCCGGCAAAAGGCGATCTTCCTGATCTCGTGGGGGATGTACCAGTTGCTGCGGCTGCCGGCCGGGTAGTAGACCATGTCGCCGGGGCCGAGGCGGCGGACTTCGCCCTTCTCGTCGGTGACGAAAGCCTCGCCCGAGATGACGTGCAGGGCTTCGTCGATCACGTAATTCCAGGTGAAGCGGCCGGCGGTGCACGACCAAGCCATGACCGTGGAGGTGCCGTCGGCGGAGACCGCGAGCTTTGCCGAACGCGCCTTCGGCGTGCCTTCGGTGATCCAATCGGGTGAGATCGGGGCGTCGCTCAGTTCGACGTCGGCGGGAAAAGCGAAGACGACAGGTTTGGGCACGGCTGCCTCCAGCAAGACTAGCGGGCCATTAGACGCGGTAGCGCCAAACAAAGCGTAAACGCAGCGCGCCGGTCTGCACGCGGATGTTGCAGAGACGCTTTACAAGGCCAAAACGTTGAAGATTTCCGCGAGACCCTAGCCGGACACGCCATCCGCGGCCTGCCGCGCGGCGGCCGTGGGCCAATCGCGCCAGGCCCGCCGCAACGGTGTCGTCAACGGGCGCTGGTCCGATTTGCGGCCGCTGAGATATTCCAGCCATTTCTCGTAGATGCCGATGGCGCAATCGCGCCACGGGCTTTCCAGCCCGGCGTCAAGCTCGCCAAACGGAAAACCGGCGATGAGATGCTCGCGGCGATCGATGAGCGCGCGCTCGCGGAACGCCGCCGCGATCGCTACCGCTTCGTCGCCGAAATAGTCCAGCGGCAGACCGGGATAATCGTCGCGCTCGCGGCGGAGGTAGCGGCCGACGTCGCGGCGGTATTCGCGCAGTAGCGTCTTCGCCTCGTATTCCGGATGGCCCTGGAGGAAGAGGTGAAAGCTCTTGTCCTGCCGCGCGAACATATCGACGCCAGCGACCGCCGAGCGGGTGAGAATGCGATAGCCGCAATCCGCCAGCGCCCGTTCCGGCAAATCGTTGTAGCGGGAATGCGGGACGCGCAGTCCGGATTTCGCATCGCTGGTCATCGGATGGGAGGCGGCCGGCTCGCAGTCGAAAACGCCGAACAGCTTGCCGGCCAGCGGGCGGCGTTCGACGCCGTCGACATGGAGCACGGCGGCGTGGGCGGCAAGGCATGACCAGATGGTCGACGTGGTGTAGTCGCGCGCCCAATCCACCACCTGGCTCAGCGTCGCCCAGTACGGCTCGTCTTTGAGGTTTTTCATGCGCGGCTCGGTGCCGGTCACGATCAGGCCGTCGACGTGGGCGTCCCACAGCTCGGAAACGTCGCGGTAGCGCTCGGCCATGTCCTGGCGCGTGGTGTCGGCGCGCGGAATGTCAGGAATCGAAAACAGCAACAGCCGCACGATGGTTTTCGATGCGGCGGCGCGGATCAGATCGGTAAATTGCCGCTCGGTCGCATCGAGCGCCGGATCGGGCATGTTGTTGATCAGCCCGATGGTGACGCAGTTCGAGGCGTGGATTTCGTTGGTCGAGACGAATCGCGAAGTGTCCAGCAGAAGCGGCATCAGCTGTGCTCGTTATTCGGCGGCAAGCAGCGGCGCGTTTTTGTGCCGCTGCGCCGCGCCGAGCGCCTGGTCGAGGTCGGCGATGATGTCGTCGATGTGCTCGATGCCGACGCTCAGGCGAATCATCTCCGGCTTGACGCCGGCCTTGCTCTGCTCGTCGGCCGACATCTGCCGGTGCGTGGTCGAAGCGGGATGGCAGGCCAGCGACTTGGCGTCGCCCATATTGACCAGCCGCTTGAACAGTTTCAGCGCGTCGTAAAAATTCTTCGCCGTCTCAAGGCCACCGACGACGCCGAAGGTCAGCAGCGAGCAGGCGCGGCCGCCGAGATATTTTTGCGCCAGCTGATGATAGGGATTGTCGGCGAAGCCGGTGTAATTGACCCAGGCCACGCGGCGGTCCTTACGCAAAAACTCGGCGACGCGGCGGGCGTTTTCGACGTGGCGCTCGACGCGTAGCGCCACCGTCTCGATGCCCTGCAGCAACAGGAAGGCGGACAACGGCGCCAGCACGGCGCCGGTGGTGCGCTGATAGACGCTGCGGCAGCGCGCGATATAGGCGCGGGCGCCGAAATGGTCCGTGTAGATCAGGCCGTGATAGGACGCGTCGCGCTCGTTGAACATCGGAAAGCGCTGCTTGTGCGCGGCCCAAGGAAAGCGGCCGCTGTCGACGATGGCGCCGCCGAGCGTGGTGCCGTGGCCACCCATGAACTTGGTCAGCGAATGCACGACGATGTCGGCGCCGTATTCGATCGGGCGCAGCAGAATCGGCGTGGCGACCGTGTTGTCGACGATGAGCGGAATGCCGTGCCGCGCGCCGACTTTTGCCAGCGCCTCGATGTCACAGACGTTGCCCGCCGGATTGCCGACGCTCTCGCAGAAGATGGCACGGGTGCCGTCGTCGATCAGCTTTTCGATTGCCGCTGCATGGTCGGATTCGGCGAAGCGCACCTTGATCCCCTGGCTCGGCAGCAAGTGGGCGAACAGCGTGTAGGTGGTGCCGTAGAGCTGCGGCACCGAGACGATATTACTGCCCATGCTGGAGACATTGAGCACCGCGTAGTTCAGCGCCGCCTGCCCGGAGCTCACGCACAGCGCATCGATACCGCCTTCGAGCGCGGCGACGCGGCGTTCCAGCACCTCAGTGGTCGGATTGCTGATCCGCGAATAGCGGTAGCCTTCGACCTCGAGGTCGAACAAAGCCGCGCCATGATCGGCGCTGTCGAATTCATAAGCCACGGTCTGGTAGATCGGCACCGCGACGGCCTTCGTCGTCGGATCGGTGTCGTAGCCGCCGTGCACGGCCACCGTTTCTCGTTTCATATCGTCCCACCACGCATCCCGAATGCTGGGCCATTGTATGGCGCTTCGGTTTCTTATCCGTGGCTGCCGACATCAACATCGTAAGCAAGATTAATTGGAAACAATAACCTTAATTGTTTTCCGCCTGCCGCGACGCGCGCCGAGGAGCGACAGTCAACTCCATCGATCGTTCGAATTTTAACCGTTCTCGAAGCGAAAAATTCACTTTGTTTTGCCATCATCAGGCATGACCATCGTCGAGGCGGAACAGGTAAGGCCGCGGGCCGGCGGCAAGGACAGCGCGTTGCGCGACTGGGTGCGCGCGCTGGAAGCCACTGCGCCGATCGCCGGCAATCCACGGCGCATTCTTCCACGCGTGATCGAGGAGCTGGCCGCAACCCGCGGCGACGCCCCTGCTCTGCTCTCGGCGCACGAGTGCTTGACCTATCGCGCGCTCGACGACCGCGTAAACCGTTATGCGCGCTGGGCGCTCGCGCAAAACCTCGGCAAGGGCGAGACCGTATGCCTCGTCATGGCGAACCGGCCCGAATACATGGCGATCTGGCTCGGCATCACCAAAGTGGGCGCTGTCGTTTCGCTGATCAACACCAACCTTCGCGGCGCAGCGCTCACCCACTGCCTCGATATCGTCAAGCCGAGGCATGTCATCGTCGCCGCCGGGCTGTGTGGCGAAATCCGCGCCGCGCTTGCGCTCATGGCGGGCCGGCCGAAAATCTGGTCGCACGGCAGTGACGATTTTATCCGCATCGATAGCACAATCGAAAAGTTGTCCGGTGGACGCTTGACCGAGGCGGAACGCCGCGGCGTGACCATCGCCGACCGCGCGCTCCATATCTACACCTCTGGCACCACCGGCCTGCCGAAGGCCGCCAATGTCAGCCATCACCGGCTGATGCAATGGAGCTTTTGGTTCGCCGGCCTCATGAACACCGGCCCCGACGATCGCATGTACGATTGCCTGCCGCTGTATCACAGTGTCGGCGGCGTCGTCGCCACCGGCGCGGTGCTGGCGCGCGGCGGATCGGTGGTGATCCGCGAGAAATTTTCCGCCCACGAATTCTGGGACGACGTGGTCAATTGGGACTGCACGCTGTTCCAATATATCGGCGAACTGTGCCGTTATCTGGCCAATGCACCCGAAGAGCCCCGGGAGAAGCAGCATCGGCTGCGCTTGTGCTGCGGCAACGGGCTGCGCGCCGACATTTGGCAAAAATTTCAGGACCGGTTCGCTATCCCGAAAATTCTGGAGTTTTACGCCGCGACCGAAGGCAACGTCTCGCTCTACAATGTCGAGGGCAAAATCGGCGCCATCGGCCGCGTGCCGTCGTTCCTCGCCCATCGCTTTCCGCTGGCGCTGGTGAAATCCGATCCGGCGACACATGAGCCGATCCGCGACGAAAGCGGCCTTTGCATGCGTTGCGCGACCGGTGAAGCCGGCGAGGCGATCGGCAGAATTCACGACGGCGCGGCTCGTGCCTCTGCCGAATTCGAGGGTTATACCGACGCCGCGGCATCGCAGAAAAAAATTCTTCGCGACGTGTTCGAACGCGGCGACGCCTGGTACCGCACAGGCGATCGGATGCGCGCCGACGCCAGTGGATATTTTTATTTCGTCGATCGGATCGGCGATACGTTTCGCTGGAGGGGCGAGAACGTGGCGAGCTGCGAAGTCACCGCGGCGATCACCGCGTTTCCCGGCATTACCGAAGCGACCGTTTACGGCGTTTCCGTTCCCGGCACTGAGGGCGCTGCCGGCATGGCGGCGATTGTCGCCGACGGCACGTTGGATTTACCAGAATTGCGCCAGCATCTCGCGCGCGCGTTGCCGTCTTACGCCCGGCCACTATTCCTGCGTATCCAGGACCGCATCGCCGTGACGGCAACCTTCAAGCACCAGAAGGTCGAGCTCATGCGCGAAGGCTTTGACCCGGCCGCCTCGAGCGACGCCATCTATTTCGACGATCCGTCGCAGCAGGCTTACGTGCGGCTCGACGGCGCGCTGTTCGAGCGGATCAAGGCCGGCGCGGTGCGGCTTTAGCCCTTACGCGGTGGCGCCTGCGTCCACGGTCAGCACTGTGCCGGAAACGTTGCGTGCCTTGTCGCTGAGCAAATATTCGACGGCATTCGCCACGTCCTCGACCTCGGCAAGCCGGCGCAATGCGCTCCGGCGCACCACCTGCTGGCGCTGCTCACCGGCAAGGCCGTGGGTCATGTCGGTGTCGATGAAGCCCGGCGCCACGGCATTGACGGTGATGCCGAGCCGTCCGACCTCGCGGGCCAGCGAGCGCGTAAAACCGAGCATCGACGCTTTGGTCGCGGCGTAGACCGAAAGGCCGCTATAGCCGGTAAAGCCGATGATCGAGGCGACATTGACGACGCGGCCGGCGCCTTCCGACATCATCGAACGCACCACGTATTTGGTCAGTATGATAGGCGATAGCGTATTGACGCGCACCAGCTCGACGATTTCCGAATTGTGCATCATGGCGAGCGCGCCGTCGTGGCCGACCGCGGCATTATTGACCAGGCCGAACAGCGGACCGAAATCCTTGCGCAGGCCTTTCACCAGACCAGGAATCTCGCCGACCTCCCCGAGGTCGAACGACACAAAATGCAACGCGCCGTGCTTGTCCCGTTTGGCCTCGGCAATGGCATCGGTGAGGTGCTTGGTCTTTTGCCGCGCCAGGCCGATCACGTCGTAACCGGCACCGGCCAGCTGACGGGCGATGCCGAGCCCGAGGCCGCGGCTGGCGCCGGTAACGAGAACGGTGCGTGCGGCTTTAGCCATAGCGCCGCGCCAATTTGCCGGCCGCACCGACGTCGAGCGCCGGCACGATCGAGATGGCCGCGGGAACTTTGTGGCGCGGCAAAGCTTCGCGGCAGAGCTGCAATATATCTTTCTTGATTTGCTGCTCGCCGTCGGCACGCGCGCAATCGGCTTTGAGCACGACATCGGCAATCACGATCGCGCCGGTGACGGGACTTTGCTTCGGCCGCACCAGCGACATTCGCACCTGCGGATGCCGGTTGATGACCGCCTCGATTTCCTCGGGGTGAATCTTCAACCCGCCGACATTGATGATGCCGCCGCGACGGCCGGCGAAGAGGTAACGATCGCCGCGCCGCTCCACCATGTCGCCGGTATCAACGAAACCGTCGCGATCGCGCAGCTTATGTTGCGCGCCGAGATAGCGCTCCGCCGTGCGCGGCGAGCGGATGCGCAGCGCGCCATCGACGAGTTTTAGCTCGACGCCGTCGCGGTCATGGTCCAAGACGTCGGCGAGAAATCCGGCGAGGCCGTCGTTGACCTCGAAGGCGACGCCCGCTTCGGTCGACGCATAGGCATGGCCGATACCGGCCTCGGGGAACACGGCGCGCAGACTGTCGAGGATCGCCTGGTCGGCGATCTCGCCGGAGAGGCGAACGTAGCGCGGCGATATTTTTCCGATCTCGGGCGACATCAGCACACGCCGCCAGTGCGACGGCGTGCCCGACAGATGCGTCACGCCGCAGCGGCCGAGCCGCGCAAGATGATCGGCGATCGGCTCGCCGGCGTTGGAGAGCACCAGCGACGCGCCGCCAATGATCGCGCGCAAAAATATCTGCAGGCCGCCGTAGCGGCGGATATCGTAGAACGTGCCCCAGACGACGGCGCCGTCAAGGCGCTGTCCGGCGCCGATCGGCGCGATCAGCCTGGCCAGGCTGTGCACGGCCATCTTCGGCACGCCGGACGTGCCGGACGTGAGCAGCACCCATTCGGTCGGCACGTGCGGCAGCGAAAGTTGCTCGGCTGGAACGATAGCCGGCGCACAAACGACCCGCACGGGAAGATCGAAGGCCGCGTGGTCCGGCGTCCCCGCGTCGATCACGACGGCGTCGGCCTCGGCACAGGCGATCAATGCGCCAAGATGATCGGCTGCGGTATCGGGCGGCAGAATCGTCAGCCGGCGCGCCACGCCGTCGAGCTCGATCAGCGCCAGCGCGCTCGTGAGCTGGCTCGACGTCGCAACGACGACCGAGCGGGCCGCGAGTTCCGCAAGCCGCCCGCCGAGACCCGTTCCGCGCGCGAGCTGATTGACGCAAAGCCGCGCCGCGCGATCCCAGAAGAACCGCTCCGGCGCAGTGTCGACGATGCGCCCCTTAAGCGACGGCGCGTTGCTGCGCACCATGTTCATACACTTTCACGAAGTCGCCGAGCGTCAGCGGAAACGTGGCGTCCTCGGCGGCCGTGAACGGATCGATGCCGAGCGTATCTTCCAGCCGGGCAACGAGCACCGCAAAGCCGAGCGAGTCCAAACCGGAATCGAGCAGAACGAGATCGTCGCGCAGCGGCGCCAGCGTCTTGCCGTGTTCTCGTGCGATCTGCTGCATCAGGTCCATTATGGTTAATTTTATGCTCATCGTCGTATGGCCTACTGTTTCTTCACCGGCGGCAGGTATATTCGCCCAAGATTACAATCAAGTTCACGACGCTACCGTGGTCAACGCGAATGGACTGTTCCGTTCCGGCAATCCGCTGCCGACAGATCGGCGAGGCCGACATTGCCGGCATCGCTGCGCTCCTTGGCCGCGGGTTCCCGAACCGCACGCGGCAATTCTGGTCGGACGCGCTTAACCGGCTGGCGCGCCGTGAGCCGCCGCCGGGTTTCCCCAAATATGGTTATCTTCTCGAAAGCGGCGAAGTTCCCGTCGGCGCGCTGCTGTTGATTTGTTCGACGCTTCGCGAAGGCGGCCGGCTCGCGACCCGATGCAATCTGTCGAGCTGGTATGTCGAGCCCGCCTACCGTGCCTACGCAACGCTCCTGGTGTCGCAAGCGCTCGCCGACAAGGACGCCACCTATACCAACGTCTCGGCGGCGCCGCATACCTGGCCGATCATCGAGGCGCAAGGTTTTTCGCGCTATTGCGACGGCGTCTTCGTCGCAGTACCGATGCTGAAAGACCTGTTCGGCGGCGGCGGCGTGCGCGTCGTCGACGCGCACGAGAACCCGACAGCGAGCTTCGATGCCTCCGAGCAGGACATCCTCCAGCGTCATGCCGAGCACGGCTGCATCAGCCTGTGGTGCGAGAGCGCCGGACGCGCCTACCCATTCGTTTTCCGGCCCCGCCTGGTTAAGCGCGCGATCCCATGCGCACAGTTGATCTATTGCCGTGACGTCGGCGAGTTCGTGCGCTTTGCCGGGCCGATCGGGCGCTATCTGGCGCGGCGCGGCAAACCTTTCGTCATCATCGATTCGAACGGCGCTATTCCGGGACTGATCGGCACGTTCCGCCCCGGCCGCATGACAAAATATTTCAAGGGCCCGCAACGGCCGCGGCTCGGCGACCTCGCCTATACCGAATACGCGGTGTTGGGCGTCTAGCTTTTATTTCAGAGCGTCAGCGCCTTGCGCACCGCGACAGGCCAATGCGGCAAATCGAGGCCGTGAGTTGCGAACAGCGCCAAGGCCAGCCGATCGATGCCGAAGGCGACGCAGCCGGTATGGGCCACCTCGCCGGTTTCGGTGCGCAGATTCCACGTCGTGCCGAAATGGTCGCGATGATAGTTGAAGCTCATGCAGGCGGTCGGCTCCTCGGCCGAGCGCACCGGAATGAGCAATTCGAACTTCAACGCCTGCTCGACCTGGCTCATCGCCATCAGCTTGCCGCCGCGGCCGAAGAACGGATCGCTCGCGGTATCGATGCGCCACGGCAGGCCCAATTGCTTGGCAAAACCCGGCGCACGCGCCATCCAGGCGCGGCGGAATTCATCGACCTCTTCGGGCGTGCCGATGCGGACATATTCCCGCATGCGGAACGACTGCAAGCGGTCGAGATTTTGCGACGGCTCGCGGCGGAAGCAATCGCAGGCGACGTCGAAGACGAGCCCGCCTGCCGGCACGTGGCCGCGGCTCGCGACCAGCGGATAGACCGGATAGCAGGCGGCGGGACTCAGCACGAGATCGGCCGCGGCAAGCGCCTGCGTCCAATCCTCGCCGGCTTCGCTGCGCTCCACCGCCGATTTGATCTCCGTCTCGGCGCCGCCGAGGCAGCTGACGCAGCCGAGGAAATGCGGAAAGCTCTTGAGATATCCGGATTTCTCCACCTGCCGGCGGCTCATCACCGGCGGAAAGCGCAGAACTTCCGTGTTCGGCTCGCAATAGCGCGAGATCAGCGCGGTTAAGCCACCGACGACCTGCTCGAATATGGCGGTGCGCGCATAGATGCCGTCGATACCGGTCGGCAGCAGCAGCGCCTCGGCGATCGAATCGAGCGAGCGTACCGGCCGCGCCGGTTCCTTGAATGCCACATTCATCTTGCTCACGCCTCTCGGTATGGTTGTTTTTATAGTTTTGACGAATTCAGTCGCGCAGCGATGCCGGCGTGCTGCTCAACAGCGATGCCGCTCCGATATTCGCCAAAATCCTGTCATTGCTGATCATGACCGGCGACGACAGGATGTCGCGCAGGTGCCGGCCGATGCTGAATTCGCTGTCGTTGCGATAACCCGACAGCCCGCAAGCCTGCATCGCGCTCATGACGGCCGCGACCGCGAGCTCCGACGCATTCACTTTCAGCATGTTCATGCCGGTCTGGAAGTCGATGGATTCGAGCGCGGCCGGATCGGACGCCGCCGCTTCGAACCGCTGCAGCGCCGCAGCGATCAGGCTGCGCAGCGTCCGCAGCGTCGCGTTGGCGCGGGTCAGGTGCTGGGCACCGGGCGGCATGGTGCCGCCAGCGCCATGGGTGGCTTTGCGCACAAAAGCGCGCGCGCGGTCGACCGCCGACGCGGCGATGCCGGCCCAGGCGCCGCTCCAGGCCAGATGTGCGAACGGCATCATGGTCTGGGCGTGAATCTTGTCGTAGCTCACCGGCAGGATCTGCTCGGCGGAACCCGAAGCGCTGAGCGCGAAACCTTCGCTGCAGGTGCCGCGCATGCCGAACGCGTCCCAGCCGTTGAGCCGCTTGAGCGCGTAGTCGTCTTTGAGGAAAGCGACCAGAACCTGGTCCGAGCTTGACGCTTCGGGGGAACGCCGCGCGGTGGTGACGATGCCGTCCGCCGCTTCGGCATAGGAGATGACCGTCGCTTGGCGCTCAAGCGTGATGCATGAATCGCGCCACTCGATCGGGGCCGAGCTGTTGCGAACGTCGCCGCCGGCGCGGCCTTCGGTGGTCGAGGAGGCGAGTAACAATTGCTCGGCGCAAAGCCGGCGCAATAGCCGCTGATGCCAGGCGCTGCCGCGGCCGTGGCGTACCAGGCAAGCGACCTTGGTCTGATGCATGGCATAGATCATCGCCGTCGATGCGCAATTGCGACCGAGCATGTAGCAGATGTCCACGATGTCCGCAGTGCTGGCGCCCTCGCCGCCTAGTTCCGGCGGCACCGCGGCGCTCAACAGCCGCTCGGCACGCGCCGCATCGATCGCTTCTTTGGGGAACCGCGACTGGGCATCGACCGACGCCGCATGGGTCGCGGCCACCGCCGCGACTTTCTCCGCGCGCGTCATCAGATCCGCCGAACCCGCGGCGTGCAGATTGCTGGCGGCGATGAGAATGCCGCGCATGGCGCTGCGCGCGACGCGGCGGTCTTCATCGGCCTCTTGGAGCGTCATGATTCTTCCGGCATTCATGGCTGCGCTCGCGATGACGTTGGACCCTCCCGCGCCATCGAGCCTCGACAGCGCCTACCAACCCCGGGGTACCGTAAAACTTCCAAATCATGGTGTTATTCGCCGGGGATTAGCGCAGTTCTTTGCCGTCAAGGTTACCAATCGCAAACACATCCTGTGGTAACTACGCTTGTGCGGCTTCATGCGGCCAACGCCGTGAAATGAACCCGCTGCGCCGCACGACATTTGGGGAATATTCACCTTGCTCGACCGCACCAACACCAATTCGACGGACCGCGTGACGCAGCTCGTGCGCCAGCTCATGGCCAAGCGATCGATCGACCGTCCGGTCGGTTACGATGACGTTCTCAGCGAGTGCGGCCTATCGTCGCTCGATATGGTCAATCTCATGCTCGCCGTTGAAACCGAGTTCGATATCAAAATCCCCGACCGCGACATGACGCCGTCGAACTTCCGCTCGATCGCGCAGATCGACAAGCTGGTCGGCGCGCTATTGCGCAGCGATCAACAAGTCGGCTGAATTATATCCCTATCTGTCCCCGCGGCGGTCGTGGCGGCCTAGCCGCTTGGTATCAACGATGTGCCTTCTTGCCGGCTTCGCCCGGCTAACCATCTTTTGGCGAGAAATCAGCCATCAGAGAGGGGTCAAAAATCATGTCCATCCGGCCCGTGAAGCAAATCATAACGTCGAAGCCCACGACCGAGGGCGCCGGCGTAAAGCTGCGCCGCGCCTTCGGTTTCGGTGAAACCCAAGCCACGGATCCGTTCCTGCTGCTCGACGACTTCCGCAACGACCGGCCGGACGATTATCGCGCCGGCTTTCCCTGGCATCCGCATCGCGGCATCGAGACCATTACTTATGTTCTTGCCGGCAATGTCGAGCACGGCGACAGCCTGGGCAATCGCGGCAATCTCGGTGCCGGCGACGTGCAATGGATGACCGCCGGCCGCGGCATCATGCACCAGGAAATGCCGCAAGGCGACGCGCAGGGCCGCATGCACGGCTTCCAGCTCTGGGCCAATCTGCCGTCGTCGCTGAAGATGACGGCGCCGCGCTATCAGGACGTCAAGGCGGCGCAGATTCCGGAAGTGATCGACGACGACGGCACCCGCGTGCGCGTGGTCTGCGGCGATTTCTGGGGCAAGCGCGGCCCGATCGAAGGCGTCGCCGCCGATCCGCGTTATCTCGACGTCTGGGTGCCGCCAGGCAAGCGCAAGACGCTCGCGGTCGAGCTCGAGCGCCACGCCTTCGCCTATGTGTTCGAGGGTTTTGGAAATTTCCGCGCCGCGTCGCAACCGTTCGGCGTGCTCACCGAGAAGACCGACGGCGTCAACGAGACGGTGGTCCGCGAGCAAACCGGCAACCGCTCGCTGGTGCTGTTCGACAGCGGCGACGAAGTCACCGTGCAGGCCGGCGAAGAGGGCATCCGCTTCCTCCTGGTTTCCGGCAAGCCGATCGAGGAGCCGGTGGCCTGGTATGGCCCGATTGTGATGAACACCGAAGCCGAGCTACAACAGGCGTTCAGCGAGCTGCGCAACGGCACCTTCATCGGCTAGGACGCGCGGCTCATAAAATACCCGGCCATGACTGGCGCGATCGGGGGGACACGTGAGCCGCAACGAATCTAAGACGGTCTATTACGCCAGTACCGGCCCCGAGCTCACGCTGTACGACATCGACGTCGATACCACCGCGCTGCTCAAACGCAGCGCGGTAACGCTGCCGGCGAACATTCAATATGTCTGGCCGCATCCGTCGCGGCGCACTCTCTATGCGGTATCGAGCAATGGCGGCCCGCGGGTCGCCGGCGACACGCACCGCGCTAACGCGCTGACCATCGATCAGGTCACAGGCGCTTTACAACTGCACGGTGCGCCGGCGGCACTGCCGTCGCGGCCGATCCACTGCAGCGTCGATGCCAGCGGCGCATATCTGCTCACCGCATACAACAATCCGAGCAACGTCACCGTGCATCGCCTCAACGGCGACGGCACGATTGGTGCACCGGTCACACAGCCGGAAAAACTCGACGCCGGCATTTACGCGCATCAAATCCTTGCCACACCGTCGAACGACGCGGTGCTGCTGGTGACCCGCGGCAACGACGCCAATCCGGACAAGCCGGAGGACCCCGGCGCGATCAAGACGTTCGACTTCGCCGACGGCGCGCTGACCGGCCTTGCCTCGATCGCGCCCGGCACCGGGCTCGGCTTCGGGCCGCGCCATCTCGATTTTCATCCGACGAAACCGTGGGCGTTCGTCTCGATCGAGCGGCAGAACAAGCTTTATGTCTACAAGCGCGATCCCGGCACCGGCCTCGCGCGCGCGCCGATGTTCGTCAAGGACACGCTGGCCGATCCGAAGCCAAAGGTGCGCCAGGCCGCCGGAGCGATCCACGTCCATCCGAATGGAAAATTCGTCTATCTGACCAATCGTGCCTCGGACCTGACGGACGCAAACGGGACGAAAGCGTTTACGGGGGGTGAAAATAATGTCGCCGTCTTTGCCATCGATCAGGCGAGCGGCGAGCCGACCTTGATCCAGAACGCCGACGGCCAGGCGATCGAATTGCGCACCTTCGGCATCGAACCAAGCGGCCGCATGCTGGTCGCCGCCAGCATCAAGCCGGTGCCGGTTCGCGACGCAGGCGGCATCAAAACCGTTCCGGCCAAGCTCTGCGTTTTCCACATCGGCAGCGACGGCAAGCTCACGCTCAAGCGCCAATACGACGTCGACACCGGCGCGTATCAGCAGTTCTGGAGCGGCATGGTCACGCTCTGACAGCGGGGCTGAAGGATGCGGAACCGGCCGCATGGCCGCAATTGCGCGCCTGAAACCGGCACTATGGATAAAAAAGTCTTAACCCATAAAGCGGTTTACTGAAACGCAAGGCGGTTCTGCTTGTATGTGCGCGCTGAGATTGCGGCGATAAGAAACGCGAGCGTCGATCCCGGCTGTTTCAGCTCTCCGGCCCAGAAGGTCCGCCGCAATGCCAGTGCCGTCAGCCGACAAAAAGACGTTGTCGCATCGCCTGCGCTGGCTGGCCCTCGGCACCGCGCTTGCCATCGCCGCCATCGCCGGCGCCAACACGCTTATCCTGACGCAGTTGCATCACAGCACGCTGCGCGAGGTGCAGGACAACCTGCTGCGCCAAAGCCTCGGCCTGTCGGAACTTGTCGAACGCACCCTGCAAGCGACCGATCTGATGCTGACCAGCGTAGCCGAACGCGCGAGCGCTCTCGCCTCGGCCGACGACGGCATGCAGCAGCTGGAGGGCGAGGCCTTTCACACCTTCCTCAACGAGAAGATGTCGGGCCTGCCGCAAATCCATGTGCTCGGTCTTCTCGATGCCAACGGCATCCGATGGAACTATGCGCAGTCTTGGCCGTCGCCGAAGATCGACACTTCGTTTCGCGAATATTTCCAGGTGCTCAGATCCAATCCGAAGATAGCGACATATCTCGACGCGCCCGAACTCGGGACCGTTACCGGCGAATGGGTCGCCATCGAAGCTCGTCCCGTGCTGGCGAAAGACGGAAAATTCTTCGGCGTCGTCTTCGCCTCGACGGCCATGAAATACTTCGATGAGCTGTTTCGCTCGACGTCGATGGGCGAGGGCTATGCGATCGCGCTGTTACGCAAGGACGGCACGCTGTTGACGCGATATCCGATGGCCGGCCAGATCGGAATGAAAGTGCCGGCTTCGGTCCTGACCACGTTGTCGGATTCGCGTTTCGGTGTTTCACGCCCGACCAGCGCGGTCGATGGGCAGGCCCGCATCGCTGCCGCCTACCGCCTCATGAAATATCCCCTCGTCGTCATCGTGACGCAAAACGAGGATTCCGCCTTCGCCCCGTGGCGCCGGACTGCGATCACCATGGGGATCATCGCCGCCGCGATGATCGGCCTCATCATCATCGCCGCATGGCTGATCGCGCGCTCATGGCGGCAGCAGGAGCGCCTCAACGCCGCTCATGCGGAAATCATCTATTCCGACAAGGTCCGCGCGCTGGCCGAAGCCGAACTGATCCGCCAGCGGGATCTGGCGGAACAGAACACGCGTTTTACCGCCGCCGTCGAGAACATGACGCAGGGGCTGTGCATGATCGACGGCGATGCGCGGCTGGTCGTATGCAATGAGCGCTACGCCACGATGTATCGGCTGCCGCCGGAATTGCTCAAGCCCGGCGCATTGCATCGCGACATCATCGCCCACCGTGTTCGCAATGGCCTCCTGAAGGGCGGTCACGGCAACGCCGAAGTACAGCAGCAATTATCCGCTTTGTCGGCGCTGCCGGCCAAAAAAAGATCAAGCCGGATCGACGAACATGCCGACGGAACGTTGATCCGCGTAACGCGTCAACCGCTTCCCGGCGGTGGCTGGGTCGCGACCCACGACGACATCACCGAGCAACGCCGCGCCGAGGAGGAGCTGTACGAGACCAAGCAATTCCTGGATTCGATCATCGACAACATTCCCATTGCGGTGGTCGTGAAGGACGCCGTCACGCGCAAATTCGTTCTCGTCAATCGCACGTTCCAGGCGATGCGCGGTTTGGGACGCGACGCGCTCGTCGGCAAATCCGTGTTCGCATTCTACAACGAAAGGACCGCGGAATTCATCGACCGCATGGACAGCGAGGTTCTCCACGGCCACCGTGACGGCAAGAACCTCGAATACGACGTCGATACCCAGGATGGGACGCGCATTTATGCGACCAGTCGCATCGTCATCCGCGACAATGACGGCGAGGCGAAATATCTGATCGTCGTCATCAACGACGTCACCGAACGCAAGAAATCGGAGCAGCGCATCGCGTTCATGGCGCATCACGACGCGCTGACCGGTTTGGCCAATCGCGCCGCGGTGACGCAGCAAATCGAAGAGGCGGCGGCGCGCCAGCGCCGGCGCGGCGATTCGTTCACCGTCCTGCTGCTCGATCTCGACCGCTTCAAGCACGTCAACGATACGCTCGGCCATTCCGCGGGAGACGCGCTGTTGCGGGAAGCAGCGGCGCGGCTGAAGGCGCTGCTGCGGGAAACCGACGTGCTGGCAAGGCTCGGCGGCGACGAATTTGCCATCATTCAGAGCGGCGAGACCAGGCAACGCGACGCCGCAGGCGTCCTTGCCGATCGCATCATCGAGATTTTCGCCACGCCGTTCGACATCGACGGCAACGAGGTCAATATCGGCACCAGCATCGGCATTGCACTGGCGCCCGAGCACGGCACCAATCCCGACAGCCTGTTGAAGATGGCGGACATGGCGCTCTACGGCGCCAAATCCGCCGGCCGCAACGGTTATCGCTTCTTCGACCCGGACATGGGCGCCGCCGCCGACGCGCGTCTCGCGCTGGAAAACGAATTGCGCCGCGCCATCCAGCAGAACGAGTTCGAGCTGCACTACCAGCCGATCATCGACACCAAGACGCGGCGGATTTGCAGCGCCGAAGCGCTGATCCGCTGGCGGCATCCGACCAAGGGCCTGATCGCACCCGATCACTTCATCCCGCTCGCCGAGGACACCGGCATGATCGCGCAGATCGGCATGTGGGTCTTGCGCACCGCGTGCAGCGATGCCGCGGCATGGCCCGCTGACGTCAAGGTCGCGGTCAATCTGTCGCCGGTGCAATTTCGCAAGACCGACCTGGCCGACGCGGTGATGACCGCGCTTGCCGAAGCGGGCCTGCCGCCGGAGCGGCTGGAGGTGGAAATCACCGAGACGGCGCTGATCGAATCGGCGGCGGAATGTCTGCCGGCGCTGCACCGCTTCAAGAACGCCGGCATTGCCATTGCGCTCGACGATTTCGGCACGGGCTATTCGTCGCTCAGCCAGCTGACCATGTTCCCGTTCGACAAGATCAAGATCGATAAATCGTTCACGCAGAACCTGACCAAGCGCGCCGAATGCGCCGCCATCATCTCGGCGGCTTTAACGTTGGCGCAAAACCTCGACATCGCCACCACTGCCGAGGGCGTCGAGACCAACGATCAGTATAAGCTCTTACGCTTGGCCGGCGTGACGTCGCTGCAGGGCTATCTGTTCCAGCGGCCGTGCAAAGTGTCCGAGATCGATTTCGACGTGATTTTCGGCGCCCCGGCGATGGCCG
>JBAUYI010000258.1:0-3811 GCA_049584715.1 Xanthobacteraceae bacterium
GCCCTAGCCTGATTGACGCAAGCTGGATGAGCGCAAGGCACCTTTGCTGCGAGCTTGTCATGGCGCGCCGCCATTCGCCGCACTGTTTGATCTCGTTGAAACCTTCGCTTTCGGCGTATAGCGGACATGGCGTGCACCTGCTGCTGCGGCTAAGAATTTTTGCAGTGCAAACTGACCACTGAGCCCCATTCCGCTGATCGCAAATTTCTGTTGTAATCCGATCGTGGCGCAGCCTTAGGGGCGAGGCAATGCGACGGCGGGACTTCATTTCGCTCGTTGGCGGCATAGCGGTCACATGGCCGCTCGTCGCTCAGGCGCAGCAGCCCGAGAGGTTGCGGCGGCTCGGCGTTTTGAGTTCACTCGCCGAGACCGATACCGAGGCCCAGGCTTGGGATGCCGCTTTCCGCAAGCGGCTCGCTGAGCTGAGATGGATCGATGGTCGCAGCGTTCATATCGATTATCGCTGGGGCGCCGGAAGCGTCGACCGCATGCGCCTGTTCGCGAGGGAACTGGTCCAGCTAAACCCGGACGCGCTCGTCAGCATAAGCACTCCAGCGACCGCGGCGTTGCAGGCCGAGACTCGCACAATTCCGATCGTATTTGCGTGGGTATCCGATCCGATTGGCAGCGGATTTGTCTCAAGCCTGGCACATCCAGGCGGTAACATCACCGGCTTCCTCAATATTGAAGCCTCAGTGGTCGGAAAGTGGCTCTCATTGATGCGTGAGATGGCACCTCAGGTTTCCCGCATCGGCTTCATGTACAATCCACAGACAGCGCCCTATGCCCGATATTATCTCGATACGTTCCGAGCCGCTTCGCAGGCGCTGGCCATCGAGGCGATTGACGCCCCAGTGCACGGCACCGAGGACGTTGAAGCCATCATGACGAAGCTCGGTGGCGAATCCGGCGCCGGTCTTTTCGTCATGTCGGACACCTCAATGCTTGTTTATCGCAAAACGATTTATTCGCTCGCCGAGCGCTATCGTTTGCCCACAATCTACCCGTATCGTGTCTTTGCCGCCGAGGGCGGCTTGATGTCCTACGGAGTCGATGTAGCCGATCTGCTTCGGGGCGCGGCCGACTACATCGACCGCATACTTCGCGGTGAAAAGCCGAACGAACTTGCAGTCCAGCAGCCGACCAGATTTGAACTCGTCGTCAACGTGAAAACGGCGAAGATGCTCGGCCTTGCAATTCCAACATCGATATTCGTTGCTGCCCAAGAGATGATCGAATAAGCTATATTTACTGTATCCGCTCACGGCAGCTATTGGCCCATCGCGACCTTTCGCTGCGGTGCGGTGACTTGAGGCAAAGCGGGCTTTCTTAACCTGTCGCCCCGGCAATTTTTCACGCCCTAAAACGCCTCGGCTGGTAACGCCATGGTGCTCTCGGCGCCCGCCTTGATGCGCGCCAGGTGCGTGGCGGTTGCCGGCAACATGCGTTCCATGAAGAAGCGGCCGGTGACGAGCTTGTCGTCCATGCCCGCGGCCGCGGCTTTTACTTTCGCCGCATCGACGATGCGGCACCACATGTAGCCGAGTGCGACCAGGCCGAAGAGCTGCATGTAATCGGTGGCGCCGGCGCCGGCATTGTCGGGATTGCCGAGCGCATTTTGCGCGAACCACTGCGTCGCCTGTTGCAACTCGCCAAGCGCTCGGCCGAGCGGCTTTACGTAGGGCGCCATCGCCGCGTCGGCCTCCTTGATGTAGCCGGACACCTCGGCGAAGAACGCCTGCAAGGCGCGGCCGCCGTCCTTCGGCAATTTGCGGCCGACGAGATCGAGCGCCTGGATGCCGTTGGCGCCCTCGTAGATCATGGCGATGCGCGCGTCGCGCACGAACTGCTCCATGCCGTGCTCGGCGATATAGCCGTGGCCGCCGAAAATCTGCTGCGCGGCGACCGTATTGGCAAAACCCTGATCGGTGAGCACGCCTTTGATCACCGGCGTCATCAGGCCCATATGGTCGTCGGCCGCTTCGCGCTCTTTCGCGTCGGTGGAGCGCCGCGCGATGTCGCCCTTGAGCGCGGTCCACAGCACCAGCGCGCGTGCCGCCTCGTTGAACGCCCGCATGGTCATCAGCATGCGGCGCACATCCGGATGCACGATGATCGGGTCGGCGGGTTTTTGTGGAAATTTCGCGCCGCTCGGCGCGCGTCCGGCGAGCCGATCCTTGGCGTAGACGACGGCGTTCTGATAGGCGACCTCGGATAGCGCCAGGCCCTGTACGCCGACGCTGAGCCGCGCCGTGTTCATCATCGTGAACATGGCGTACAGGCCGCGATGTTTTTCGCCGGTGAGCCAGCCGGTGGCGCCATCGTAATTCATGACGCAAGTGGCGTTGCCGTGGATGCCCATCTTCTCTTCGATCGAGCCGCACGACACCGCGTTGCGTTCGCCCAGCGCGCCGTCGGCGGTGAGCAAGAACTTCGGCACGATGAACAGCGAAATGCCCTTGGTGCCGGCCGGCGCACCATCGATGCGCGCCAGCACCAGATGGATGATGTTGTCGGTCAGATCGTGCTCGCCGGCGGAGATAAAAATCTTGGTGCCGGTGATTTTGTAGCTGCCGTCGGGCTGCGGCGCGGCGCGGCAGCGCAACTGACCGAGATCGGTGCCGCATTGCGGCTCGGTCAGGTTCATGGTGCCGGCCCATTCGCCGCTGATCAGTTTCGGCAGGTAGCGCGCCTTCTGCTCGGCCGAACCGTGGCTGTAGATCGCCGCAACCGCGCCCAGCGCCAGGCTCGAATACATGGCAAAGGCCATGTTCGACGAGTACAGGAACTCGCGGACGGCCTGGGTCAGTACCGTCGGCAGGCCCTGGCCGCCGAACTCGGCGGGCGCCGAGGCGCCGACCCAGCCGCCGGCGACCAGTTTCCCGTAGGCCTCCTTGAAACCCGGCGGCGTGGTGACGGAACCGTCGGCATGGCGCCGGCAACCTTCCTTGTCGCCGACGCGATTGAGCGGGGTGAGCACGTCCTCGCAGAATTTTGCCGCCTCTGCGAGCACGGCTTCGACGATGTCGGGCGAGGCCTCGGCGAAACCGGGCAGGTTGTTGTAGCGCTCGACGTGGAACACGTCGCGCAACAGGAACATCACCTCGTCGACCGGTGCCCTGTAGGTCGGCATGACGTCGCTCCCTCCCACCGCGCCCGGCTGGCCGGCGACCCGCCCTTATTGGCCCGCCGCGCGGTTTTTTAACGGCCTGTTTACCCTATTCCGGAAAAGTCCACAGCCGGGGAAACAGGACCGCGCCGGCTGCATCGTCCTTCAGCAAGGTCGGCTCGGAGGGGACATCCTGCTCCTGCCATGTGGCTTTGGTCGTGAGAATGAAATCTGGCGGTCCGTGGAATCTCAGAGGCCTGCGCCCCGAGGCGCGCGAAGCCGTGCGCACGGCGGCGCGGCGGTCCGGCGTGTCGGTCGGCGAATGGCTCAATGACGTCATCGAACCGGACGACGAAGAGGACGACGACGAGCCGACGCTGTTCTCCGATTATGACGACGAGGCCGACGACGACTTGCCGCGCCGCTCGCGATCCCGGCGCGACGAGCGGGAGCCGCGGCAACGCGACGATGATCGGGAATCACGGCAACGCAGCGATCAGCGTGGAGCGCGGCGCCGCGACGACGATCGGGAGTTGCGGCAACGCGACGATGATCTGGAGCCGCCGCAGCCGCGGGAGCCGCGCCGCGATCGCGACGAGGAGCGCCGCCGGGAAAAAGTCAACGAATTCGAGCGCGAGAGCGCCCGTACGCGTGGCGCGCTGAATCAGGTCCACTCCCGTCTCGACAAGCTTTCCCAACAAC
>JBAUYI010000259.1:0-4610 GCA_049584715.1 Xanthobacteraceae bacterium
GTGCACCACTCCGTGTAGTAGGCCGGCAAATCGCCGGCGTTCTTTCGGACGTCGCGGGCCTGTTTCGCGCAGGATGCTGCGCGTTGAGGCCGCCAATTGCGCTTCGGTGTCGTCGCCCGGTTTGCCAAATGCGTGCGTGGGATAATGATGAGTACTGACGAAATCGGCCGGCAGGTCATTGGCCTTGCAGAATGCCGGAAAATCATCGATCCACGCATTCGCCGCCGTGGCGAGACCGCCGACCTCCAGCATTGCGTCAACGCCCTTGATGGCCTTCACAGTGTAGCGGTACAGCTCGAAATAATCGCTCTGCTGACCGTTTCCGAATGCCGTCAGGTTCGGTTCGTTCCAGACCTCGAAGAACCACTGCCGCACTTCGCCCAATCCGTAACGGTCCACCCAATGGCGTACCAGCTTTCTGATCAGCACGGCCCGTTTCGCACAGCCCCTGGGGCGGCTGACATTGGCTCGGTAGTGAAAAACCGTCTGATCACCGGAGGACAGAGCAGACGGCATGAAACTCAATTCGACAAAAGGCTTCATGCCGATTGACAACAGGAAATCGAAGATCTGGTCGGTATCGAAAAACGAATAGAAGAACGTGTCGCCCTCATTCACCAGGGTCCCCATGCCATCGCTCAGAATGCCGTGAAACCGGACATGCCGCATGCCAAGATCGTCATGCGCCTGCTTGAGTTGCGCCTGCCAATCAGCCCGCAAAGCAAGCGTCGCATGGCCGCCGCCGACCGTATGCTCCCAGAAATGCGGAAAGTCCGTGGCGCGTCCGCTCAGGTCGCTTGAGAACCTGGCCGTCATTTCAGTCTTTCCTTGATCCGGTCCGCGACAAGAAGCGCGTTTGCGATGATTGTCAGCGTCGGATTGACCGCCCCGATCGATGGAAAGAAGCTGGCAATCAGCAAGATGCGTTCGCCGGTTGGCGCCAGGCGACACGCGACAGATGCGCCACCAGGGCCGCTTCCGATGATGATGACATCGTAATGCTGCGTCATCGTCTTCAACCGCTGGTCGAGAAGCCGGGGTAAATATCTGCTGGCAGGCTTTCAGCATCGAATGCTGGTCGCGGTGCAATGGCTTTGGCGATACGCGACTTATGATCGGGGGGCGCAGCTGATCGTGGAGCACCCGTGGCAAGCGGACCACGATCACGCGCCATAGCGCGGCGCGTCTGGCGACTGACCCTATCGGCCGCCGTCTGATAGACGGCACGCGCGTCGAGATGGAAGCGGAGATTGTGCGATCCGAATGCGGCGTGCCGCGGTAAGCCCTGACGGTATTTTTCATGTATGGTGGGCCAAGTAGGGCATGGTCGACGAAGCCAAAAAATCGACCGATTGTCATCGCGATAGTCGTCGAGTCCGCGCAAAATCCGAATCGCGCAAATTTCCCTTTGAGATCAAAAGCGACAAATTTGACGGCACGTTGTTCGGCCTTTATCCGTCAAGAGAAAGAAATTGCGCTTTCTATTCGGTGGGTACGATAGCGAGAGACCATAGAATGGGAGTGAGGGACGAGAAGCGCTGGATAGAGTGGGTTAGCGTGACGTATTAGCTGCGATTTTGTCTCTGCACTGGCAGCCGATAGGTCTCGCATCGTGGTTTAATGCAGATAGTGGCTTCAATCACTCCGGTCCGCGCTTTCGCCATCGGTGCATTTTCATCCCACGTGTTCGCTTGTCATCAGTGTGACTTGGGTTTTGTTGGTCGCGCCCGAGCGGCTCTTCACGTGATCGATGAAGGCTCGCAGCTTCGGCATCATTTGCCGGCGCCCGGGATAGTAGAGAAACACGCCCGGCGCCATGGGCGCGAAGGATTCCAGCACGCGCACGAGTTTCCCCGCTTTCACCGCGCCGGCTGCGATCGGCTCGGGCACCTGGGCAAGGCCCAGTCCTTCGTCGGCCGCGCCAAGCATTGTGGGCATGTCGTTGGCGATCAAAGGGCCTGAAACGATGACTTCGACTGCCTCGTTGCCGTTGACAAAGGACCAGGGCGCGATCGACCCGTTGGACCGGCGCATGCGCAGGCAGGCGTGCCGGCGCAGATCGTCGATGAGTTCCGGCCGCTGCCGCCGGCGCAGATAGTCGGGGCTGCCGACCACAGCCAGCCGGTGCGACCGCGTCAGGCGCACCGCGATCATGTCGGCCTCGATGAATTGGCCGAGCCGGATGCCGGCGTCAAATCCTTCGGCAGCGATATCGACCAGATCCGCGCTTGCGGCGATCTCCACCTCGACCTCGGGATAGGCTTGGCAGAACGACGCGATCAGCGGCTCCAGCAGAATCGGCACCACCGCCCGCGGCACCGTGAGGCGCAACAGTCCGGCCGGCCGCTGCCCAAGGTCACGCGCAACCTCGCTTGCGGCGACCAGCTCCTCGATAGCGGGCTTTGCCCGCGAGTGAAATCGCTCACCGGCTTCGCTCAGGCCGACACTGCGCGTCGTGCGGATGAAAAGTGCGGCGCCGACGCGCGCCTCAAGTGCGCGTACCGCCTGGCTGATCGCCGATGGCGTTACGCCGAGCTCCGCCGCCGCTTTGCGAAAACTGCGGTGATGGGCAACGCTCAGGAACGCCTCTACGCCGTCGAAGGCGCCTTGCCTGACCGTGAAGTTTCGCTTCATAGCCCATCAATATTATCGTGGATAGTCGCGCACCGAAAGCGGTCGTACATCCGACGTGCAAATCAGCAGTTTGGAGGGCCGCTCATGACTGCCGCCGCTATTCCCGCCGGTATCGTCCCGCCGCCTCCCGCCTGGCGCAGCCTGCTTTGGCTCATCCCGCTGACGGTCCTGTGGATTGTGTTGATCTACTGGCAGCCGTTTATCCCGGCGAGCGGGGTTCCGACCTCGGCACACCAGTTGATGGCCCATGGGGTTATCGCGGTCGGTTTGTGGCTCGGCCTCGAGAGCACCGACCTCACGCCGAGCCAACGCCGCACGACCTGGCTGGCGATCATGATCCCAGACACTCTTTGGTTCGCTGTCGCCTGGAGCGCGGCGATCAATGGCGTCTTCATCACGGGCGCCTCACCCTTGCCGTTTCTGCCGTTGGCGATCTTCCTGCCGGTGATCATCGGCGCGCCGCTGCTGCTGTTGTCGAAGCGTGTGGGGCAGGCGCTCGACGCGATGCCGGCGGCTTGGCTCGTCGCGCTTCAGCTTTACCGTGTATTCGGCAGCTGGGCTCTCGCTGCCTGGCTGCGAGGGGCGCTGCCCGGCGTGTTCGCGTTGCCGGCGGGAATTGGCGATGTGCTGACCGGCCTGTTCGCCGTGCCGGCAGCGATCGCCGTGGCGACCGGCACGGCTCAGGGCCGAAGGGCCGCGACGATCTGGAATATCTTCGGCCTGGCCGACTTCGCGGTCGCGGTCACCTTGGGGATGGTCACCTCGCCCGGCCGGTTCCAGCTGCTCGTTCCGAATTTGCCGAGCATCGGCGCCGGCGCTTATCCGAATGTGCTGACCCCCGCTTTCGTGGTGCCAAGCTCGATCCTGCTGCACGCGCTGTCGCTGCGCCAGCTGCGCCGGCGCGGCCGGGCGGAGGCGGCGCGGCGCTAGACGCGCCTCTCTACGTCCGAATGTCGCCGATCGATCTTCGAACGCGAGTTGCTGCCGAGGTGGCGCAACAGGCTACTGACCGAAACCACACCGGATGATCGCCTCCGATGTGCCGTGCTGGGACCGGGTAGAGCGGATGTTTCTCCCCCTGGCAGCGGGAATTTCCGCAAACCTGTTCCATTCCGAGCAAGGCTGTTCAAGCGCCGTGGCGCGCCGGCGCGTATATCGCCGACCGTAAGCTCACGGGAGGCTCGCTATGCAGACATCATTGGCCGAGCCGGACGAAGAGCAGAATCCGGTGCCCGGTCGCCATCCACCGCTTGCCGCCGAAGCTCGGACGATGCCACCGGCAACCGGGCATAGCCCGCTTCATTCGGCAGACCCGCCAGTCTCACGAGAAAAGTGGATCCGGTGGCAGCATGTTCGGTGTCGAACTATGATTTTGCAGGCCCGGAGGCAGACCACGGACCCGTCGGCTACAGTGTGCTGGTGGCGGCGAATGGGGCCGAGGCTCTGGCCATCGTCGAGACCGTTGCGGCCATCGACTTGTTGTTCACCGACCTCGTCATGGCCGGCCCGATCGGCGGCCGCAGCCTGGCCGAGCGGGCGGCCGAGATCCGGCCGGCGCTCAAGATGCTGTTCACCTCCGGCGACACGGAAAACGCGATCGTCCACAATGGCCGGCCCGATCCGGGCGTCGAGCTGTTGTGCAAGCCCTACGGCCGCGAGCACCTCGCCGCGAAGCTGCGCCGCGTGCTCGACGCCCCGGCCCGGCAACCCGACCGGGCGGCGGGGCGGTAACGAGCGAGGTCGAGATAGCCGAAATGCCTGAACGCTACGATATCGCCATCATCGGAGCCGGGCCCGGCGGCTATGTGGCGGCGATCCGCGCCGCCCAGCTCGGGCTCAGGGCCGCCTGCATCGAGGCGCGCGGCAGCCTCGGCGGGACCTGCCTCAATATCGGCTGCATCCCATCAAAGGCATTGCTGCAATCCTCGGAGAAATACGTCGAGGCGCGGCACGCGCTCGCCGAGCACGGGGTCAAA
>JBAUYI010000260.1:0-35754 GCA_049584715.1 Xanthobacteraceae bacterium
GGCTTAAGTTTCCTTCTCGCATGGCTGACCTACAAACTGCTGGAGCGACCAATCCGCATGAGCCGCGTCGCGCGCCCGGCGGTTGTGTTGGTCATGGTCGCCGTAGCGATCGGCGGCACAGGCTATGCGATCGAGCGCGGCGGGGGCGTGCCGTCGCGCTCCGCCAACGCCACGGGATACGTGCGGTCCGATTTCGATTCGACGTTTTTGAAAACGTTTTACGAAAAAACGGTGTCGTGCGCGCCCGCCGGCGACGGATCAGTTTCCGCCAATCTGTGCCAGTCCTTGCCCGGCGTTCCTCCGCGCATCGCTGTCGTCGGGGACAGCCATGCCGAGGTGCTTTATCCGGGCCTGGTCTGGGCCATGCCGGGCCGCAACATCGCGTATATGCAAACCTGCTCCTTTCCCGTGGTCGGTTTGATCGAATCAAACAGGCCGTTCAACGGCTATTGCCCGGTGCAAACCAGTGAACGGCAGATTGCCTATCTCGCCGGCATCGACGGCCTCGAAACAGTGATCTTCTCGTTCCGCGGGCCGCTCTATCTGCTCGGCAAGGGCTTCGGCGTCGGCCCGCAGGAGCGCGAGCACGATGTCGTGCTCGAAGCCGCCAATCCCGAGCAACGCCGCCTGACGCAGGCGCAATTGTTCGGCTTCGGCGTGTCCGGCGCGATCGATGTTCTCGAACACGCCGGCAAAAGAGTCGTCATCGTGTTGGATTTTCCTGAGCTCGGCTTCGATATCCAGGATTGCCTCTTCGACAAGCCGTTCCGCTCCAAGCTTACGGACTGCTGGATCGAACGGTCGGCAGTCGAGGCGCGGCAGAAGGACTACCGCGCGGCAATCGAACAGATGCGGCTGCGCCACCCCAGCCTCCAGGTCTTCGACACCATGCCGCTGTTATGCGACGAGCGCTATTGCTACGGCATCAAGGACCACCACGTGCTTTATTTGGATGACGATCACATCGGCATTTACGGAACCAAGATGATCGGCGAGAAATTGGCTGAATTCCTCGTGCAAAAGACTGCCGCAGGCACGCATTGAATGGAACTGCCGGGAGAGGCGCCCGCGACCAGGAGCGCCGCCAGGCCGTGCAGGCCATCGAGCGCCGGGACGTAGGGGGCATGCGTTACGGCCCTGTCGCTCGGATCGTAAGGGTTGCTCATGGTGATAAAGTACCCTAAATGCTGGCGCCGCCGGAAGAAAGACGCAAAGCGCCAGGGTCTTCGCGCAGCGCCAAGTGTGGCAAGCTTCGAACCGTCCTGTTATCATTGGCAGCAGGAGGCCCGAGGGGACGAGCGAAGATGACGCAGCCGGCAGAAATCCTGGCGACGGACGGCGCCACCGTCGTTCGGGGATTTCTCGCTCCCGACGACGCGGCGAAGTTGCGTCGCACAGTCGACGAGATTTACGCCGTCATGGATTCGTGCGAGCGTTTCCCCAACAAGCTGTTGGCGAATAATTTCCGGGTTTGGGACGGCGTATGGCTTAAAGCCTTGCCGGCATTCCTGCGCCAAGCGCGCCCGGATCTTGCCGAGCGTTATGAGCAATCGCTTCGCCTGGTCGAGTCGCAAATCAAGCGCGTCTTGGGGCGCGAGTGGCGATATTTTCCCAAGCGCTCCTACTTCCGGCGGCACCGCGGTATGGGCAAAAGGGTGGGATGGCATGCCGATGCCGACGGCGCCACGATCTTTCGCATAGCCGCTTCGGTCATCAATGTCTGGATGCCGCTCGATGCGGTCGGCACCGACCTGCCGTCGCTCGAAGTCGTACCGCGGTCGCATACCGCTTTGCGCGGTGTCCCTATGCTCACCGGCAACAATCGGTCCCGGGACGACGCGTTTGTCCGTACGCTCGGACCGTCGTCGACCCCGCAGCTCGAATTGGGCGATGCGTTGATTTTCGATCAATTCGTCCTGCATCGCACGCAGCACGTGGGCGCGGAGGATGCGTTGCGCATGGCCTGCGAGTTTCGTTTTGTCCGGCGTTCGGCCCCGACACTGCACGGCCTGAGCGGGTGGTTGCGCTTCAAGAGCAATAACGCCATTGCTGCGGGCGGACTTGTTGCGGCAAGAGCAAAGAATCTGCTGCATTCGAAGTAGGCCGCTGCAAAAGATCGGCACAGCGATAATAGCATGCATCATCTTACCTTTCGAATTGCAATGAAGGCGCGCTTCGCTAGGATCGACAAATGGGTTTGAGTAGCGGTTTTCTCGACGATCTGATCGAGTTGAAGCGTAGCGGCGCGCTCGATGGTTTGCACCGGGTCGCCGAAATCGGATCCCAGCAGCTCGCCGATTCGTTTCTGACCAGCGACAAGCTGCTCGACGAGCTTTACACGCTGTTTGGCGCGCGCCGCGTCGATCTCGGCCGCCCGTGCGGTGAGGCAAACTTCACCCGCAAGGCGCCGCCATCACGCCCGTTTTGGACCTCGCTCGGATTCGAGCTCACGGCGATCGACTATGACGGCCATCGCGACAGCGTCGCACTCGACCTCAATGCCGGCGAAACGCCGCCCGGCCTGCGCGGCGCCTTCGATCTCGTCGTCAATGTCGGGACGTCTGAACACATCGCCAACCAGAACAATTGCTTTCGCGTGATGCACGACTTGCTGCGCAAAGGCGGCATCATGCACCATGAGGTTCCGGCGTGCCTTTTCGGCCATGGCCTTTTCAATTACAGCCCGAAGTTCTTTCTGCAGTTGATGCGGGAAAACGATTACGAGCCGGTCTTGCTGCGAACGCAGTTCGAGCGAGGCGGGTCCGGTCCGCGGCATAGCCCGGTTCCGCGCTTTGTCCATGCCATGAACCGGAAATGGGGCCGCGGCGCCAAGCTCTCGGTGGAAGCGCTTCCGGAAATCTCGATCACGGCGGCGCTTCGGAAAAATTACGATCAGGACTTTTGCACGCCGCTCGACCTGCCGCGGGCCTATATGGTGAAGCGTTATCTGCGGCGATCGCGCTCGCTCAAGCATCTCATCCCGCTGCGCTGATGTCGCCGCCGGCTCGCTCCGCGGCATCCGTGATCAAGGTCATGCCCAAGCCGGCCAGCGTCGAAGCCAGCGCGGATAGTGGCGCCGAATGCAGGCATTTTTCCTTTTGTTTGGAGGTCTATGGGGCAAAAACGCGCCAATTGCGTTAATGCACCTTAACGCGGCAATCGATGCCCGAAGCCCTTGAGGCCTGCCGGCAAAGCTGCCAAAAGAGCCGCCTCTCGGCATCACGGCAGTCATCGGGCCAAGGCACGTTCCTTTGTCAATTCAGGACACGACATCGCGTCCGCAGACGCATCGCCATTGGCTGGCGCTGGGTTTTTCCGTCGTGCTCACCGCCGCCACGCTGTTTTTCGTGTTCCGGGGCATCGATCGCCAGGCTTTTGCGCGCCTGTTGGCAACCCAGGACCGCGCCTGGCTCGCCGTTGCGGCCGTGTTTCTGCTCACGCAGATCTTTCTCGGCGGTGAGCGCTGGCGCTCGATCCTTTGCGCATTCATGCGCGGGCCGCCGCCGTCCATGGCGAGCGTGCAGGCGGTGTTCTACGCCAGCATTTTCTTCAACTGCCTGCCGTTCGGCACCGTCGGCGGCGACGTCGCCCGGGTCTGGCTGGCGCGGCGGTTTGCGCTGTCGCTGAGCCAGATCGTGCTGTCGATTCTAGTCGACCGCGTGCTGACGGTCACCGCCTTGATCATGCTGGCGCTGGCGACGTTGCCGTCGATCTCCAGCCCGTTTGCCGTCACCGCATGGTTCGGCGGCGCTGCCATCCTTGCGGCCGTGGCGCTTGGCATGTTGCTGCTCGGGATGATCGAACGCCTGCTCGGGCGATGGCGGCGGCAGCGCCTTATTCACTTTGTCCTGCGCATAGCCGAGGAGTTGCGCCAGCTCAACAAGCGCGCCGGGCTGATCGCGCTGTGCTTCGCGCTCGCCTCGGGCGCCTGTTCCGGGTTGGGCGCCTACTGCATCGCGCGCAGTCTCGGCCTCGGCGTCGGGCCGGTTCCGATGATCGCCGTCACCTCGATGATGACGCTGGTGGTGGCCTTGCCGATCTCGGTCGCCGGATGGGGCGTACGCGAAATATCGCTGGTGGCGTTGCTCGGCCTGCTCGGCGTCGACCGCGAGGCGGCGCTGGCGCTGTCGGTGGAACTCGGCCTGATCAGCACCTTGCTGAGCCTGCCGGGGGGCGCGGTCTGGCTGACCTTGCGCGACCATCGCAATGCCGCCTCACCGGCGAAATAAAGGGCTAAGATGCGTCGGCGAAGAGTGCGAAGAGGCAGATGATGAGCGGCGATTCGACCTCCGGCAATTCCGACAACTATTGGGACCGGGCAGGCGCGCTGGGCTATGCCCGGGCGATGTTTCCAAGCCCCCACGCCGAAGCGCACGTGCGCGGCCGGCAGTGGCAGGCCGCTCTTGATATTGCCGAGGAATTGGGGGTCCCCGCCGACGGCCACGTACTCGATCTCGGTTGCGGCGATGGCGCTTTTGCCAATCAGAGGCTTGCCGCCCGCTACCGCAAGGTCGACGGCATCGATAAGTCGGACGCAGCCATCAACCGCGCCAATGCCGAGTCGCGAAATCACGCGAGCTTCCGCGCCGTCGACCTGGTGACGTTCGATTACAACTCGCTGCCGCGCTACGATGCCGCGTTCCTGATTGGCATCCTGCACCACGTCAAGCAGGCGACGCCCGACATCGTCCGCGCCATGGCGGGGCGCACCGACAAGATGATCGTGCTGGAACCAAATGGCAGCAATCTGATCCGCAAGGCCATGGAGTTCACGCCGTCCTATCGCGCCGCCGGCGAGGACAGTTTTCGCAACAAGGATCTGAAGGCGATATTCGCGGCCGCCGGCTGGCGGACCGAAATCTGGAGAAGGGTAAATTTATTCCCCAATTTCACGCCGGGCTTCGTCTGTCGCGGGCTGGCGCCGATTGAGCCGTGGATCGAGCAGAGCCGATTCTGGAATGCACTGTGCACGGTCGACATGTACGGCCTGACGCTGGCGCCATAGGTTCGTGCGATGTCGACGCCGTCGTTCCGTCTTTTCGCGCAGGCGTGCCTTGGCGTCGTCGTCGGTGCGCTTCTTGCCGTTGCCATAGCGCGGATAGCGTTTCCCGCCGACGGTCGGCCGACCGCCGTCCCGGATGGATTGCTCTCGTGGACCCTGCCGAATATCTGGTTGAAGCCGCGCGAGAAGGGATTTTATGTGCTGGCGCTCGCGCTCGGCGGAATGTTCGGCTATTTCGCGACGTACAGAATATTGCCTGGCAGGCTGACGGCTCGAAATCTCTGGTTGACGCTCATCGTGTCGGTGCCGGTCGTCAATCTGATCATCGCGCGCACGCTCGGCGGCGCGTCTTTTCTCATCCCTGGACTTGCCGCGCTCGGTCTCGGGACGGCGCTTGCGACGCTGATATGCAAAGAGGGCGAGCCGCTCGTTTCGACCGGGCCCTATTCCGCCGCAGCGCCCGACGTCAGTCCGAAGCTTTGGCCCTATTTTCTGATCCTCGCCATAATGACCCTGCTGTTGATTCCTTCCTCATTTGCGGCCGTCGCGGCAAAAATTGGATTAAACCATCATCCCGCCGCCTTCGTGATCGGTCCGGCGCTCTATTTTTTAGGAAACGGGCTGCTTCCGGGCATAGACTACTATACGCAGTACAGCATCGGATATCCGTGGCTCTTTCACTTTATCATGGGGCAATCCGCCGGGCAGGCCGTTCTTGCCTGCGTGACGGCGGTTATTCTCGCAACATGGCTGTTCTACGCGCACCTCATTCATCTGCTGCAATGGCTTTATCGCTCGTGGACCGTGGCGGCCATTGTCGCGTTCATACCGCTTCTCTTGGGCTTTGCTTATCCCTCGGATTATCCAACGCCTTTCATTGGGCCGAGCAATGGCGTGCTGCGCTATCCGCTAATGACGGTCTGCGCGGTGCTGACGGCTTTTTGGGCCGAGATTCCGGCTCGACCGGGACGACTCGCATCGATTGCCGCCGCAACCGGCCTGTCCATTTTTCTCGAGATTGAAAGCGGCATCGTCATGCTGGTGGCGGCCCCCATGACGGTTTTTCTGATCCATCCATGGCGCTCATCCATCATCCTGCCGATATTCGCCTTCATGGCCATCGCGCTTGCCGTCTTTGCGGCGATGCTCCTTGCCGTGTTCGGCCCGGCCGCGTTGCAAATCGAATTCCTCCGTCGCCTGGTCGAGGGTATCGTCCTTTACGGAACGTTGGGTTTCAGCGCATGGCCCTCGAATTGGACGCTCGGCGAATGGAACTGGCTCTACCATTTCGTCGCTCCCGGCGCATCGCTGGCGACGATCGGGGTCATCGCCCGCACCGCCAATTTGGAGTCCTTCGACAAGCGGCGCATGGCGGTGCTGGGGTTCCTGGCGGTCTCCGGCCTGATGCTGCTGGCAAAATTCGTGAACATGTCGCTCGGCGCGGTCTGGCAAATGAGCTCGATCGGGCCGTTGAGCGTGCTCGGATGGTGGTGCATCGCGCTCGTTCGCCGTATCGATCCCGAGATGATTGTGCGGGGCGACGGCTATGTCGGTTTTCCGCGCGATATGCCGCAGACACCTCTTCGCGGTTGGCGCCAACGCATCTACCCGCTGCGCAGCGTGGTTTCGGCGGCAATGATCATCCTCGCCGTCGTATTTGTTTTCTCGCCGTCCGAGCACCGCAATCCCGGCCGCTATGGCCTTCGCGCCTGGTCCAATTATCCGTCCTTGCTGAAATGGCCTTTCGCGCGGCCGAAGGGATGCGTGCAAATGGACTGTGTGGCCGATCTTCCGGCCGCCTCCGATGTCGCGCTGATCGAATCGCGCACCCAGCCGCACGAGCAAGTCGCCATCGTGCTCGATCTCCATGACTGGGCCTATCTTCTGGCAGCGCATCGGCCGCCGCTCATGTCCTTTCTGCCATCGGCGGACATATTCACGCGCGAGCAGCTTGAAGAATCCTTGCGCCGATTAAACAACACCGACTATCTATTCGTGCCAAAGGGCGCGAATGGCGAGCCGGACATCTGGCTTGCGGATTTCAGCGCCGTCATCACGCCGTTGCTGGGAACGACATTCAAAAAGGACGGCGAAGGCGAACGCCTGGTGGCCTGGAAGCGCGTGACTGCACCAGGCAACAACGGGATCCGATGATGCGCCTCTTCCTTGCGGGGCTGGTTCTGTTGCTGCTCGCCTTCTTCCTGCACGTCATCGCATGGCGCGTTCGCCCGCCGAGGCGCTCGATCCGCGCCTTGCTTTCCATTTTCGCGGCGACGCCGTTGGTCGTAGTTCCGATTTATTTCGCCATCGAACCTTCGCCGGCCTTTACCGACGCTTCGGGCGCGGTGCGCATCCTGCTGTTCTACGTGTCATGCTCGCTCGTCTATGTCGTCCTCTATTCGGCGATTGAAAGCAAAAGTCCTTCGCTTGCGATCGTATCGTATGCCGCAAGCTGCGGCGGCGCGGGTTGCGCCGAAGCGGACTTTGCCGATCATATCGTAGATGACGAACGCATCAGCACGCGCATTGCCGCAATGGCGGCCGCCCAAATGATCGTCGTCAATGCCGGACAATGCACGCTGACGGCCGCGGGCCGCCGGTGGGCTGAGCTTTTCGAATTCGCCAGCGCCGTTTTTCGACTGCCGCTGGGGGGCTAGATTGTGAATGGACAGTGGACGATCACGATCGCGCCGTTGGCCGGGTTGGTATTTGCCGTGTTGACTCAGATCGCGATCGTGCATGTGTCCAGGGGAAAAGTTGGCGCGTCGATCATCATCGGGATCATTGGCGGCTTGGCGGTGACGATCGCGGCCATCGCGCTGGGTCGCGCCGCGGCGCCCGGGGCGACAGGTGGACTTGTCGACACCTGGTTGCTTGGTGGCGCAACTTACCTGGCACTGGCCTTCGGATTCTGGGCGTTCCTCAATCTCAATATCACCTCGATACGTATTCGATTATTGCGTCAACTGCTTCGCGCCGGCGGACATATGCCATTGTCGGACATGGCGGTGTTCTATACGCCGGCCGAACTCCTGCGGCGGCGGCTGGAAAGGCTCGAAAAGGGCGGCCAAATCAGGCGTGAAGACGGCCGCTGGCGGCTCAGGTCCTGGCAGGTTCTGGCGATCGCGCGTTGCGTAGAAGCTTGGCGCAGCTTCATCCTCTCCCGCCGTGACCGTCAATTGCCGTAATGTTTGTGGTCAGGATCGATGCCGATCGGAGAATTCCGCGATAAGTCCGCCGCCGCAGCCATCGCCGACGGATTTTCGGCGGCGGAACTGCCAGCTGTCGCCGAGCCGCTCGGCGGCTGCATCGGCTTGGCAGCTTGACTTCCCGCGTTGCGCGTAATCCAATTTCGAACCTGTAGAATTGGAGAAGATCCTGTGACGAAGCCGTCCGCGGCCGCCGCTTCACCGCATGTGCAATTGACAACGGATGGCGTTGCCGTCGTTCGAGGATTTCTCAATGGCGATCAAACGACGGCGCTCAGGCACTTGGTCGCCTCGGTCTACGATGCCATGGCGACGTGCCCTGAATTTTCAAATCCGGAAATGGCGGAAAATTTCAAACGGTGGAATGGCGTCTGGTTGCGGCCATTACCCGATTTTCTCAATGGCCACGACACACTGACGGCCCAATACCGCGCCGCGGTCGCGACCGTCGCGAGGCGAACGCGCATGCTGTTCGGCGGCGGCTGGCGGTATTATCCCTTGCGGTCCTACTTCCGCAAATATACCGGCGCCGAAGAACTCGTGCCGTGGCATATCGATGCCGATGCCGCCAGGGTCGATCGGCCGGAGGCGATAAATGTGTGGCTGCCGCTCGACGCCGTGGGCGCAGGATTGCCCTCATTGGAGATGGTGGTCGGGTCTCATGACAAGATGAGGCAGCTTCCCTTGCTCACGGGCGAGCGGCGCTATCGTGACGATGCCTTCGCCGCGTCAGCCGGAACAAAAATCGTTCCCCAACTCGATCCGGGAGACGCCATTATCTTCGATCATTTCACGCTGCACCGGACGCAGCCGCAGATCGGCGACATATTCGAACGTACGTCATGCGAATTCCGTTTCATCAAACTACCGGGCTGGCGCAGAATTCTTGCGATGACCTCATCGCAATGGCCTCCTTCATTTCTTGCAAGAAATTGATGAGCTAAATTCATTTCATGGCCCCTCGACAGCCACGCTTACCGCGCACGATTTTCAGTAGCGCCGGTTTGTTCAAAGTCGGATCAGCTGTTACCGCCACCGTGGCCGGATTTTCGGCGGCGGAACTGCTGGCTGTTGCCGCGCTCCTCGGCGGCTTCGTCGGCGTAGTGTTGTGGTTCGACGGCGTCGATTTCTATCACCGGCATTACTTCGACACCGGCGCAATCGCCGCCGCCAACAACGCGATGCGTATTGTCTTCGTCGGAATTCTTTCGTGGCTGATCTACGCTCCCGGCGCGGCGGTCGTGGCTCTCGCCACGACGCCGGGCGAGCGGGCCGCGCTGTTTCCCGCAGAGCGCGCCGTGCTCGGCTTCGGCATCGGCGTCGGCATCTGGCACGTCGCGATGCTGATCCTGGGTGTTCTCGGCCTGTATTACCAGGCCGTGATGGTCGCACTGTGCCTGGCTGTTCTCGCCGCCTCGGCGCGACATTTCGGCAGCGTCGCCGTCGCCGGCTGCCGCGCACTCGCCGATCGCCTCGCAAGGTTGCGGCAAGAGCGCGCATCGCCGCAAGAAGTCGGCGTGATTCTGATCGTTGTCGTCGCCGCGTGGCTCTTGCTGCGGCGGGGACTTTATCCCGGCGGCGGCAGCGATTATTACAGCCATTACTTTTACTACTATCTGGCAGTTCTGAAAAATCACAGCCTGGCGCCAAACGACGTCTGGTACCATTACTATTACGAGAAGGGCAGCGGTCTGGTCTTTCTGGGCATGCTGCTGACCGACCCGGAGGCGCCTGCGCTCACGACTTTTCCCTGCGTGATCGTCGCCGCGGTCGCGATCGCGACATTGGCGGCGCGGCTGGCGCCGGGCTCGCTGTGGCCGGCCGCGGGCGCTTTGATTTATCTTTTGTACTATCTGCTCAGTTTTAACGACATCGGCGGAAACGAATTTCAGAAAAACCATGAGGAGATCACGGCACTCGTGGTCCTCACGGCTTGGGCGTTGTGCATGGAGCGCTGCGCTCCGCCGCGGCCGTTTCGGGTCATGGCCGCTTCAAGCGCCATTGCGGCGGCGATCGTGACCCAAGCCATCGGAGCGGTGCTCAGTGTCTATGTCGGACTGTTCTGCGCCTGGTCCGCTGTGCAGCGGTGCTGGCGCGAGATGTGGGCCTATGGCGTCATTGCCGCCGTGATCGGCGGTGTCGTGCTGGCGATGTTCGTCTTGAGCTACCTGCAAACCGGCTTGGCGAGCGATCAGCCGATCGATCTGATGCTCCGCTTTGCCGATGTCGAGCGGCTCGATCGCTGGGGTGTGATTCCGCAGGTGATTGCGGTCGCCTGGATTCGCGACAACTACCGGGCTCTGGTGCCGCCGTTCGGCTGGGAAGTGCTCGGCGAGCTTGCCCGGTTCATGCGACTGCGAGGGCTGTGGCCGTTTCTGCTCGGTCCAATCATCGCGGCAATCATCATCTACGCAGCGGACCGGTTCGCGCCCTGGAAGCGCCCGCGGCTGAGCGATCAGGCGGAAGCTTCACTGGCCGGAGCGGCGGCGGTAAGGCTCGCCGTCCTTTTGCTCTTGCTCATCGGTCTCGCGGTTTTGGCGGGGCGCGCGCAGAGCGTATCGTTTGACAGGCTCAGCACCTTCTTTGTTCCCTTGCTGGTGCTGCTGGCGATTGCCGGCGGCGCGTGGCTATTGAACGGCAAGCTGCAGTCGCGCGGCAATGTGTGGACGTGGACGGTGCTGCCCGCCGTCTTGCTCATCGCGGTGCTTGGAGCGTGGCAGGGCAAGGACCATTGGTTGAGACGGGTGCCCAGGGAGACCGCCGATGCACTGCGGTTTCTTTCCGGACGGATCAGTGTGGCGGACGGCTACGAGCGCCTCAACAGCGGCTATCTCCCCAGCGCGATCAATCCCGCGGCGCTGGCCGCGGCGCGACAACTGCCGCCCGGAACGCCGATCTGGAGCACCAATAGCGAATCTTTTTGCATGGTGCCCGGTTGCCTGATCGAAGACGTCATTTCCTTCAAGATGTCCGGACGGCTGGATGAAATTCTTGGCGGCGATCCGGAACTGGCGAAGCAACGGTTGCAGGAAGCCGGGCTCAACTATTTTCTGTTCATGAAAGACTACCGCATCATCGATCTCTTGCCTTTCAGCCGCCTGTTCGCGCCGGACACGATCGGCCGTTACCTCGGCATCAAATGGAGCGACGGTTCGGCCTTTTTGCTGACCTGGATCGGTCCCGACACGACACCGATCGGTTCCGACTTCCTCGAGGCCTATGAGCGCCGGCGCGCCGAACCCGACGCGTTGCAATGGTTCAAGTATGACCAGCTGGCACCGCTGATCGCCGCGATTTCACCGCGCATGCGGTCGGCGACGCAATGGGGCGCCGCCGATAGGCTGTTTACGTGGCGATGAATACGGCAAGCGCGGGTTGACCGCCACCGGCGCGCTGCCGCGTCAGCGATTTGTCCGGTAACGCCAGTGCATCAAGACGCGCATGATCTGACGCGGCGGGGACGGCCGCAGCGACCGCGGCTTGAATGTCTTGTCCATCCACTTGAATCCGCGCCGCGACAGGCGCGGCAGCAGCATTCCCACCGAACGCGCCAAATGCGGTCGAAGCGAGCGATTGATTGCGGAGAGCCGCGCTTCATAGCGCGTCCACTCGTCCGGCGAACGATAGGGATGCTGCACGGGCGCGCATTCCGTAGTGGAAGCCGGCCCCTTTTCGGCAAAGACCAGGGTGTAATAGTCCCACAACATCGGGGGAAACACCAATTTACCCGGCCTTTGGCTGGCCATGTATTCGGTGTCGAGCCAATAGCTGTTAAAGGCGCCGGCAAATCCGGCGCAGACATAGACCTTGCAATCGGAAAATCCGTTTTCGACAAAATAATCGAGGAACCAATCCGGCGAGCAAATCGTGAACGCGCATTGGCGGTTATTGAGCGTGTTGATGGCCAGCAGGCGACCGCCGGGTCGCAGCAGCTGTGCGTAGTTGCGCAGCGTCATGGCTGGATCGAAGACGTTGTCGAGGGTGCTGCCATCGACGATGAAGTCGGCCGTGCCCTTGAGATTGTCCGGCAGTGGACGATTGAGGTCGTGGACGATTTCGGCGCCTTCGTAGGCACTGGCATCGAGCGCCTTTACGTGGTCGATGCCGAGTGCGTGGAAGATCGACCGATCGGTCACGATCTCGCCGTAGCCGGGCAGGCGATGGATGGTGGTCCGGTCGACCTCGATGGCGCTGGTGTCGACGGCGTGCCCGTGGGAGCGCAGTTGTGCCGCGAGGCCGCTCGGGGTGAAATATGTCGCTTGCCGGCCAATGAAGAGAACGTCGCCCTGAATGGGCCGATACGCGTGCTCGCGTCCGATGGCGTCAACCGCGTGCAGTCCAAGTCCCATGCGTGAGCGATCCCAGTGCAGCGTGATATCAAACCATGGAATGCCAATCATGGCGCGTCAATGAATAATGCCCATTCATCCGAGGTTTCGCGGCCGACCGGGCTTCTGTAGCCTTGTATCTCGGGACGAGATTCGATAGGACGCGCTCAAAAGGCGGTGGCGACTGATGTACCGACCCATTTCACGTCGTGAGCGAATCCAGGCTTGGCATGCGTTCCGCATCGGCCCATCGTGCAGCATGCCGGCCCGCCGCCAAGCGGCTGCTCCGGGCTCTTCGATGCGGCGCGGGGGCTAGCCGGTGCCGACGGTGCTGTTTCCCGCCGACGTGACGATGACCCCGGCCGCCCGGCAGCTTTACGCCGAGGAAGACGTGTTGGCGCCCGGCCATAAGACGCCACTCGATCTGACGATCTTCATCCCTTGCTACAACGAGCGCGAATTCATCGTCCCGACCATCGAAACGGTGCGCCAAGCGCTCAAGGAGATCGGTACCATCAGTTACGAGATCATCGTTGTCGATGATTGCTCGAAAGATGGTTCGAGCGAAGTCGTCAAAAATTATATCGCCGCTCATCCCGACGAGCACATCGTGCTGCGCACCAACAAAGTCAACCGCGGGCTGGCGCAGAACTACCTCGACATCGCCTGTATCGGCAGAGGCAAATACTACCGGTTGATTTGCGGCGACGACGCCGAGCCGAAAGAGACAATGCTCGCGGTGTTTCGCGAGATCGGCCAGGCCGACATGATCATCCCGTATTACGTGGCGAACGAGGGTAAGAGCCTGTACCGTCGTTTGCTTTCGGTCAGCTATACCGCCATTGTCAATTTCGTCAGTGGCTTTCGCCTGCATTATTACAATGGGCTTGCGGTGCACTTGCGCTATAATGTGATCCGATGGCACCCAAACACGCGCGGCTTCGGATTTCAGGCCGACATCATCTGCATGTTGCTGGACCAGGGTTTCAGCTACAAGGAAGTGCCGGTCAAATCCATCGAACGCCACCCCGAAGGATCGAATGCCTTGACATTCAGGAACGCGCTTTCGGTTGCCCACACCCTGGTCGACCTGATTTTCAGACGCATTGCCAATCTGGTCTACCGGCGATGATGCGCAAGTGAGCGCCGATGGGAATGCGTCCCGAAGCCATGCAGGAATGAATCGCGGTCGACATGCTGATCACCAATTTCCGGCTGAAATACGTGCTCTACAAGATCGTCTGCGGCGCGTACCAGCTCGCCGATACCGGGCGGATTCATCCGACGCGCGAGCGCGCCATGCGTGCTCTGCAAAGGACCGTCGATTACATCGAGCGGGAGATGCCCGAGGCGCTCGGGCTCGACAGCCAGCGCGACGCGATGGATTATGCTTTGCAGGCCGTCGCCATCGACGGCCACTATATGGAATTCGGCGTCTTCACCGGCGGCACCATCCGCTACATCGCGCGCCATATCGGCAATAAAACCATTCACGGCTTCGACAGTTTCGAGGGATCTCCCGAGGCGTGGTCCGGCTATAACCTGGGCGCCAAAACGTTCAGCACCGAGGGCCGGCTGCCGCGCGTGCCGAAAAACGTGCTGTTGCACCGCGGCCTGTTCGACGCGAGCCTGCCGAAATGGCTCGCCGAAAATCCCGGCCCGATCGCTTTCATGCATGTCGATTGTAACCTCTACAGTTCCACCAAAACCATTCTCGATCTGCTGGCGCCGCGTTTGACGAAAGGAAGCGTGATCCTGTTCGACGAGTATTTCAATTTTCCGAACTGGGAGCAGCACGAATTCAAGGCCTTTCAGGAATTCGTCGCCGAGCACCGCGTGAAGTACACCTATCTGGCGTTCGCCCGCCAGCAGGCCGCGGTGCGCATCGATTCGATTGCGGCCGGCAATTCATGAATCCGCCGCCGCTCCCCGCTGCCGAAGTAGCGATGACGCCGGCAGCAGCGCAACTGCACTCCGTCGCCAGCGTGCTGGCGCCCGGCGCCGACTGTCCCATCGATCTGACGGTATTCGTGTCGTGCTACAATGAAGCGCCGTACATCGTCCGGACGCTCGATACGCTTCGCGGCGCGTTGGCGGCGCTCGAGTTCAGTTACGAAATCATCGTGATCGACGATTGCTCGAAGGACAATTCCGCCGATCTCGTGGCGGACTATGTCCGCGCCAACCCTTCGGAGCGCCTGCTGCTGCGCCGTAACAAGTTCAACATCGGGTGGGCGCAAAACTATATCGACGGCGCTTTTATCGGCAAGGGCAAGTACTATCGAATCGTCTGCGGCGACGCCTCCGAGCCGAAGGACACGATGATCAAGGTTTTCGGCGAGATCGGCGCCGCCGACATCATCATTCCTTATTACGTGACCAATTCCGGCCGCAGCTGGCAACGCGGATTTTTGTCGAGCGCCTATGTGACCCTCGTCAATCTGATCAGCGGGTTTCATCTGCATTACTACAACGGTCTGCCGGTGCACTTGCGCTATAACGTGATGCGCTGGCATTCCAACACGCGCGGCTTCGGCTTTCAGGCCGACATCCTTTGCCTCTTGCTCGAGCAGGGTTTCAGCTTCAAGGAAGTGCCGGTCTTCGCCGTCGAGCAAAAGGGCGGCAAGTCGACGGCGCTGTCGCCGAAGAACGTGCTGTCGATCGGCCATACGCTGTTCGACATCGGCATCCGGCGCATCGCCAACATGGTCTATCGGCGGCGCTAGGTGAAAGCCGGAGCCGCACCGGCGTACGCCGGCCGCGCCATCGCGCCCTTGTTCTAGGCTATTTTTTCGGTGGCGGGCTGCCGCGCGGCACGGCCGCGGCAGAATTCGATGACGCGCACGATGTTGACCACGCCGACGACGATCGATCCGGCGACCACCGGCGTCAGATAGCGCGGCTCGAGATGCACCATGGCGTAAAGCCCGCCGACCGTCAGATAAAAGCACCAGAAGCCGATCGATACGCCGGTTTCGCCGGTCCAGCCTTCGCGCAAGAGCCGGATGGGCGTGACGACGAGAAACGCGCCAAATACGAAAACCGAGGCCGTCATGGCGAGCCAGTTGGCGAGGACGGCGGGGATCATCCACCAATTGCCGGCCTTCACCGCGCGCTCGGCGCCGAACTCGTGCGCGCTGCCGGTATTCCACAACAGCACGTCGCGCACCGTCTCGATCGGCCGCACGGCCTGGTGCAGCTGCGTTTCCGAAACGTGATGAAGGATATGAAGGATCATCGCGCGGGGATGGTTGCGCCAGGCGCGCAGATAGGCCTGGGACACTTCACGCGACATGCGAATGGCATCCCAGCCATAATCGCGACGCAGAGCGACGGTCGCATCGAGTTCGTAGCCGTACTGGCCGGCTTCCATGGCCTTGAGCAGAGGCCGGCCGACCTCGTCGATTGGGGTCGAACCGGCAAAGGTCGAATGATCGAAATGCGCCGCTTCGATCAATGCGCCGAGGAGTGCCGGTGCCGAATTGGACGTGATGACGGGTGCGCCGACGCGCGCACGGTTCCATTCGAGGTAAGCGACAGTGGTTGCGATCAGCGGCAGGAAGACCAGGACGCCCGCCGCCAACTGGCGAAGCCGCGAACGCTCAGCCAAGGCCGCGGCTGCGGCGAGGGGAACGAGCCCGACCGCCACATAATCGATCACGTCGCGCATCAGGAAGGCAGCCGCAATCAATGCGCCGGTGCCCAGATAGGCAAAGAGCGACACCGGCTCGCGGCGCAGCGCGATGAGACCTAAAATACAGGTCGCGACGGTCATCGTGCTGCCGGTGAGGCTGTCGCTCAGCAGTGCTTGGTCGACCACGAATTGCATGGCCGTGGCCTGCGCCGCGACGACACCGACGCTCGTCCAGACGCCAAGGTGAAACGCGCGCGCCAGCCGATAGACCATCGCGGTCGCCCAAAGCGAGACCGCGTACTGAAACAGCACGACGGCCCAGGCCCAATGGGATCCGGTGACGATCTTGGCCGCCGCGATGACCGCCGGAAAGCCGATGGGTCGGCGCAGTGTGATCGTCATCGGATCGATGGCGAGATCGACGTGGCGGAATTCTCCCGACAGGATCGCGTCGGCATAGTCGACATAGTTCGTCGTATCGGGCTGCGTCGCCGGGCCGAATGCCAAAAGCACGCCGAGCTTGACGGCGACGATGATAGCAAAGGCGGCGAGCAACGGTTTCGGCACTGCCTTGAGCCACAAGGCGATTCTAGAGCTAGTCGTCATACGTCTTCCGATCGCCTGCCGCCGGTTTGCCAAATTTGTCTGCGGCGAGGCGTATAGCACATGTTAGAGCAGGGGGCCGCGATTGGGGGGTGCCAGTGGGCGGCGGAACAAGCTAGGATCGCGCCGCCGCCGGTCATGCCCAAAATCCTTTATCTCGTCACCGAAGACTGGTTCTTTGTCTCGCATTTCTTGCCGATGGCGCAGGCGGCGCGGGACTGCGGCTTGCAGGTGGTGGTGGCGACGCGCGTGCGCGAGGACGGCGAACGGCTCGAGGCCGAAGGATTTTCCGTGATCGCGATCGAGAGCCGGCGCGGCAGTTTCAACCCGTTACGGAGTCTGCACGATTTTTTTCAAGCGTTGAAGATCGTGCGCGAACAGCGCGCCGATATCGTGCACTGCATCGCGCTGCGGCCGGTGGTGATCGGTGGCCTCGCGGCAAGGCTCGCCGGCACCGGAGCGCTGGTGGTGGCGCCGACGGGGTTGGGGCATCTTTGGATTGAGGACGGCATGGCGGTACGGTTCGCCCGCAAGATCGTGCGCGCCATCGTCGGCTCTTGGCTGCGCGGCCCGCGGACCCGATATCTGTTCGAGAATCGCGATGATCCGCGCGAGTTCGGCCTCGATCCGGACGGTGCCGACGTCACCATCGTCGGTGGTGCGGGTGTCGATCCGGAAAAATTTCCGCGCAGCGAGGAGCCGGCGGCGTCGCCGCTGAAGGCTGCGGTGGTCGCCCGCATGATCCGGCCCAAGGGTATCGTCGAATCCGTCGCGGCGGTGCAGCGCGCCCGCGCTGCCGGCGCGCCGGTCGAGCTGCATCTGTTTGGCGACCCTGATCCGGACAATCCGCGCTCCATACCGCAAGCCACATTGGCGCAATGGTCGACGGAGCCGGGGATCACGTGGCACGGCCACGCGACCGACGTGGCGCGGGTGTGGCGCGAGCATCACGTCGCGATGCTGTTGTCCTATCGCGAGGGCTTGCCGCGCGCGCTGGTCGAGGCTGCCGCCGCCGGCCGGCCGATCGTCGCCACCGACGTTGCCGGATGCCGGGAGGTCGTGCGCGACGGCAAGGAGGGCATTTTGGTGCCGCCCGGCGACAGCGAGGCGGCGGCGCGGGCGCTGACCGCGCTGGCCGCCGATCGAGCGTTGCGGCAGCGGCTCGGCGCTGCAGCGAGCGCGCGATTCCAGGAGCGTTTCACCGCCGCCGCCGTCCGACAAACCGTCCGCGAGCTTTACCGCTCGCTGGTGCTATCGCCAAAGCGAACGAAGCCATGACCAACCAAGATGCCGGTCTGTGGTGCGAAGTCGATGCCGCGGTGCCGCCTGGCCGCGCCGCGCTGTTCCTCGATCGCGATGGCGTCATCGTCACCGACACGCATTATCTCTGCCGCGTCGAAGACATGCGCATGATCGCCGGCGCGGCCGCCGCGATCGCCCGCGCCAACGCGCTGCAAATTCCGGTCGTGGTGGTGACCAATCAAGCCGGCATCGGCCGCGGTTATTACGATTGGGACGCCTTTCACGCCGTGCAAGGCGCGCTGAAGGCGGCGCTGGCGGCCGACGGTGCCCATCTCGATGGCGTCGCGGCCTGTGCCTATCATGCCGATGGGCGCGGGCCGCTGCGGGTCGACAATCACCCCTGGCGCAAACCCAATCCGGGCATGATCGTCGAGGCCGCGCGTCGCATGCGGCTCGATCTATCGCGGTCGTGGATCGTCGGCGACCGCGCCCATGATCTTGCCGCGGGCGCGGCGGCGCCGCTCGCCGGTGGCACGTTGTTGGCGGCCGCCGCGCCGGAGCTGCAGGCGGCCGCCAAGCTCGCCTCGCCCCGGTTTATTGTCGATACGGCGTCCGATCTCGCCGGGGCCATCGCCGCGCTGGTCGAGCGCCGGCAGTTCGAGGATCGCGGGCGTTCCTGATTTGCGCTAGGAGTGGGCAATGCGCGAGCCTATTCTGGTCACCGGCGCTGCCGGCTTCATCGGCTTTCACCTGGCGCGCCGGCTTCTCGCCGACGGCTGGATTGTTCACGGCGTCGACAATCTCAACAGCTATTACGATCCGCGCCTGAAAGAGGCCCGTCTCGGCGAACTGCGCGCAAACGCGAATTTCCATTTCGAAAAATGCGATCTCGCCGATCGCTCAGATGTCGCAGCGTTGTTCGCCAAGCAGCGCTTCAGCTATGTGGCGCATCTTGCGGCGCAGGCCGGCGTCGCCCATTCGGCCGTCGATCCTGCGGCCTATGTCGATGCCAACCTGGTCGGCTTTGCCAATATCCTCGAAGGCTGCCGCCACGGCGCGTGCCGGCATCTTGTTTATGCGTCGTCATCCTCGGTGTACGGCGCCAACCAGCGCATGCCGCTGCGCGTCTCCGACCGGGTCGACGAGCCGCTGAGTCTCTACGGCGCGACCAAGCGGGCCAATGAGCTGATGGCCTATTCTTACGCGCATCTGTTCGGCTTGCCGGCGACGGGCTTGCGCTTCTTCACGGTCTACGGGCCGTGGGGCCGCCCCGATATGGCGGTATGGCTGTTCACCCAGGCGATCCTCGAGGATCGGCCGGTGCGGCTCTACAATCACGGCCATATGCGCCGCGATTTCACTTATGTGGACGACGTCATCGAAGCCGTAGTGCGCTTGATCGAGGCGCCGCCGGCAGCAACGGCCGCGGCCGACGCCGCACCAACGTCGCCGCAGCCGCCGCACCGCCTCTACAATGTCGGCAACGCGCAGCCGGTCGAGGTCACAGCCTTGCTCGATATCCTGGAAAAAGTCATCGGCAAGACGGCCCGGCGCGAGTTGCTGCCGATGCGTCCGGTCGACGTGCTCGAAACGTTTGCCGACAGTTCGGAGCTGCAGCGCGCCACGGGTTTCGCGCCACGCACGCCGATCGAAGTCGGCTTGCGCGCATTCGTGACCTGGTATCGCGGCTATCGCGGCAACACGTGAAACGGTCTTCGCCTGTCGTGCTTGCGTCATGGGTCGCGCCGGTGTTTGACAGCGCGTCAGGCAACAGGCATGGCTGAAGTTCCAACGAGGCAACGCGGCGGACCATGACGAAAGCGGTTTTGGGAGTGATCGGCGGCTCGGGCATTTACGATTTGCAGGGCCTGCAGAAGACGCAGACAAAAGTCATTGCCAGCCCGTGGGGCGATCCGTCGGGGCCGCTGTTGACCGGCGAAATCGACGGCCTGCCGATCGTGTTCCTGTCGCGCCACGACAAGGGGCATCGGCTCTCACCCTCCGACATCAATTACCGCGCCAATATCGACGTGCTCAAACGCTCAGGTGTCACCGATCTGGTCTCCCTGTCGGCGTGCGGCTCGTTCAAGGAAAATCTGGCGCCCGGCACCTTCGTCCTGGTCGATCAGTTCGTCGACCGCACCCACAAGCGCGAAAGCTCGTTCTTCGGCAAAGGCTGCGTGGCGCATGTCTCGATGGCGCATCCGGTGTCGCCGCGGCTGCGCATCCATATTGCCGAGGCGGCGCGGGCCGAGGATATCGCCATCGTGCGCGACGGCACCTATGTGTGCATCGAAGGCCCGCAATTCTCGACGCTCGCCGAAAGCCTCACCTACAAGGGTCTCGGCTATGCGGTGATCGGCATGACCAACATGCCGGAGGCCAAGCTCGCCCGCGAAGCGGAGATTTGCTACGCCACCGTGGCCATGGTGACGGATTTCGATTGCTGGCATCCCGACCACGATGCGGTCACCGTGCAGGACATCATCAAGGTGCTGATCGCCAATGCCGAGAAGGGCACGCGCCTGGTGGCGCGGCTCGCCCGCGACTTTCCGCGTGAGCACGAGCCGTGCCCGATCGGCTCCGACCGCGCCCTCGACAATGCGCTGATCACGGCGCCGGACGCGCGCGATCCGCAGCTGTTGAAGAAGCTGGACGCGGTCGCAGGCCGTATCTTGCGCGGCTGACCATGGGCGGGCCGGGCAAAACCGGCCTTGAACGGCGTTGCGACAACTTTGGCGGGCAGTCCAACGAATTGTTGACGCGTTCCGGGCATAATCAGGCGGTTTGGTACTGGCCGGCGCCGCGCCTAGCCGGCCGATCGGCAGCGGCGTTTACAAACGGTTAGCTATACCAGCGATAGTGAGTGTTACCCAGGAAAGCCGGGACGCAGCAGATGTCCGATTCAGGGAGCAAATCCGTCAGCGGTGAGCACGTCGCGCCGCCGTTGGCGCCGCTGGTTATCAACGACATTCTGCGGGATGCCGATGTGCTGCTCGAACTGATGGCAAAAGAGCCTCTCGGCGTGGTGGCGGAGCTTGCCAATACGTTGACGGTTTCGGCGCATCAGGCCGGCGCCTGGGACATCGAAGAAGCCGCCAGCCATGTGCGGCGCCTCGCCTTAAGCCATGGTCCGGTGGCGCTGACCGGCGCCATGCGCGCGCTCACCGACGCCATCGCCCGCACCGTGCGCGCGGTCGCCGCGTAAATTTCACCGGTGTTTTAACCTGACGGCGACGACTATGGCGAAGGCGACGAGCACCGCTTTCGGCACTGCCTTGAGCCGCAAGGATAACGGCATTCGTGGGTAACGCTTTCTAGTGCAAACCGGCGGCGCCGGTGAAGCTACCGTTCGCCGCGTTGCCGGTCACCTGATTATTGCCATAGCTGAGCAGGCCGGCGCCGCCGGTCGCCTGAACGCCGATGGCATTGGCGTAGAGCATCGAGTTGCCGATGGTGACGCTGGCGGTGCCGCCGCTCGATTGATTGGACTGGATGCCGGCCGCGCCATTCGCGGCCGCGACCACGCGCATAAGGTCGATCGTCGCGTTGCCCGGGCCGCTGACCGCGTCGATGCCGTTACCGGCGTTGAGGCTCGCCGTGCTGTCGGCGAGGGCGGCATTGATCGCGCCGGAACCTCCGGTGCCGTCGAACCGCAGTCCTTCGCCGGCATTGTTGTCGATGTGAAGCCGTCGCAGCGCGACTTTCGCCGCGACGCCGCCGGTCGGCTGGATCAAGATGCCGGTCGCGTTGTTGAGGATCGTCGTATCCTGCACGACCAAGAGTGTCGTAGTTGCGCTGCCGGTGCCGGGCGAGAATGTTATGCCGGACGTGGTGAAGCCCAGGAACGCGCAATTTTCGATGTGCAGCCGCGCGCCGCTTGTGAATACGACGCCGGAAGTGCCGGACGCATTGACGCCGTCGAAGATCAGGCCGCCCAAGTTGATCGCGTCGCTTGAGCCGGCGCTGATAACGATGCCGCTGGTGCCGGGGGAGGGTGTGGTGCCGGCGACGCTGGCGCCGCCGGCGGCGTTACCGAAGATGGTGATGGCCTTGGTGATGGTCACCGGACCGAAGTCGCCGGGATCGAGGACGTCGACCTCGCCGCCAGCGGTGGTCTGGGCCAGCGCCGCGGCGAAGGTCAGGCAGGGCGACATGCGGGTGCACGGATTGGCATCGCTGCCCAGCGTCGCCGAGACAAAAGTTTGCGACGAGGGTCCGCCGCCGCCCGACGCCGAGAACATCGCGGTGACGCTTTCGAGCGAGTTCATGGTCACCAGGCAGCTGCCATTGCCGGTGCAGGCGCCGCCCCAACTGTTGAAGGTCGCGCCGCCGGTCGGCGTGGCGGTCAGCGTCACCGGTGTGCCGCTTGAATAGTTCATGGTGCACACCGACGGACAAATGATCGCGCCAGGTGAACTGGTCACGGTGCCGCTGCCCGCCACGCTGACATTGAGCGTATATTGGGTTTGCGCGAATGTCGCGGTGACGCTTTGCGGCGCGTTCATCGTCACCACGCAATTGCCGACGCCGCTGCAGGCGCCACCCCAGCCGCTGAAGTTCGCGCCGCCGGTCGGCGTGGCGGTCAGTGTGACCTGTGTTGCCGGGGTAAAGTTCGCGCTGCATGTCGACGGGCAATTGATCCCCGCGGGCGAGCTCGTCACCGAGCCGCTGCCGGTGACGCTGACCGACAACGCCGCAACTTGCACGAATGTCGCCGTGACCGATTCCGCCGCGTTCATCTGCGCCGTGCAGCTGCCGCTGCCGCTGCAGGCGCCGCCCCAGCTGCTGAAGGTCCAGCCGCTGGCGGGCGTCGGCGTCAAAGTCACCTGCGATCCGCCGGTGAAGACGTGGCTGCAGGTGGACGGGCAACTGATGCCGGAAGGGCTGCTCGCCACGGTACCGCTGCCGGTGACGCTGACGGCGAGACTCGCGTTGCCGTTGCCCGAAGGCGCCCAGTTGAGGATCAAGTTGTAGACGTTGACGGTGCCGAGACCGGTGGCGAAGTCCCAACCGGTGCCCGTGCCGAAGGTGGGAGCATAGGCGTTGTTGTTGGAGCTCATCACGCCATAGCTGCCGGAAGGCAGGTAACAATTGTAGTAGTTCGACGTGCTCGGATTGTTGGTGCAAGGCACGTTCATATCGCCTTGCGTCACGTCATAGAAGATGCAGCCGCTGTTGACGGCGTTGCCGTTGCTGGAAAAGCAGGCGGCGTTGCCGTTGGCGCCAAACTGAAGCCCGGCTATTGTATAGAGAACGGGATTGGGATTGCCCTGGATCGACCCGGTGTACTGGTTGATCAGCGCCTGGATGCCGGCCCAGATCGGCGAGCCGAACGACGTGCCGCCCCAGCCGGTGCTCCAGCCCGTGGCGGTGCCGTCGCACAGCGTGCCTTTGTTGGCCGTATCGGAGAAGCAGATGGCATAAGCGTGACGCCAAGGACCGAACGACGCGAACATCGAGACGTCGGGCAGGTCGCGCACGGTGTCGGCCGGATTGCCGAGGAAGCCATTTTGCCAGGACGGCTTCGGCCATCCGGTACAGCTGCCGCTGACCACGCCGGGGACGGAGGCCGCGCCTTGGGCGCACAAGCTCTGGCCGCCCGAGCCCGCCCAGTTCAACAGATAGAATCCGCTTTTAGTGTTCGCGGCGAAACTGCTGTTGCAGAATCCGGATGCGCCGTAGGTCGTGGCGAAGCCTTCGAAGGTCGCAAACAGCTGGCTGCCGCAGGTCGTGTTCCACGGAATTTCCGGAATGTACGACAGCGCCGAGCCGAAGGTCGCCGTATTGGTCGCGCTCCAATAGGTACTATTTTGGCCGGCAAACGTATCGCCGAAATCGGTGCCGCCCACGGCCACGTTGTAGACGGTCGAGCCCAGCCCATTGACGCCGACGCCGTCGGTGACGGTCTCGCCGCCGTAATTGCAGCCGCCCGCCCCCTCGTCGCCGGCCGCAACGAAGATCGACCAGCCCTCGGCGACGCCGGTCTGATAGGCGTTACTGAACGCCGCGTTGTTGCTGGCGCCGTGGAACGCCTCGCAATCGAGGTAGCTGATGCTCATGATGGCGGGCGGATAGGAGTTCGGATCATTGAATATGGTCTGCAGCATCGCCACGAAATTGTTGCAGACCGCCATGACGATCGCGGCGCTGGGCGCTGCGGCGCTGGCATATTCGGCGTCGATGATCGCTTCGGAGTCGTTGCCGTTGACGCCGGGATCCGTGCAGTTGGGATGGATCGTGGTCAACGAAGCGCCGGGATAGTTCGCCACCGGGATACCGAATCCGCTGCGGAACGTCGCCCAGTCGTTGACGGTGCCGCCATTGGTGTAGATGTCGGAATCCTCGACCAGATAGATGGTCTGACCCTTGCCGGTGATGCCGCCGTTGAATGCCTGATTGAAGTTGTAGATCGTCGCGAGGTCGGCCGGCGTCATGAAAAAATTGCCGTTTTTGTCGAACTCGCCGATCGCCTGCGGTTGGTGCACGACCTGCGGACGCGGCCGGAAATCGTTCAGCGATGTGACGCCGGCGATGAGCGGCGCCAGCGCCGCCGGAATCTGCGGGTCCGTTGTGTTGGCGAAATGCTCGGCACCGTTCACCGACAGATTATGAATCTCGGTGTGGAAGGCGAAGCGGATTTGGCCGGCGGTGCCGGAAAATTCGATCGCCATGCCGTTGGGATAAACGGTGTTGACGGTGAAGCCGTGCTGGGTGAGCCAGTTGGTGGCGGCCGCGATGTCGGACGCGGCGGGGCCGAACTGCGCACCGATGTCCTTTGCTGTGAGCCAATGGTGATAGTTCGGCGAATTCGGGTCGTGCAGCTGATCGATCAGCTTCGCCAATGCCTGTTCTTGCGCCGCCGGCCGCCGCAATTGCAGCATCAGGTGCGGCATCGGCGAGGCGTCATCGACGCGGCCGCGATCGTTGGCAGGATTTCGCGCTTCCGGGCGCGTGTTGCCCGTAAGCCCGAACAGGTTGCCGTCATTGACCGGTTGCGTGATCAGGGGCTGCGCCCGTCCGTTGGCCGTCTGCGCCAAGGCTGTCTGCACTATGTCCACGGGCCACGATGCGAAACCAAACGCCACGGCCGCCAGCGCGCCGCCGGCAATGCCGAGGCGCCGCAGCGTCTGCCATGTGCGCAGGGTCGGGGCTTTCCCTTGCTGAAAGCGCTGCTTGATCATCGGCGCTGTCCCGGGCGTTGGAGGAACTGATGATGCTTGTACTGGCGCTTGGTACGCAGAACCGCGACGCCGATATTACCACATCGTGCTTGGCCTCGAGCAAACGGAACCCGCGACGTGCCACACCGCCCAGACATGTTATTGGCGCGAAACACTTTGGCGGTAACGCGCGGTATCGAGGCGCTGGTACGCTATGCTTGAACCCCGACTCATGTGCCGATGATAGAAGGCACTGAGCGGTTCCAAGTCTTCAATGCAAACCGGCGGTTCCGGTGAAGCTACCGTTCGACGCGTTGCCGGTCACCTGGTTATTGCCATAGCTGAGCAGGCCGGCGCCGCCGGTCGCTTGAATGCCGATGGCGTTGGCATACAGCACCGAGCCGCCCACGGTCACGCTCGCGGTGCCGCCACTCGATTGATTGGACTGGATGCCGGCCGAACCATTCGCGGTCGCGACCACGCGCATGACGTCCACAATGGCGTTGCCCGGGCCGCTGACCGCGTCGATGCCGTTGCCGTCGTTGTGGCTCGCCGTGCTGTCTGCGATGGCGGCATTGATCGCGCCGGAGCCTCCGGTGCCGTCGACCCGCAATCCCTCGCCGGAATTGTTGTCGATGCGAAGCCGTCGCAGCCTGACGTTCGCTGCGATGCCACCGGTCGGCTGGATCAAGATGCCGGTCGCGTTGTTGAGAATCGTCGTCTCCTGCACGTCCAGTAGCGTCTTAGTGGCGCTGCCGGTGCCGGGAGACAGTGTCATGCCGGACGTGGTGAAGCCCTGGAACACGCACTGGCTGATGTTCAAGCGCGCGCCGCTTAAGAACACCACGCCGGAGGTGCCGGACGCATTGGCGCCATCGAAGCTCAGGCCGTGCAATTTGATCACGTCGCTTGAGCCGGCGCTGATAACGATGCCGCTGGTGCCGGATGAGGGTACCGTGCCGGCGACGCTGGCGGCGTCACCGTAGATGCTGATCGCCTTGGTGATGGTCACCGGGCCGAAGTCGCCCGGATCGAGGACGTCGATCTCGCCGCCGGCGGGGGTCAGGGCCAATGCCGCGGCGAAGGTCAGGCAGGGCGAGGCGCGCGTACACGAATTGGAATCGCTGCCCGAGGTCGCCGAGACCCAGGTCCGGGTGTTGCTTGCCGGGTCGCCATTGGTGGTGAAGGCCGCGAATACGCTTTCGGCTCCGCTCATTGTGACATTACAGCTGCTGCCAGTGCCGCTGCAGGCGCCGCTCCAGCCGATAAAGCTCATGCCTTCGGCCGGCGTCACGGTCAGCGTCACGACGGTGTTGCTGCCGAAATTTGCAGTGCAGTCCGACGAGCAACTGAAGCCCGTGGGGGTGTTCTTCACCGTCCCGCTGCCGGTCACGCTGACTGTCAGCGGGAAGGTTATTTGCGCGAATGTTGCGGTCACGGACTGCGCGGAATTCATCGTCACATTGCAGTTGCCGCTGCCACTGCAGGCGCCGCTCCAACTATTGAACGTCCAGCCGTTTGCCGGCTGACTACTGAGACTCACCTGTGTTCCCTGGGCGAAGCTCGCATTACACGTCGATATGCAATTGGTGATGCCCGGGGGCGAGCTCGACACGCTGCCGCTTCCGTTGACGCTTACCGACAGCGTTTCGGCCGGCACGAATGTCGCCGTCACCGATTTCGCCGCGTTCATCGCCACGATGCAACTGCCGTTGCCGCTGCAGGCGCCGCCCCAACTGCTCAGGGCCCAACCGCTGGCGGGCGTCGCGGTCAAGGTCACGGATGTCCCGGTGAAGGTGTGGCTGCAAGTGGAGGGACAACTGATACCGGCGGGATTGCTCGTCACGGTACCGCTGCCGGTGACGCTGACGGTCAGAATGGCGTTACCGACGCCCGACGATGCCCAGTTCGTCACCAGATTGTAGACGTTCACGGTGCCGATGCCGGTGGCGAAATCCCAGCCTGTCTGCGCCTTGAAAGCGGGCGCATACGAACTGGTCGAGGTTGACAGCACGCCGTAGGTGCCGCCCGGAGCATAGCAATTGGGGGTGCCGCTGGTGCAGTCGACAGTCATGTCGCCAAGCGTCACGTCGTAAAAAATGCAGGAGGAGTCGCCGCTGCCGTTATTGGAATTGCAGCTACTGCGGCCGCTCGCGCCATACTCGGTAGCGGCAATCTTGTAGAGCGCGGGATTGGGGTTGCCCTGCCGCGCCCCGGTGTATTGGTTGACCAGTGCTTGGATGCCGGCCCAGATCGGTGACGCGAAGGACGTGCCGCCCGCTCCACTCCAGCCGATCGGCGAGCCGGTGCACGGACTGCCGCCATTATTGGGATCGGAATAGCAAAAGATGTAAAAATGACCCCAGGCGCCGGCGGCGGCAAACAGCGACACGTCCGGGACATCGCGCACCCCGTCGGCTGGATTGCCGAGCAGTCCGCTCTGCCAGGATGGTTTCGGCCATCCCTGACAGCTCGCGCCGCTGCCCGTCGCGCAGCTGCTTGGGGCGCCGCTGCCGGCGCCGATATTGAGCAAACCATTGGACGATGCAGTGCTGCTGTTGCACAGGCCGCCGGGGCCGTAAGTGGTGGCGAAGCCGTAATGCGACGCATAAAGCTCGCTGCCGCAGGAATTATTCCAGGGAATTTCCGGGATGTAGAGTCGTGCCGAACCGTAGGTCGGCGAGTTGCTTGAATTCCAATAGGTGCTGGTGGTGTTGTGGTAAGTGTCGCTGAAATCGGTGCCGCCGACCGCAACGTTATAGGGGGTCGAGGCAAAGCCGCTGGCGGAGATGCCGGACGTCGAGGAGGTTGCGGTGTCGTGGTTGTCGCATGAGTCCGCACCGCCATCCCCCGAGGACACGAAGATCGACATTCCCGCGGCAACGCCGGTCTGATAGGCGGTGTACAAAGCTTGATTAAAGGTGGCGCCGGAGTCCGACTCGCAGTTGCCGTAGCTGATGCTCATGACCGGCGGTGGGGTAGCGCCGTTGACCACACGCTGTATGGCGAGCAGGAGATTCGTGCAGCTGGCGATGACGATCGCGGCGCCTGGCGCGCCGGCGCTGGCATATTCGGCGTCGAGGATCGCTTCGCCGTCGTCGCCGTTGACGTTGTGGGTGCAGTTGCCGGGATTGACCGTGGTCAACGAGGCGCCGGGGTAGCTCGAAACCGGGATGCCAAAGGTCGAACGGAATGTGGTCCAGTCGGCGTTGGTATAGAGATCGGTGTCCTCGATCAGATAGATGGTCTGGCCTTGCCCGGTCGTGCCGGCGGCAAACAGCGGATTGAAATTGTAGATCGTCGCCAGATCCGCAGGCGTCACCAGGTTACAAGGAAAGGCGAAACCGGGGCCGCAACTGTAGCCGGCCGGGGAAAACTGCTTTTGCACCTGCCGCATCAACGGCTTGGGCGGGATATTGTGCAGCCCCGCGACGCCGACGACGGCCGCCGCCAAGGCCGCCGGGATTTGCGGATCGCTTACATTGGCGAAGCGTCTGACGCCGTTGACGTCGAGATAATGGATGTCGGTGTGAAGTGCCGTGCGAACCTGACCGGCCGTGCCGGAAAAGTCGATCGCCATTTTGTTGGCGAGCACCGCATTGACGGTGAAGCCGCGCTGCTGCAACCAGTCGGTGACGGTCTGGATGTCCGAGGCTGCGGGGCCGAACTGCGCACCCAATTGCTCGGCGCTGAGCCACTGATGGTAGTTCGGCGAATTCGGATCGTGGAGTTGCTCGATCAGCGTCGTGAGCGCCTGCTCCTGCGCCGCCGGGCGCCGCAATTGCAGCAGTATATTCGGCAGCGGCATGGTGTCGGGCGCCCCGCCGCGATCGTTGGCGGCATTTCGCGCTGCCGGAGGGATGTTGCCGGCAAGCCTGAACAGGATGCCGTCATTGACCGCCTGGGTGATCAGGGCCTGCGCCCGTCCGCCGGCCGTCTGCGCCAAGGCTGTCTGCGCCAAGGCTGTCTGCACCATGTCCGCGGGCCACAATGCGACACCGAGCGCCACCGTCGCCAGCGCGCCGCCGGCAATGCCGAGACGCCGCAAGGTCTGCCACTTGCGTAGCTTAGCGGATTTCCATCGCTGAAAGCGCTGCATGATCATCGGTCGCCGTCCCGGGCGGTTAGGGAGATTGATGATGCTCGTAATGGCGCTTGGCACGCAGGCCTACGGAAGCGATGCCCATACTACCACACCATGCTTTGCCTGTAGCGACGGAACCGGCCGCCGCGCCGCACCGCCGAGAAATATCATTGGCACGCAACACTTTGGTGGTAACGCGCGACAGCGCAGCGGTAGTGCGGTATGCTTGAACCCGACTCATTTGCCAACGATGGAAGACGCCGACCGGTTCCAAGTCCAGTTGTTCCCGAAGGGCGGCTTCGGGCTGCCGCGTCGGGGCCGGTCAATATGTGATTCGAGGGGGTATCTTCAGTGCAAACTGGCGGCTGCGGTAAAGCTGCCATTGGTGGCGTTGCCCGTCACTTGGTTGTTCGAATAGCTGAGCAAGCCGGCACCGCCCGTGGCCTGCGCGGCGACAGTATTGCCGTACAGTCCCGAGCTGCCCACGGTCACGCTCGCGATGCCGCCGCTCGTTTGATGAGCCGCGATGCCGGCAACGCCGTTGGCGGATGCGACGACGCGCATGATGCTCACCGTCACGTTGCCCGGACCGCTCAATGCGTCGATGCCGTTGCTGGCATTGAAGCTCACGGAGCTATCGGTGACGGCGACATTGATCGCGCCGGAGGCTGCGCTGCCGTCGACCCGCAGCCCATCGCCGTTGTTGTGGTCGATGTCGACCCTGTCGAGAGTGACGTCGGCTGCGATGCCGCCGGTCGGTTCGACCCAGATGCCGGTCGCATTGCCGATGATTGTCGTGTCGTGAACCGATAGCTGGGCCACGCCGGCGCTGCTGGCCCCGGGAGCAAAGGTGATGCCCGATGTCGCAAAACCTTGAATCACGCAATTCTGGATGTGCAGGCGCGCGCCGCTGTTGAACACGACGCCGGACATGCCGGTTGCGCCAAGGCCGTCGAAGGTCAAGCCGCGCAAATCGATGGCGTCGTCGGTGCCGGCGCTGATGACGATGCCGCTGGTGCCGGGGGCGGCCGCGGCGCCGGGGTCCTCGGCCGCGTCGCCATCGATCCTGATCGCCTTGGTAATGGTCACAGCGCCGAAATCTCCGGGATCGAGGACGTCGATCTCGCCGCCGGCCGCGGTCTGGGCCAGCGCCGCGGCAAAGGTCAGGCAGGGCGCCGTGCGCGTGCATGGATTGGAGTCGCTGCCCGAGGCTGCCGAAACCCACGTCTGAATAGTTTGCGGCATGCCGTTGCCGCTGAAAGCAGCCGACAGGTTCGCTGCGGCATTCATCGTCACGACGCAATTCTTGGTGCCGCTGCACACGCCGCCCCAGCCGTTGAAGACCGCGCCTTGGGCCGGGGTCGCGGTCAGGGTCACCTGGGTGCCGCTGGCGAAATTTGAGCTGCATGTCGTGCCGCAAGTGATGCCCGACGGCGAACTGGTCACGGTGCCGTTGCCGAATACGCTGACCAAGAGCGGGTAGGTGATTTGCGTGAATATCGCGGTGACCGATGTCGCCGCATTCATCGTCACGGTGCAGGGGCCGGTGCCGGCGCCGCTGCAGGGGCTGCCAAATCCTCCAGTGACGCTGCCGGAGATCCAGCCGCTGAAGCTCCAGCCGCTTGCCGGCGCAGCGGTCAGCGTCACTGACGTTCCGGCAGGGAAGCCGTCGGTACACGTTGACGGGCAGCTGATGCCGGCGGGCGAACCGGTCACCGTACCGCCGCCAGCGCCGCCGGATACATCTACGGTCAGCGTGTAGCCCTGCACGAATGTCGCGGTGACGGATTGTGCCGTCGCCATCGTCACGGTGCAGGGGCCGGCGCCGCTGCAGGCGCCGCTCCAGCCGCTGAACACCCAGTCGCCGCCGCCCGAGGGTGTCGCGGTCAAAGTCACTTGCGGTCCGCCGGCGAACGTTTGGCTGCATGTCGAGGGGCAGTCGATGCCGACGGGATTGCTCGTCACCGTGCCGCTGCCGGTCACGCTGACGGTGAGGCTCGCGCTGCCGCCGCCTGCCACCACCCAGTTGGTCACCAGGTTGTAGACGTTCACGGTGCCGAGGCCGGTCGCAAAATCCCAACCGACGTGGGTCTTGTAAGCCGGCCGATAGGCGTTGTTGTCGGTGGACATCACGCCGATCGCGCCGGAAGGGTCGTAGCAATTGTAGAAGACGCCGCTATCGGCCACGCACGGCGCATTGTTGTCGCCGAGCGTCACGTCATAGAAAATGCAGCCGGCATCGACCGCGTTGCCCTTGGAGGAATCGCAGTTGCTGTTGCCGGTGGCGCCGTATTCGGCAGCTGCGATCTTGTAATAGACATAATTGGGCAGGCCCTGGGCCGAGCCGGTATATTGATTCACCAGGGCCTGGACGCCGGCCAAGATCGGCGCCGTGAACGACGTGCCGCCGGACGTGCTCCATTGCGAAACATCGCTGCCACACGGCGCATAGGCCGAGTTGCAGTAGATGTAGATGTGATTCCACGCGTAGTCGGATGCAAACAGCGACACGTCCGGTATGTCGCGCACGCCGTCGGCGGGATTGCCGAGAAAGCCGCTTTGCCAGGACGGCTTTGGCCAGCCCTGGCAGGTGCCGCCGACCACGCCGAAAACCGCAGGCTTGCCGCTCGCGCAGGCGCTCGGTCCGCCACTTCCTCCGGTATTGCTCAAATAGAAGTGGCCAAGCCTGTTGCAGGAGCCGTCGGCTCCGTACGTTTTGTTGGAGCCGAAGAACCATATCGCGGTGAGTTCGCTGGCGCAGGTGTCGTTCCACGGGATTTCCGGAATATAGGAGAGGGCTGAGCCATAAGACGGGCTGTTGGTCGAACTCCAATACGTCCGGCTTGTCTCGAAGTACGTGTCGCTGAAATCGGTGCCGCCGGTGGCGACCGCATAGGGCGTGGAGGCCTGGGCGTCGACGCCGATGCCGTGGATCGTCGTGTAAGGCGTACCACCGCCGTCGCCATCGCAGGACGAAGCATCCTGATCGCCGCCGGCGACGAAGTATGAAATCCCTTCGGCGACGCCTTGCTGAAAGATCGCGCCAAAGGCCGCGGTGTCGGCGGCGCCGTTCTCGGCTTCGCAAAACCCGTAGCTGTCGCTGATGATGTTCGGGTGGGTGGGGCTATTGGTCAGGTTTTGGATCGCAACCAATTCAGGATCGATCGTGTCCGTGCCCTTGCACGCCGCGACGATAATGGCCGCGCTGGGCGCGCCGGCACTGGCATATTCCACGTCGAGGGCCGCTTCGCCGGTATCTTCATTGATGACTGGCGGATTGGCGCAGTTGGTTTTGCCCGAGGGCGGCGGCGGATTGATCGTGGTCAACGAGGCCGCGGTATAGCGCGACAGCCCGAAGGTTTGGCGGAACGTGGTCCAATCGGCCGCGGAAGCCAAATTCGTCGGTTCGACCACGGCGATGGTTTGCCCCTGGCCGCTGTAGCCGGCGTTGAAAAGCGGATTAAAATTATAGATCGTCGCGAGATCGCTCGGCGTGACCGAGAAGTTTCCGCTTCCCAAGCTGGCATTGGGATGGTCCGATTTCGGCACACGGTGCGACCGCGCCTTGAAATCGTGCAGCGAGACGACGCCGACCACGGCTGGCGCCAGCGCTGCCGGGATTTCCGGATCGCTCATATTGGCGAAGTGGGCGACGCCGTTCACCGAAAGACGGTGCAGCTCGGTATGGAAGGCGGTGCGCACCTGGCCCGCAGTGCCTGAATAATCGATCGACACTCCGCTCGGGTAGACGAAGTTGACGGTGAAGCCCTGCTGCTGGAGCCAGCCGGTGATGGCGGCAATGTCGGATGCTGCCGGACTGAACTGCGCGCCGAACTCCGCCGCAGTGAGCCAATGGTGAAAGTTGGGCGACTTCGGATCGTGCAGTTGCTCGATCAGCGCTTTGACCGCCTCTTCCCGCGCTGCCGGCCGCCGCAGCTGCAATTGCATGTGATCCAGCGGCATCGCGTCGTCGACGCGGCCGCGGTCGTTGGCGGCCGTTGCCTCCGGCCGCGTATTGCCGGCGAGCGTCGCCCGGACGGCGTCATTGACGGCCGCGGTGATCATAGGCAGCGCTTGTGCTGCTGCCGCAGCGACCGGTGGCGTCTGTGCGTAGGCCGACGGCCGCAATGCAAGGCTCAGCGCCGCAATCGCCAACATGACGCCGGTGATGCCGAGACGCTCAATCAGCTTGCGCCTATTCACGGATTTTCACTGCCAAGCGCGATACATTCGTAAGGGGCGGCTGGATAGGTCGTGGAGGGAGCAGTGAGCGCGAGAGGGGAGAGCGAACTTTGCGGTCGACCCATCGATTTGGCAAGCACTTACCCGGCAGAGCGCGGCCACGCAGCTATGCTTGAAAGGCAGTACGCTTCTCAGCGATAGTGGGCCGATGAGGACGCTCTCGATCTTATGGCTTGGCGTGCTGCTGACCGCGGCGGCCCTCGGCTCGGCCGACGCCGCGCCGATGCTGCGCCAGGGCGTCGCCGCCATGGCGCGCCAGGATTACGCCGCGGCCGTCGCCATCCTCAGTCCGCTGGCGCAAAACGGCGATCCGGCCGCGCAAGCCTATATGGGTTATCTCTACGCCATCGGCCGCGGCGTGCCGCAGAATTACACCCAGGCCGCGATCTGGTATCGGCGCGCCGCCGAGCAGGGGCATTCCGGGGCGCAGTACGAAATGGGCTTGCTCTATGACAAGGGGCAGGGGGTGCCGGTGAACGTCATCCAGGCCGAAAAATGGCTGATCCTCGCCACGGCCGCTTCGCCCAAAGCGGCCGCCGACGACCGCACCCGCATGCGCGACGCAGTCCGGACCAAGATGACGCTCGGTGAGCTTGCCCAGGCGCGCATGGAAGCCCTGGCGTGGCAGCCGCGCCGCGAGCAATAGCCGGCCGCCGTTTCTTAGATTTCATCAGAACGGGTAACGCGCCAACGCCGCCTCGGCGAGCCAGCCGGCCCAAATCGCCGGCGCCAGGAACAGCCCGAACGGCAGGGGCGTCGTCGCCACGATCGGCCAGCGCAGCACATAGCGCCACACCGCGTAAGCCGATAGCGCCGCCAGCGCCGCGACCTCGATCACGCCGACGATGGTGAACCAATCGAGCCAGGCGCCGGCGACCGCCGCAAGCTTGACGTCGCCCAGGCCGAGGCCGGGCCGGCCGCGCCACCATTCATAGAGCAGCATCAGCGCCAATAGCGGCAGCGCCGCCGCCGCGGCGCGGAGGAGGCAGGTCAAGATCGTCTCGGCGAGCGGTGCATCGTCGAACAGACCGGCGAAAATCAGGCCGAGCACGAAGGCGGTCCCGGACAACGCATCGGGAACGATGAAATGGCGGATGTCGCTCAACGCGATTGCCAGCATCAGCAACGCCAGCGCCGCGCCGAACGCGCCACGCCAATCCGGGCTTGCCGCGAAGCTCAAGCCGACCGCAAACGCACCGATCAAAACGATGACGAGCCCATTGCCGCGCACCGGCGTGCCCGCGTCACGGACGCAGGACGGGTCCATCATGCAGGCCGGGGAAGTTTCCTCCGACCAGGTCGCCTTTCAGCTTGGAGCGCAGCTCCTCGGCCACCATGTGGGCATCGACGGCATCGCGGATGATGGTCGGGCGGATGAAGATGATCAGCTCGGTGCGCACTTTCGTGCCGCTTTGCTGCGAGAACAGGTCGCCGATACCGGGAATCTTGTCGAGCACCGGGATGCCTTGCCGCGTCCGATCGACCTCGTCGCTGATCAGGCCAGCGAGCAGCACGGTCTGCCCGCTGGCGACCGAAACCGAGCTCTTGACGCGGCGGTCGGAGATCGTCGGCGTCAGGCTCGACGCCGAGCCCGGCGTGACGCTGGAGCTTTCCTGCTCGATGTCGATGATGACATTGCCGTTGGCGCTGACGCGCGGCACCACGCGCAGGATGATACCGGTATTGCGATAGTCGATGGTGCTGACCACCGTATTGTTGGCCGTGAGCACGTTGGCGGTGCCGGTCGTGATCGGTACCTGGTCGCCGACCTGCAATGTCGCGGTTTGATTGTCGAGCACGACCAGCGAGGGATTCGACAACACTTTCACGTTGGTCACGTTGTGCAGCGCGCTGAGAATCAGATTCGGCATGTTGGCCGGTCCGAGCACCAGATTGAGGCCGGGCGCCACGGCGCTCAGCAGCGCCGACGAACCCGCCGTACTAAACAGCTGACCGGTGTTGCCGGTCGTCGTGGTCGTAGTGCCGGTTCCGGACGTCGTTGTGGATGTACCCGTGTTGGTGCCGCCTAACTGGGTGCCAGCCAGATAATATTGCACGCCATAGCTCAGCGTATCGTTGAGCGTCACCTCGGCCACCGTGGCGTCGATGGCGACCTGCATCAGCGGCCGGTCGATCTGGCGCAGCGTCTGCTCGACGATGCGCTGGGTCTCCTGGCTGGCATAGACCAGGATCGAATTGTTGACGATGTCGGGCGTGATGCGGATGTTGGCCTGCGCGGCCTCGCCA
>JBAUYI010000261.1:0-5793 GCA_049584715.1 Xanthobacteraceae bacterium
TCTTCGACGCGCTATGGCGCCGCCGCCTCCGGCGGTCTTCGATCCTTGACAAGATGGCCAACGCGAACACAGTGCTATCCATGCGATCAAGGCCGCTTTCTGGGCGTTTTCCAATGCGTCCCTTCTAAACGCCGGCGCCAGATTTGCCGCAGCGCCATCAACTCCGCGTGAAATCCACGTTCGGCCGGATCAAATTGCGCGCGCCCCATCACTGCCGGCATGAAAGTGCGCTACAACATCACCATGTTATTGGCGGCCACCGGCGCTGCGCCGGACGCGATCGGGAGGGACCCATGTTCACACGCCGACAAGCCTTGTACACCGGCGGCGCCGGCCTCGCGGCGCTCTTCATCGGCCGCCTGGCGAGTCCTCCGGCCGCGAAGGCAACGACCAATTACGAAGTCACCCACACCGACGCGGAATGGCACAAGCTTTTGACGCCGGCGCAATACGACGTGCTGCGCCAGGAAGGCACCGAGCGGCCGTTCACCAGCGAACTGCTCAAGGAGCATCGCGACGGCACGTTCGCCTGCGCCGGCTGCGACCTGCCGTCGTTCTCGTCGAAGACCAAATTCGAAAGCGGCACTGGCTGGCCGAGCTTTTGGGCGCCGCTCGACAAGGCCGTCGACGAGACGACCGACCGCTCGTTCGGCATGTCGCGCACGGCGGTGTCGTGCCATCGCTGCGGCGGTCATCTCGGCCACGTCTTCAACGACGGGCCGAAGCCGACGGGCTTGCGCTATTGCATGAACGGCGTGGCGCTCAAATTCGCGCCGGCCGCGCCCGGGGCGAGCTGAAGGTAGCCTGGATTGAGCCAACGGGTCCGGCCCGAAGTGGCCGGCCCGATGACAGGCTCCGCGAAATCCGGGTGCAGCGTTTCAACTGGCAGATCGTTCCCGGGTTTCGCTCCGCTCAACCCGGGCTACACGAGGGAGCGACCGATGAGAATCTTGCTTTTCACGCTGGGAATTCTCGTTGCCGTTACCGCGCTCGGCACAGGCGCACAGGCGCAAAATTATCCGTGGTGCGCGATCTACGGCGGCGGCAGCGCCGGCGGCGGCAGGAATTGCGGCTTTACCACCTTCGAGCAGTGCATGGCGACCATCAGCGGCATCGGCGGCACCTGCCAGCAAAACACCACGTACCAGCCGCCCGGCGCCGCGCCGCGCAAAAATTGGCAACAAAAGTGGTAGCTGGCTGACCGCCAAAGGCAGTTTGAGCCCACGCACTTTCGTCTACAAAGGCACGAGATCGATCGAAGGATTGAGACCGGCGGCCCAGCTTCTCACTGTTTCGGCGAAGCAGGCGTATCCGTTCGTCCCATCAACAGCAACAAGGGTTCCGCAATAGGCAAAGTTTCCGGTGCGACTCGGCCGGCAAATGCACGCTCCGGAATCGCCGTGCACCGCTTTGGCTGTAAGTATGGGCGGCACCAAGGGCGACACATCGGCTTGACGATTAATCTCGAACATGTGTTCGAAACAATGCAACTTGCCACTCTTGAACAACACTTTGTAGACGACGTCATAGGCTCCGACATAGTACGCATTATGCTTGGACACGGCGCCGCGCATCTGGACGGGGTCGCCTGACCCGAATTGAGTGCGGTCAAGAATCTCGTCGATCTTGCCGATCGAAGGCAACGTGTTAAGGGCTTTGTACCGCTTGTGGAGTTGGACGAGTGCGACGTCGACCTGCGAGGTGATGCCCCGAACGCTCCGGTTACATGCCTGCCCCGAAGCCAACGGGGTGAGCGACTTGAACGAAGTATGTGAAACAATGCCGGCATATTTGTGGATCGCACCGGCCGAATCTTCCAGTGACACGAACGTCCCGCTAGCCTGACCGACGTGGCCGCACGTTATGCCGTAGACTTGTGAATTGTTCTTGTCTTTGAAAAATCCACCGAGTGTCCCCGGCTCATTAGCGACAAGTTCGCGCCCGCCGTCGAAGCCCGACGCGGCAACCGCTAGCGGACGTTCCTGCGTCATACAAAAGAACGGCTGCTCGCGCGCAAATGCGCTCAGGCCTCCTCGGATTTCGACGCTAGTGCCTGGGCGATAGCAAATGCGGACGATATACGGGTGGGGCTTCTTATTACTTCTCTTGCAAAGCTCAGCCCAATGCGAGCCGGCCCACGCTGGGTCCGGCTGGGGCACGAGCGGCCATCCCTGTAATAACAGGATCGGCCCGAAGAGGTTGTACGGATAATCGATTCCTCCGGTCTGGTGCCAGAACGTAGCCAAACGCCACCACATCGGATGAAATTCAATCGTGACACCTATAATGCTATCCTGATCGAAGCGCTCTGGATTGAGAAGGGATTCCAGAAATCGCTGAAACTCGGCGCCGCGCGAGAATTCGTATTGCGGCTGCATCACGTCACCATCTCAAGCGGGCTTGGGCGGAGGCGAGACCTCAGGCTCGGGCGGCAACAGGCTGGCGGCGCGCGCCTCGTCCAGCGATACCGTTGGCGCATAGAGACCGGCAAACAGCACAAAGAGCATGGCGACTATCAGCGCCAAGCCAGCATTGTAGACGCCAGTCCAGATTGCGGACTTGATTGAATAGGTCCAAACAAAGAATGCGATGATACTGACGACCGTCTGCAATGTTTGCAGGCGAATGCGCGTCCAGCCTTGGAGAGTCGTTGCGTTGAATTTCACATTGAGGAAGAGCACGTAGTACAAAATAAGGGCGGCAAACACGAGCCACTCAAGAAAACGCGGCGACATATCGGCCACCGGTGTCGTTATGTATTGCGCAATTCCGTTTTCCAGTATCGGATACGCGCCGGCAATGGTGAGCGGAATGTATTTTAGCAATCGGTCTTGCGGCGCCTCGTCTCCGGCCGCGGCTTTTCCTGTACCGGGCTCGCGAATTTTCGGGCGAACGATATAGTCCATGCTCCTCTCCCCCGTTTGCTCGATTTCCAAAATGCACTTTTTTCGGACGAATTGCAACACTAAGTTGTGTTAGGTCCAATTTTGGTCAGAGCGGGAGTGATCCGGTTCGAACCCCGCGATTCTGAAGCACTGAAAAGCTCTTGTTATTTCAAATGTCGATCATCGATGGGCGGGCGAAAAGGCCGCTCAATGCGCTCCCGGAGTGACGATGCGTTGCTCGATCGCTAGGTTCCGACCTTGAGCTCCGCAACCAAGCCGCGAAGCGCCGCCACCGTGCTCAGCGCGACAATGCGGCCGGTGCGCGGGTTCTCCTCCGACGGCACGTTCTCGATCGACATGGCAAAGCGCGCAGTGTCGGCGTCGACTTCGATGCGATGGGTGTTACGATCGAGATCCGGATCGGCCCAGATTTCGAGCCGTGTTTTTTCGGGGCCGATGCCGGCGAGGCTCAGTGCCGCCGCGACATTGACGTTCGCTGGAAAGCCGCGGGCACCCTCGCCCGCCGTACCGTCGAACACTTTGCGCGCAGTGTTGAGGCCTTTGAGCGAAATGCCGCGCTCGACCAGATAGGGCGCGCCGTCGAGGCCGTTCGGCGGCTTGCGCGTGATCATGGTGACCGAATGGATCGTTCCTTCGGCAGCGGCGCGCACCGCGTCGAGCCCGATCAGCCCGCCGGTCGGCACCAGGATGCGGGCGCCGGTCTCTTTTGCCCGCGCCACCAGATCCCAGTTTTCCAAAAGCTGGCCGACGCTCAGCGGCATGAACAGCTTGCCGCGCTCGATCACCGATGACGCCACGGCGCGGAACATCGCCGGCGGCAGGCATTCGACGACAAGATCGCAGGTTTCCGCGAGCGCCTCGGCGGCAACGACGGGAATGCGGCCGCCGACTTGCGGCAGATTGCGCCGCGCCTTGTCCTGATCGCGCACCGAGACCGCCGTCAGAACCAGGCCCGCAATGCCGGCCTCGATCCGCCGCGCCACGTCGAGGCCGACGGCGCCGAGCCCGCCCAATCCGACCTTGAGAGCCTCCCGTGCCACGTCTTGTCCCCCACCCTGGCAGCCGGGCGCCTGGCCCGATACATTCCGTGTCTATGCGCCGGCCAGACGCCGCGCAACAGCCCGGGCGTCGCGCTGCCATGACCGACGAGATGAAGAGCCATTTCATGACCAACATCAATCCCAGCACCTTCACCACGCGGCCGGAAATCGAAGGCACTTTCGGCGTGGTGACGACGACCCATTGGATCGCCACCGCGGTCGGCATGGGGATTTTGGAACGCGGCGGCAATGCTTTTGACGCCGGCGTCGCCGCGGCCTTCACGCTGCAGGTGGTCGAGCCGCATCTCAACGGCCCGGGCGGCGACGTGCCGGTCATCGTCCATGACATCAAGCGCGGCAAGACGGAGGTGATCTGCGGCCAGGGCGTCGCGCCCGCCGGCGCCACGATCGCCTATTATCGCAGCCAAGGCCTCGATCTCGTGCCTGGCACGGGCCTCCTTGCCGCCTGCGTGCCCGGCACCTTCGAGACCTGGATGATGCTGTTGCGCGACTACGGCACCCTGTCGGTCGCCGACGTGCTGGCACCGGCGATCGGCTATGCCCAGAACGGCCATCCGCTGCTCGAGCGTACCAATTCCACCATCGCGACCGTCGCCGACCTGTTCCGCCAATATTGGCCGACCTCGGCCGCAGTATACTTGCCGGACAACAAAGTGCCGGCGACCGGTTCGCTGTTTACCAACAAGACGCTCGCTGCCACCTATACCCGCATCGTCAAGGAAGCCGAGAGCGCCGGCGGCGATCGCATCGCCCAGATCGAGCGCGCCCGCCAAGCGTGGTCGAAAGGATTTGTTGCCGACGCGATCGACCGCTTCTGCCGGACACAGGAGATCATGGACACCAGCGGCCGAAAGCATCGCGGCGTGCTGACCGCCGACGACATGGCGCGCTGGACGCCGCATATCGAGGCGCCGCTCACCTACGATTATCGCGGCTACACGGTGTGCAAGACCGGGCCGTGGGGACAAGGCCCAGTGACCTTGCAACAACTCGCTTTGCTCAAAGGATTCGATCTCGACGGACTCGACCCGACCGGACCGGACTTCATCCATCTCCTCGTCGAATGCTCAAAGCTCGCCTATGCCGACCGCGAAGTGTTCTACGGCGATCCCGATTTCGTCGACGTGCCGATGGCGACGCTGTTGTCCGACGCCTACAACGCCGAGCGTCGCAAGCTCGTCACCGACAAGGCTTCGCTCGATCAGCGCCCCGGCTCGATCGAAGGTTTTGGCGCGGTGGTGAAGCTGCGCCGCGATACGGTGCCGCACGCGGCCGGCGCCCGCGAGCCGACCGTGGGCCGGCTCGGCGCGGGCGAACCGACCGTCGGCCGCATGGGCAATACGCGCGGCGACACCGTGCATTTTGATATCATCGACCAAGCCGGCAACATGATTTCGTCGACGCCGTCGGGCGGCTGGCTGCATTCCTCGCCGGTGATCCCGGAGCTCGGCTTCTGCCTCGGCACCCGCGCGCAAATGTTCTGGCTCGAAGAAGGCCATCCGGCAGCGCTGGGCCCCGGCCGCCGCCCGCGCACCACGCTGTCACCCACCATGGCGTTGCGCGACGGCGAGCCGTATCTCGCCTGGGGCTCGCCCGGCGGCGACGGACAGGATCAGTGGATCGCGCAATTCTTTTTGCGTCATGTCCACGCCGGCATGAACATGCAAGAGTCGATCGACGCGCCGGCCTGGCATTCCGAGCATTTCCCGAGCTCGTTCTGGCCGCGCACGGCGCATCCCGGCCTCCTCGTGGTCGAAGGCCGCGTGCCGAAAAAAACCGTCGACGAGCTCAAGCGCCGCGGCCACAAGGTCGAGGCCGGCCCCGAC
>JBAUYI010000262.1:0-15727 GCA_049584715.1 Xanthobacteraceae bacterium
GGCCGCTGGTACTTCTTCCGCCGCGTCACCTTTCCGCTGTTGATGCCGACGACCTTGTTCGTCCTGATCAACGCCATCATCAATTCGTTTCGGCTGATCGACCATATCGTGGTCATGACCCAGGGCGGACCGGACAACGCCACGGCACTGCTGCTGTTCTATATCTACGAAGTCGGTTTCAAGTTCTGGGACACCGCCTATGCGGCGACCCTGACGGTGGTTTTGCTCGCTTTGCTGGCACTCGTAGCGCTCGGCCAGTTCCTTATCCTCGACCGTCGGATCCATTATCAATGAGCCTTGAGCCGTCATTCCCGCGAAAGCGGGAATCCATATCCACGGACGGAGCCGATATTGCACCGGCAGCGACTATGGGTCCCCGCTTTCGCGGGGACGACGGGATGGCGGCGCTGGAAACGGCGGGCGCCTGGCTGTTGGCGCTGATCTGGATCCTGCCGCTCGCCTATGCGCTGTGGGCGGCGATCCATCCGAGCGCCTATTCGGCGCATTTCGTGCTCAACGCGCCGCTGACCTTGGAGAATTTTGCGCGCGCCTGGAACGCGGCACCGTTCGCGCGCTATTTCCTCAACACCTTTTTGCTCGTGACCATGATCCTCGCCGCCCAGCTCGTGCTGTGCACGCTGGCGGCCTACGCCTTCGCGCGGTTCACTTTCGCCGGCCGCGATATCGCTTTCATCCTGGTGCTGCTCCAGCTCTTGATCATGCCCGACGTGCTGATCGTCGAGAACTACCGCACCATGAGCGCGTTCGGCATCGTCGATACCATTCCGGCGATCGGGCTGCCCTATATGGCATCAGCGTTCGGCATTTTCCTCCTGCGGCAGACCTTCAAATCCGTGCCGCGCGAGCTCGACGAGGCGGCACGCGTCGAGGGCGCCGGGCCGCTGACGGTGCTGCTCAAGGTCTATGTGCCGCTGGCCAAGCCCGTTTACATCGCCTACGGCCTGGTCTCGGTCAGCTACCACTGGAACAATTTTCTGTGGCCGCTGATCGTGACCAATTCGGTCAACACGCGGCCGCTGACGGTCGGCTTGCAGATTTTCGCCTCGACCGATCAGGGCATCGACTGGTCGGTGATCACGGCCGCGACCTTGATGACCTCGGCGCCGCTGCTGGTCGCCTTCCTGCTGTTCCAGCGGCAATTCGTGCAGAGTTTCATGCGCGCCGGGATACGCTGAGCGACACCAGAGTATCCGGCCGGCTCCTTGACCCTCCCCGGGGCCGGCGATAGCGTTCTCCTAACAAACGCCCTGTGGGAGGATTTGCCATGACGTCCTTCACCATCACGCCGCTGACGGATCACACCGGCGCTGAAGTCACCGGCATCGATTTCACCAAGCCGATCGATGCCCAAGCGAGCGCCACGCTCAATCGCGCCTTCGCCGAGCATCACGTGCTGGTCATGCGCGACCAGCATTTCGCGCCGGAAGACTTCAAGAATGCCGTGCAGCTGTTCGGCGACCTGCAGCCGCACGACAAGAAGGAGCACCACGTTCCCGGCCATCCCGACGTGTCCTACGTGTCCAACGACGAGTTCGTGAACGGCCGGCGCATCATTCCCGGCGAGACCTTCCATACCGACCACTCCAATCATCCGCGGCCGCCCAAGGCGACGACGCTGTTTGCGGTCGAGCTGCCGTCGCGCGGCGGCGACACCCAATACGTCAACGTGCACGACGCCTATGACGATCTGCCCGAGCGTACCAAACAAAAGATCGACGGGCTCAAGGCGGTGCACGCTTACCTGAGCAAATACAGCCCGCGCCCGCTCGGCCATCTCAGCGAGGAGAGCCGCCGCAACCTGCCGCCGCCCGGCGTGCACCCGCTGGTGCGCACCCACCCCGAGAACGGCCGCAAGGCGCTGTTCCTCAATCCGGTGCGCATGGAAGCGATCATCGGCATGGAGGACGCCGACGCGCTCAAGCTGATCGACGAATTGATGCAGCACGCGACCCAGAAGAAATACGAATACCGCCACCAATGGCGGTACGGCGACTGGGTGATGTGGGATAACCGCAGCGTCATGCACCAGGCCAATCCCGACTACGACATGAGCCAGCGCCGCTTTCTCTATCGCCTGATGCTCAAGGGCGAAGTGCCGGCGTGAACATCCGTACCGTCATCGTCGGCGCCGTCATTGTCGTCATCTCCTTCATCGGCGCAAACGCGTTGCTGGGCCTGCTATGGCCGGCGACGGCACCGCTGCAAGAAGGGCGGCCTGCGCTGGTCGCGGTGCCGGCGCTGCAACCGCTGACCGGCACCTCGACGGTGCTGGCGCCGGCGGCCATCGCGCTCGGCGCGATCCGCGACGCGCTCGACGCGCAGGCGCCGCGCAATCTGTCCGGCAAGCCGCAAAATCCGGTGTCGCAGCTTCTGACCAATGCCGACCTCAACTTCGATATTGCGCGCGGGCCGTTCACCGTGTCCGGCCGCCCCGACGCACTGATCGTGGTGACGCCGCTATCGGGGACGTTCAAGGCCACCGGCACGATCGCCAGCGGGGCCAGCTCGGTCGGCAACACCATCGGCAATCTGGTCGGCGGCAGCGTCGGCCAGGCGGTGCAGAATTTTGCCGGCAAGGCGTTCGATCAGCACGCCGACATCCAGGGCGCGGTGACGACGACGTCGAAGCCGACGATTTCGCCGAACTGGCGGCTCGCGCCCAATCTTTCGGCGCAGGTCAATGTCGTCGACGTCATCCTGCCGATCGCCGGCATAAAGCTCAGCGTCGCCAACCAGGTGAAGCCGTTCCTCGACAATGCGGTGCGCAACCAGACCGGCGCCTTGGAAACGCGGCTGCGCAACGATCCGTTCATCGAGAACGCGGCGCGTGGCGAATGGGTCAAGTTGTGCCGCGCCATCCCGCTCGGCGCGGCGGGACAGGGCATGCCGAACCTCTGGCTCGAAGTGCGCCCGACCCGCGCCATCGCCGCGCAGCCGAAGATCGACGGCAGCGCGGTGACGCTGCTCATCGGCGTGCAGGCCGATACCCGCATCGTGCCGACCGAGACCAAGCCGAATTGCCCGTTCCCGCAAGCGCTCGATCTGGTGCCGCAGACCAACGATGGCAGCGTCAACATCGCGGTACCGATCGATATTCCGTTCACCGAAGTCAGCCGTCTTCTCGAAGCCCAACTCGGTGGCAAGACCTTTCCCGAGGACGGCAGCGGCTCGTTCACGGTGACCATGAAGCACGCCACCATCGCTGCGTCCGGCGACCGGCTGTTGATCTCGCTTCTGGTCAACGTCAAGAAGCGCGGCCTGTTCAGCTTCTTCGGCGCCGAGGCAACGGTGCACGTCTATGGCCGGCCGGTGCTCGACCAGGACCGCCAGATCCTGCGCTTCAATGACGTGACGCTCGACGTGCAATCGCAGGCCGCCTTCGGCCTGCTCGGCGCCGCGGCGCAAGCGGCCTCGCCTTACCTGCAAAAAATTCTCGCTGACAAAGCGGTGATCGACTTGAAACCATTTGCTGCCGACGCCAAGCAGCGCATCGCCGCGGCCGTCTCAGGCTTCGTCGCGCAAGGCAACGGCGTCTCCGCCAATCTCGCCATCAACGATCTGCGCCTCACCGGCATCGCCTATGACGACAAGACCCTGCGCGTGATCGCCAACGCCACCGGTGCGGTGAACGTGGCGGTATCGTCGCTCTCGATGCAGTAGGATAACGGCGATGCAACTGAAATTCTTCACCGTCGATGTGTTCACCGACCGGCAATTCGGCGGCAACCCGCTCGCGGTTTTTCCCGACGCCAAAAACCTGTCGGCAGAGCAGATGCAGGCGATCGCGGCCGAGTTCAACCTGGCCGAAACCACTTTCGTCCTGCCGCCGCAAAACATTGAGCACACCGCCCAGGTTCGCATTTTCACGCCGCGCGCCGAAATGCCGTTTGCCGGCCATCCCAATGTCGGCACCGCCTTCGTCTTGGCGCGGCTGGGCCAGTGCCACGGCCGGCCGATCGCCGGCGACACGCTGGCGTTCGAGGAAATCGCCGGCCTGGTGCGCATGGACATCCTGAAACAGGCATCGACCATTACCGGCGCGCGCTTGGCGTCGCCGCAGCCGCTCGCCGTCGGCGATGCCATCCCATGCGGGGTGATCGGCCAAGCCTGCTCGATCTCCGCCGACGACATCGAGACGCGGCATCATCAGCCCCGCATCGCCAGTTGCGGCGCGCCGCTTGTGATGGTGGAGCTGAAAAGTCGCGAGGTACTGGCCGCGGCGCAGCCGCGCGCCGAAGTGTTCGCCCGGCATCTGCCGCGCGATCGTGCCACCGGCATTCACCTCTACGTGCACACCAAGCGCGACGGCGTCGACATCCAGGCGCGCATGTTCGCGCCGCTGGTCGGCGTGCCCGAGGATCCGGCTACCGGCAGCGCCAATGTGGCGCTGATCGGCCTACTCGCCGCGCTCGCGCCCGATCTGGACTTGCGCCTGGAAAAGAAGATCGCGCAGGGCGTGGATATGGGCCGGCCGAGTCTGCTCGAAGCGAGCGCCGAGAAGCGCCAGGGCAAAGTCACGGCGACCTATATCGGCGGTGCCTGCGTGCCGGTGATGCAGGGTGTCTTTGACCTTGCGTGACGAAAATCAGTAGCCGCGCCGGCGCCGCTTCTTTGCTGCCTTCTTGGCGGCATAGCGCGCCTCGTTGGCGGCCGTTTGCTGGGCGCTCAAGACGGCGTCGCTGACGGTTTTCTGCCCGGGCGCCACGGTTTCCGCTTTGACCCGGTCGAGGACGAAGCGCGCATAATCGTCCATGTCGCCCTTGAACGGCTTGATGTGGCCGTCGGCGGTCAGCCACAGCCGGTCGGCCACCAGATCGATCAGCGAGCGATCGTGGGTGATGAGAATGACAGCGCCGTCATAGTCGTTCAACGCATCGAGCAGCGCCCGGCGGCTGTCGATGTCGAGGTGATTGGTCGGCTCGTCGAGGATCAAGAGATGCGGCGCCGCCATGGCGATGAGGTTGAGCAACAGCCGCGCCCGCTCGCCGCCGGACAGATTGGCGACCGTGGTTTCCTGCTTGTCGAACGACAGCCCGAACTGCGCCAGCCGCGAACGGCGCGACGATTCGCTGTCGTCGGGAAGCTCGCGCCGGATGATGTCCAAAGGCGTATCGTCGGGGTCGAGCGCCTCGATCTGATGCTGATGAAACCAGCCGACTTTGATGCGGTTTTCCCGGTTCATCTGGCCAGCCTGCAGCGGCAGCGCGCCGGCGATCATCTTGGCAAAGGTCGATTTGCCGGCGCCGTTGACGCCCAAAAGCCCGATGCGGTCGTCGACGTCGAGCCGCAGGTTGAGATTGCGCAACACCGTGGTCTTGTCGTAGCCGACCGCGGCGTTTTCGAGCTGAATGAGCGGCGGCGCCAGCGGCCGCGCCGGTGACGGCAGCGTGAACGGCGCCACGCGTTCCTCGACCGTCTCGGCGATCGGCTCCAATTTGGCGAGCCGCTTGATGCGCGACTGCGCCTGCGTCGCCTTGCTGGCCTTGGCCCGGAAGCGGTCGATGAATTTTTGCAAGTGCGCGCGCTCGGCGTCCTGCTTGGCGCGGGTCGCCGCCTGCAGCCGCGTTTTCTCGGCGCGGCGGTGCTCGAAGTCGTCGTAGCCGCCGGTGTAAAGATCGAGCTTGCCCTCGCTCAAATGCAAAATGGCATCGACCGAATTGTTGAGCAGCTCACGGTCGTGGCTGACGATGAGCGCGGTTTTGGGATATTTCTTCAATCGCGCTTCGAGCCACAGCGCACCTTCGAGATCGAGGTAATTGGTCGGCTCGTCGAGCAAGAGCAGATCGGGCTCTGCGAACAAAGCCGCGGCCAAAGCCACGCGCATGCGCCAGCCGCCGGAGAATTCCGCCATCGGGCGAGCGAGATCGTCGTTGGAAAATCCGAGCCCGCTCAAGATTTCGGCGGCGCGCGCCGGCGCGCGGTCGGCATCGATCGCGTTGAGGTGCTGGTAGATCTCGGCCAAGTGCTCGGGCTCGGCGGTCTCCAACTGCGCATTCAAGGCCTCGCGCTTCGTATCGGCGGCGAGGATCGTGTCCAGCAGCGTGACCGGCGTGGCCGGATGCTCCTGATCGACCGATCCGATTTTTGCTGCCTTGGGCAACAGGATATCGCCCTCCTGCGCGGCGAGCTCACCGACGATCAGCTTGAACAAGGTCGATTTGCCGACCCCATTGCGTCCCACCAGGCCAACCTTGGTGCCGTCCGGAATCGTGACGCTCGCCCGGTCGAAAAACCGGCGGCCCCAGGCGTCGAAAACCAGATTGTCGATTTGCAGCATTTTTTTGGGGGTGCCGGGGGGGATGATCGCGGATGCGAAGGAGCCGCTTCTTAATGCGAGATGTTGCGGATGGCCAGCCGTGAAATTGCGCGAAGTCGGTTAAGGAGTCCGGGCGCGCGGATTTTGTCCGCGGCCCGGGATGACTTCAGGCTTCCGCTCCGCTGGCACCATCGCCAGCGTCAGCCGTTCGGTGCCGCGCAGCACGTCGAGCGCCACTTCGCGGCCGATGGTGTCGCCGGTGAGCGCGCGGACGAGGTCGTCGGCGCCGGCGATGGTGGTGCCGTCGATGCCGAGCAGGATGTCTCCGACCTTGATGCCGGTGCGCGCGGCCGGCGAATCCGACTCGACGGTGCCGACCATCACCGCGCTGTCCTGGGCGATGCCGGTGAAGTGCTGGCGCCGCCGCGAGATCGCGGCATGCTGCGCGGCGACGCCGATGAAGGCGCGGCGCACCCGGCCGTGGCGCACCAGTTCGCCGAGCACGAAGCTTGCAGTATTGGCGGCGACCGCAAAGCAGATGCCCTGCGCGCCCATGATCACGGCTGTGTTCACGCCGACGACTTCGCCGTGGGAGGACACCAGCGGGCCGCCGGAATTGCCGGGATTCAATGCCGCATCGGTCTGGATCACGTCGTCGATCAGCCGGCCGGTGCGCGAACGCAAGCTGCGGCCGAGCGCGGAGACGACGCCGGTCGTCACCGTCGATTCGAAGCCGAGCGGATTACCGATGGCGATCACCAATTGCCCGCGCTTCAATTTCTTGGAATCGCCGAGCGGCGCCGCCGGCAGGGTCACCGGCTCGACGATGCGGATCAGCGCCAGATCGGTGTCGGGATCGTCGCCGACCAGCCGCGCGGTGAGGTGCTGGCCTTCCGGCGTCGTCACCTCGATGCGCGCGGAGGAACTGGCGGTGCTGCCCGCGCCGGCGACGTGGCTATTGGTCAGGATCAGCCCATCGGGCGCCACCACGACGCCGGAGCCGGTGCCGCCGCGGGGGCGGCCGTTGGCTTCGCCGGCGTGAATCGTCAGGCCGACGACCGCGGGGCCGACTCTGTCGACCACGTCGATGACGGCACGCGAATAGGCGTCGAGGAGCGCCTGGTCCTCGACCGGAACTTCGGCGGGAGCGGTTGCGGCAGCGCCGCTGCCGTCCCAGGCGGCATCGTGCAAGGGTATGATTTTCATGTTTTGTCAGGTGGTTAGCCCAGCATCCGCTGGGGGCCGGCGAATCCGCCGGTCGACGCCATATATGGGAACCAGGCGGCGGCGAGGGAAGGGCAGGCGCCCCGCGGTTGACAGCGGCGGCGGCATATGGTGCCCCGGTCCGCCTTGAAGGACAGATTCATGACCATCACCCGTGCGGCGCGCCTTGCCGTCCTGGTAACCGCCGCCGCGCTTTCCGGCTGCGGCCAGGGCCAGCAGCAGCAAAACGCCGCCGCGCCGCCGGCCGTGACTGTGGCCAACCCGGTGCAGCGCACCGTGGTCGATCAGGACGAATATGTCGGCCGCTTCGCCGCGGTGGAATCGGTCGAGATCCGCTCGCGGCTGTCCGGTTATCTTTCCGAGATTCATTTCATCGACGGCCAGATGGTCAAGAAGGGCGATCCGCTGTTCACCATCGACCGCCGGCCGTTCCAGATCGTGCTCGAGCAGATGCGGGCCAATCTGGCGCAATCACGCGCCAATCTCGCCTTCACCGACGCCGATCTGCAGCGCGGCCAGCAGCTCCTTGGCAACAAGACTATCACCGAGCAGGCCTACGACCAGCGCACCCAGGCCAAGCGCGTCGCCGAAGCCGCCGTCGCGGCGCAAGAGGCGATGGTGCATTCGGCCGAGCTCGATCTCGAACAATATAGCGAGCTGCGGTCGCCGATCGACGGCCGCATCGGCGACCGCAGGGTCGCCGTCGGCAACCTGATCACCGGTGGCGCCGGCGGCGCGACGACGCTGCTCGCCACCATCGTCTCGGTCGATCCGATCCGCTTCGAATTCTCCTTCGACGAGGCGTCGTATCTGCGTTACGTGCGCTTCGCCACGTCGAGCCAGGACGTCGCCAGTCTGCACGGCAATGTGCCGGTCACGCTCAAGCTGATCGACGAGAAGGATTTCCCGCACCAGGGCAAGATCGATTTCGTCGACAATGTCATCGATCGCTCCTCGGGTACCATCCGCGGCCGCGCCGTGTTCGACAACGCCGACGGCATTTTCACGCCCGGCATGTTCGGCCGCATCCGCGTGCCCGGCTCGCCGCCCTATACTGCGCTGCTCGTTCCCGACGCCGCGATCGGCACCGAGCAGGTGCGCAAATTCGTCCTCGTCGTCGACGACGGCAACGTGGTGCAACAGAAATACGTCACGCTGGGCCAGATCGACGGCGGCCTGCGCGTGGTCAAGGACGGGCTCGCCGCCACCGATCGCGTCATCGTCAACGGTCTTATGCGCGCGCGTTCCGGCCAGAAGGTGACACCGCAGCAAGAAGGCGTGCCAACAAAACCCAAAGGGCCGAACGAGGCCAAGGCCGGGTGAGATTGTTTCCCCTCCCCACAAGGGGGAGGGGGTTCGGCTGAGTTCGCTGCGCGCCCGCGTTCTAATTCGACGGAAAGTTTCCTGAATGCGCATCTCGCATTTCTTCATCGACCGGCCGATCTTCGCCGCCGTGGTCTCGATCGTGTTCGTGATCCTCGGCGGCGTGTCGTTCTCGCGGCTGCCGGTGGCGCAATATCCCGAGATCGCGCCGCCGATCATCAACGTCTCCGGGCAATATCCCGGCGCCAGCGCCGAGGTCGTCGCCGCGACCGTCGTCACGCCGATCGAGCAGCAGATCAACGGCGTCGAGAACATGCTCTACATGTCGTCGAACTCGACGGCCGACGGCAAATTCTCGATCGCGGTGTCGTTCGATCTCGGCACCAATCTCGATATCGCCCAGGTGCAGGTGCAGAACCGCGTCGCCATTGCGCAGCCGCGGCTGCCCGCCGACGTGCGCAATATCGGCGTCACCGTCACCAAAAGCTCGCCCGATCTGATGATGGTCGTGCACTTATACTCGCCCGACAAGTCGCGCGACGCGCTGTTCATGACCAATTACGCCACGCTGGAAGTCACCGATCCGCTCACCCGGGTCGACGGCGTCGGTTCGGTCACGGTGTTCGGCAGCCGCGATTATTCCATGCGCATCTGGCTCGACCCGGACCGTCTGCAATCGCTCGGGCTGACCGCAAGCGACGTCACCGCCGCGTTGGCCGGCCAGAACATCCAGGTCGCCTCGGGCGTGCTCGATCAGCCGCCGGTCGCCCATCAGGGCGCGTTTCAGATCGCGGTGCAGACGCTCGGCCGGCTCGCCAATCCGGAGGATTTCGGTTCCATCGTCGTCAAAGAGACGCCGGGCGCGGTGGTGCGGCTCAAAGACGTCGCCGACGTCAAGCTGCAGGCGCTGGACTATTCGTCGAACTCCTATCTCGATCACGATTTTGCGGTCGCACTCGCCGTGTTCCAGCGCCCCGGCTCGAACGCGCTCGCCACCGCCGACGGCGTCACCGATCTGATGGCCAAGCTGTCGAAGCGGTTCCCGCCCGGCCTCAAATACGACATCGTCTACAATCCGACCCAGTTCATCCGGCAGTCGGTCGACGCGGTGATCGACACGATTTTCGAGGCCATCGTGCTGGTCGTGCTGGTGGTGATCCTGTTCCTGCAAACCTGGCGCGCCGCGATCATTCCGCTGGTGGCGATCCCGGTGTCGCTGATCGGCACTTTCTTTTTCATGGCGGCGTTCGGCTTCACGCTGAACAATCTGTCGCTGTTTGGCCTGGTGCTGGCGATCGGTATCGTCGTCGATGACGCCATCGTGGTAGTCGAGAACGTCGAGCGCAACATCGCCGCCGGCCTTGCTCCACGCGAGGCGGCGCGCAAAAGCATGGACGAGGTCGGCTCGGCGCTGATCGCGATTGCGCTCGTGCTATGTGCGGTGTTCGTGCCGTCGGTGTTCATCACCGGCATTTCCGGGCAGTTCTATCGCCAGTTCGCCCTGACCATTGCCGGCGCCACCGTCATTTCGCTGATTGTTTCACTGACACTTTCGCCGGCGATGTGCGCGCTGTTGCTCAGGCCGCACGACCGCGAGCATCGCGATACCTGGTGGGAGCGGCCGATCCACGGCTTTTTCGGCTATTTCAATGCCGCGTTCGACCGCGTCGGCTCGGGCATTTCCTGGCTTGCCACGCGCACCGTGCGGCGCGCGGCGATGATGGTGGTGATCTATCTGGTCGTGCTGGGCTTAGGTCTTTCCGCGTTCCGCAAGACGCCGACCGGTTTCATCCCGGCGGTCGACCGCGGCTACATCATCGTCGTGGTGCAGTTGCCGCCGGGCGCGTCACTGTCGCGCACCGACGCCGTGCAGCAGCGCGCGCTGGATATTGCGTTCGGTGTGCCCGGCATCGCCCACGCCATGAACATCGTCGGCTTCTCTGGCGCGACTTTCACCAATGCGCCCAATTCCGGCGCGTTGTTCCTGGTGCTGGATTCCTTCCAGAAGCGCGCCAGGGACCCGCACCAGTCGGCGCCGGCGATCCAGGCCGAGCTGAACAAGCGGCTGTCCGCGATCCAGGATGCGTTCATCGTCGCCGTGCTGCCGCCGCCGGTGATGGGGATCGGCACCGCCGGCGGCTTCCGCATGATGGTCGAGGACCGCGGCGGCCGCGGCGCGGCGGCATTGCGCGAAGCGGCCGCGGCCGTGATGGCGCGCGCCAACGGCACGACCGGCCTGTCGCAGGTGTTCACACAGTTCGAGACATCGACGCCGCAAGTCTATCTCGACATCGACCGCACCAAGGCGCAGCTCCTCGGCATCAACGTGCAGGACGTGTTCAACGCGCTGCAGATCTTCATCGGCAGTTCCTACGTCAACGACTTCAATTTGTTCGGCCGCACCTTCCGCGTCACCGCGCAAGCGCGCGACGAGGACCGGCAGAACATCGCCGACGTGCTGAAAATCCGGGTGCGCAATGCCAACGGCGATACGGTGCCGCTCGGCTCGTTCACCACGGTGACCGACATTGCCGGGCCCTATCGGGTGCCGCGCTATAATCTTTTTCCCGCCGCCGAAATCGACGGCGCCGCCGCGCCCGGCTATGCGCAAGGCCAGGCCATCGCCATCATGGACAAGCTCGCCGCCGACGCGCTGCCTGAAGGCTTTGCCACCGAGTGGACCACGCTCGCCTACCAGCAGATCAGGGCCGGCAACACCGCGATGTTCGCCTTCGTGCTGGCGGTGGTGTTCGTGTTCCTGGTTCTCGCCGCGCAATATGAGAGCCTGACCTTGCCGCTCGCGGTGATCATGATCGTGCCGATGTGCCTCGTCGCCGCCATCACCGGCGTCATCCTGCGCGGCCAGGACAACAACATCCTTACTCAGGTCGGCTTCGTGGTGCTGATCGGCTTGGCGGCGAAGAACGCCATCTTGATTGTCGAATTCGCCCGCCAGCTCGAGGATCAGGGCCGCACGCGCTGGGACGCCGCGGTCGAGGCGACGCGGCTGCGGCTGCGCCCGATCCTGATGACCTCGTTCGCCTTCATCCTCGGCGTCACGCCGCTGGTTTGGGCGATCGGCGCCGGCGCCGAATTGCGCCAGACGCTCGGCACCGCGGTGTTCGCCGGCATGATCGGGGTGACCGCATTCGGGCTCGTCTTCACGCCGGTGTTCTATGTCATCGCACGCTGGATCGCTGAACTTCGGCTGTGGCGCCGCATGCGCGGTCAAGCCGGCGCTCAGCCCGCCGCGTAACCATCGCGCCGCCACAGCACCCATCCGGGCCTGGAATAATGTCATAATGCCGGTGTTGGTGGCGGGGTAATACTGCCATCGGGGCGCGGCGGCGAGTGGCTGCTTTCGCCTGTAACCTTCTGGCCCATCTGACGATTCGGCCTAACCAACTCACGCCACCTCACAGGGAGACCACCACATGATTCGTACCGTGCTCGCCGTCGCCACCACGGCCGCCATTGCGCTGAGTGTCTGCGCCGCCGTGGCCCAGGAAGACCCGATCAAAGCGCGCAAGGCGCTGATGAAGGCCAACGGCGATCAGGCCAAAATCCTCGGCGACATGTCCAAGGGCGACAAGCCATACGATCAGGCGGCGGTGGGCAAGGCGCTGGCGCAATTTCAGGACGCGGCGGCGAAGATGCCGGGCCTTTACCCCGACAACACCAAAGACGGCGATCCCAGCGACCAGTTCAACGCCAGCCCAAAAGTTTGGGAAAACATGGCGGACTTCAAGGCGCGATTCGTCAAATTCGGCGAGGACGCCAAGGCTGCCACCACCAGCGTGACGGACGTGGACAGTCTGAAAGCGGCGCTCGGCAATATCGGCAAGAACGATTGCGGCGCCTGCCATCAGGACTATCGCCTCAAGAAGGGCTGAACGAACGTCCGAGCGTAACCAGGGCGGGCGTCCGCGCGGACGGCCCGCCCTTTGTTTTTCGGCGGTGATCCGTCATCCTACGAGGCGCCCTCGATCAAGCGGGATCGCGCCTCACGGTGAGGAATAAACATGCCGTCGTACTGATAAGAGGTGAGATGAAGCGACTGCTCACTTTGCGCAATCTCGCCATCGTCGCCGTGCTCGGCGCGGTGCTCGGCTTTGCCGTGTTCTGGATCGTGACGATCCCGGCGACCGTGTCCGCTTCCGCGCTGCCGCCGCACACGCCGGACCTCGACAACGGCAAGACGATGTTCAACATCGGCGGCTGCGCGTCGTGCCACGCCGTGCCCGAAAAGGATCCGAAAAAAGTCGATCGCACGCGGCTCGGCGGCGGCTTGGCGCTCGGGTCGCCGTTCGGCACTTTCTTCGCGCCGAACATTTCGCCCGACGCCAACGACGGCATCGGCGCTTGGAGCGAGGCGGATTTCGTTACCGCGATGTGGGACGGCACGGCACCGGACGGCTCGCATCTGTTTCCGGCGTTCCCCTACGATTCCTACCGGCACATGCAGCTTGCCGACGTGCGCGACCTGTTCGCCTATCTGAAAACGCTGCCGCCGGTCACCAGCAAGGCGCGCGATCACGATTTGCCGTTTCCGTTCAACATCCGCCGCATGGTCGGCGGCTGGAATTTTTTGTTTCTCAAGGGCGGGCCCTACGTGCCCGACCCGTCGCAGTCGGCGCAATGGAACCGCGGCGCCTATCTGGTCAACGGCCCGGGGCATTGCGCCGAGTGCCATTCGCCGCGCAATTTTCTCGGCGGCATCATCGACAGCCAACGCTTTGCCGGCGGCCCGGCGCCGGATGGCAAAGGCTGGGTGCCCAACATCACGCCGGCCGGCCTCGGCCATTGGGGCGACGACAAGGTCGCGTGGTCGGAAAAGGACATCGCGCATTTCCTCGATGACGGCATGAATCCGGCCGGCGACTATGCCGGCGGCGGGATGGCCGACGTGATTGGCAATACCTCTCAGCTCAGCGCCGCCGATCGCGCCGCCATCGCGACTTACATCGCTTCGCTGCCGCCGATCAAAGGCCCGACGCCGCCACCGAAGAAGGATTGAGCCGCGGCCTTTGCATCGTGCGCATTAGCAAGCTAAGCACGCTCGAACCGTCATCCTGAGGTGGCCGCGAAGCGGCCCTCGAAGGATGTCGGCCGAGGCGCAAGTCGAAATCGGGTTTGCCCGATTTCGAAGGGTTTCTTAGTGTCCAAGTCGGCTATAGCCGACTTGGATGCCGTTCCCCTTCGAGGCTCACTTCGTTCGCACCTCAGGGTGACGGAAATAAAATGAACTCCGGCAAAGGCATCGTTCTCAAGCTGATCTCGGCGGTGCTGTTCGCCGTGATGTCGGCGCTGATCCGCTATCTCGGCGCGCGCTATCCGATCGGCCAGGTGGTTTTCTACCGCTCGGCCTTCGCCATCGTGCCGGTGGTGCTGGTCTATGCCTGGCGCGGCGAGCTCATGGCCGCGGTGCGCACCGAGCGCCCGCTCGGCCACGCCAACCGCGGTGTGCTCAGCGTCGTCGGCATGTTCTGCAATTTCGGCGCGCTGGCGCGGCTGCCGTTGATCGAGGCTAACGCGATCTCGTTCACCTCGCCGCTGATCAGCGTGGCGCTCGCCGCGCTGATCCTCAAGGAGCGCGTGCGCATCTACCGCTGGTCGGCGGTCACCATCGGCTTCATCGGCGTGCTGGTGGTACTGGCGCCGCATTTTTCCGGCGACGAATTGACCATCGTCATGGCGAGCGCGACCAGCGTCGCCGGTGTGATCTACGCGCTGGCCGGCTCCGTCACCAATGCCGGCACCATGATCCAGACGCGCTGGCTCACCCAAAGCGAAACCACGTCGTCGATCGTGTTCTATTTCTCGCTGATCTGCGCACTTGCAGGCCTTGTCACCTGGCCGTTCGGCTGGATCCCCCCGACCGGCCACGAATTCTTGGCTCTTGCCTGCATCGGCTTCCTCGGCGGCATGGGACATATCCTGCTGACGGAAAGCTATCGTTACGCGTCGGCGTCGGTGGTAGCGCCGTTCGACTACACCTCGATGATCTGGGCGCTCATCCTCGGCTACGCGTTTTTTGGCGAAGCGCCGACTCTGATGATCGTGCTCGGCTCTGCAATCATCGCCGCCTCCGGCCTGTTCGTGATCTGGCGCGAGCGGCAGTTGGCGCTGGCGCGGCGGCGCGACGCTGAGGATATCCAGCGCGCGCGGTAGAGCGAGCGATTCGCGGCTTGGCGCGGTGATTCCTATTCAACCTTTGAGATTTACAATTATAAATGCTACCTTAGAGGCGCATTTGAACTTGCCAGGTTTTGACAATGATTGGAGGCGACAATGGCCGAGCCGACAAAATGCGGTGACGTTGCTCACACTTACCAAAACTACTGCAATGATCCGGTAAAAGCCGAGATCACGATCAACTCGGTAGAAAGTAAGGGAGGCTGCAAGGGCGTATCGATAAAAATCTACGATGACGAGGGCGGGGACCCGGATCTGTATTACAAGTCTAAGTTTCCGGCCGGCCCCGACCTTTATCCGGTGCCGAAAAAGGGGAAAATCGAGATTTGTTGCGGCGAGTTGTTAGAAGAAAACCAAAAAGGAACGTGCGAAATCAACGCGACCGTGCGTTGGCTCTGATCCTTTTAAGATAACAGGCTGCCGCAAACCACTGACGCGCATCGCGCTGGCGCGATAGCTCGCTGTCGTGCCCCGTTACGATCCCCCGAACGCCTTGAACGTGATGATGGTGCGGGTGTCGGCGACGCCGGCGATGGTCTGCACCTTCTCGGCGATGAAATGGCCGATATCGGTCGAGGGATCGACGTAGAATTTCACCAACAGATCGAAGTCGCCGGCGGTCGAGTAGATCTCCGAGGCGATCTCGGCGTCCGCGAGCTTATTGGCGACCTGGTAGGACTTGCCGAGCTGACATTTGATCTGCACGAA
>JBAUYI010000263.1:0-1850 GCA_049584715.1 Xanthobacteraceae bacterium
ACTCCCTCCCCCTTGTGGGGAGGGTGGGGTGGGGGTCGGGAGGTGACGACGAACGTCGACGCTTGCGAATGACCTCGCGACCCCACCCCTGCCCCTCCCCACAAGGGGGAGGGGAAAGAATTACACGCTCACGTGATTGATGAATTTTTCCGGCGGCGCCTCGCCCCATTGCGACCGCAGCGCTTCTTCGGCGGCAATGAGATTGGAGCCGTTGGCGAGATTGAGGCGATCACTGTCAGCCCAATGCTCGTGGACGCGGCCCCAAGGATCGGCCCAGTAGTCATAGACCTGACTGCCCAGCACATGGCGGCCGATGCCCCACATGTGCTCGTACTTGCCGCTCTCTTTCAGGTACTCGTGGCCCATGCAGACGTCGTCAATGTCCGGCACCTCGAAGGAGAAGTGGTTCAGTCCGGTCTTTTCGGAATTGAGACAGAAGAAGACGTGATGATCGACATAAGTGTCGCCGCGGTCGCAGCGGTTGAACGAGCCGATCAGATTGTCCTTGTTCTCGGCGTAGACGTCGTCGGAGCAGATCAGGCCCAGCGTGTCGCGGAACCAGCCGACGGTTTCGCGAAATTTTGACGACATCATTACGCCATGGCCGATGCGCTTGACGTGGGCCGGCCCCCTGGGCAGCCGCATCAATTCGCCGGCGCGCGCGGTCGGCGCTTCGCCCGAGTTGAGCTTCTGCCGCCTCACCGGGATCGGCGCGACCTGTTCGAGGCCGCACACCACCTCGATCTGGTAGCCGTTCGGCTCGGTCAGCCGCACGCGCTTGCCGCCGCCGGGCTCGTCGATGTTTTCGATGCCCGTGGCGCCCGGCGCCTTGGCGAGCTTCTTCAGATCGTCCTCGTTATCGACGTAATAGGCGATGCCGACGAATTTCGGATCGCCCTTCTCGGTGACGTGGAGGTGGTGGGCGGGATCGGTGCCGCGCATGTAGAGCGCGTTGGCGGTGCGCTCCGCCCGGTGCATGCCGAAACGGGTAAGGAACTCCTCCGCCACGTCGAGATCGGGCGACTTGAGCCGCCCATAGGCGATATCGGTTACTTTAGTCCAAGCCATATATGCTCTCCCCGGGAATTCGTTGTGCCGGATGTTCGCAACAATCCTGCCACGTCCGGGGCGGCCGGGCTAGCGGCGAAGAGTTGCACCGGAGCAGCGGCAGGATTGCCGGCGCCTCATAAGAAAACCCCGCCGCGTTGCCGTGGCGGGGTTTCCGGAACCAGCTCCGAGCGGCCGGTTTTAGGCGTGATAATCGGCCGCAACGGTCTCGTCGACCTGCTTGCCGCCCATGGCGTTGATGATCGGCGTCAGCACGATGGCGACCACCAGGTTGAGGATGACGGTGTAGAGCGCGGCGTAGCCCGGGAACGCATGGCCGGCGATCACCAGCGGATAGGTCGGCGCCCAATTCGCCGCGTTGAACATCCAGATCCCCGTTCCGGTACCCACGGCCCAGCCGATCAGCAGCGCCCAATCGTTGAACCAGCGGGTATAGACGCCGAGCATCACCGACGGCAGCGTCTGGATGATCAGGATGCCGCCCAGGAGCTGCAGGAAGATGGCGTATTGCGTCGGCACGAAGATGATGAAAATGAGCGCGCCCAATTTGACGATGAGCGACACCCACTTCGCCATCTGCGCTTCTTCCTTGTCGGTCGGGTTCTTGTTGATGAACTCGCGATGGATATTGCGGGTGTAAAGGTTGGCCGCGGCGATCGACATGATCGCCGCCGGCACCAGCGCGCCGATGCCGACCGCGGCAAAGGCGATGCCGACGAACCACGCCGGGAAGCTGTGCAGGAACAGCGCCGGCACCGCAAAATTGTTGCCGAACTGCTTGA
>JBAUYI010000264.1:0-30871 GCA_049584715.1 Xanthobacteraceae bacterium
GAGCATCTCCTATCAGGCCATGGCCGAGCTTCAGGGCAAGCTCGCCGAAGAGATATTGAAGGACCCCGACGTCGAGGGCTTGACCTCGTTCATCGGCGTCGACGGCACCAATCAGACGCTCAACGCCGGCCGCTTCCTGATCACGCTCAAGGCGCACGACGATCGAAACCTCAATGCCAGCGCCATCATCCGCCGCATCCAGAGCGAGGTCTCCGGCGTCGTCGGCATCACGCTTTACATGCAGCCGGCGCAGGATTTGACCATCGATTCCACGATCAACCGCGCGCCGTACAATTTCGTGCTCGAGGACGCCAACGCCAAGGAATTCAACACCTGGGTGCCGAAGCTGGTGGCGCAGCTGAGCAAGCTGCCGCAAATCACCGACGTCGCCAGCGATCTCCAGCAAGAAGGCCTGACAGTCAATCTGGTCATCGACCGCGCCACCGCGAGCCGCTTCGGCATCACGCCGGCCACCGTCGATAACGCGCTGTACGATGCGTTCGGGCAGCGCATCGTCTCGACCATCTATACCCAGTCGAACCAGCGCCGCGTCATCCTCGAGCTCGACCCCGCGCTGCAGAAATCGCTGACCGGGCTGTCTTCGATCTATCTGCCGTCATCGTCGTCTTCGACCAATGGGCAAGTGCCGCTTTCGGCCTTCACGCACATCGAGCAGCAAACCGGCCCGCTGGTGATCACCCATTTCGGCCAATTCCCCGCCACCACGGTGTCGTTCAACACCGCGCCCGGCGTTTCGCTCGGCACCGCCGTCGCGGCCATCCAGCAGGAGGAAGCCAAAGTCGGCCTGCCGGACAGCTTCATCACCGCGTTCCAAGGCACCGCGGCCGCCTTCCAATCGTCGCTGACCAACGAGGTTTTCCTGATCATCGCCGCGGTGGTGGCGATGTATATCGTGCTGGGCGTGCTCTACGAGAGCTTCGTCCATCCGATCACCATTCTTTCGACGCTGCCTTCGGCGGGAGTAGGCGCGCTCTTGTCGTTGATGCTGTTCGGCTACGACCTCGACGTCATCGCCATCATCGGCATCATCCTCTTGATCGGCATCGTCAAGAAGAACGCCATCATGATGATCGACTTCGCCTTGGAGGCGGAGCGCGTCGAAGGACAAGCGCCGCGTGACGCCATCTATCAGGCCTGCCTGCTGCGCTTCCGGCCGATCATGATGACCACCATGGCGGCGATCCTCGGCGCGCTGCCGCTGATGCTGGGCCAGGGCACCGGATCGGAACTTCGCCAACCGCTCGGGCTGGCCATCGTCGGCGGCCTGATCGTCAGTCAGGTGCTCACCTTGTTCACCACGCCGGTGATCTATCTCTATTTCGATCGGCTGGCGCTGCGTTTCACCGGACGCGGCCAAGCGAACCGCCGGGACCGCGGCGGGCCGGACGCATGAATATTTCCGCGCCATTCATCGCCCGGCCGGTGGCGACGACGCTGCTGACGCTCGGCATTGCGCTCTCCGGCGCCCTGGCATTCTCGAAATTACCGGTGGCGCCGCTGCCGCAGGTCGATTTCCCGACCATCTCGGTCAGCGCGCAATTGCCCGGAGCGAGCCCGGAGACGGTGGCGACCAGCGTCGCCAGCCCGCTGGAGCGCCATCTCGGCCAGATCGCCGGCGTCACCGAGATGACCTCGCAAAGCGGCCTCGGCCAGGCGCGCATAACCCTGCAATTCGAGCTCAACCGCGACATCGACGGCGCCGCGCGCGACGTGCAGGCCGCCATCGTCGCCGCGCGTGCCGACCTGCCGGCGAACCTGAAAAGCAATCCGACCTACCGCAAGGTCAACCCGGCCGATGCGCCGATCCTCATCCTGGCGATGACCTCCAAGACGCTCAGCCAGGGCCAGATGTACGACGCCGCCAGCAACGTGTTCCAGCAGCGGCTGTCGCAGATCACCGGCGTCGGCCAGGTCATCATCGGCGGCTCGGCGCTGCCGGCGGTGCGCGTCGAGCTCAATCCGAAAGCGCTGTTCAAATACGGCATCGGGCTCGAAGACGTGCGCGCGGCGCTCGCCTCGGCCAATGCCAACAGTCCGAAGGGCATGATCGACGACGGCAACCAGCGCTATCAGGTCTATACCAACGATCAGTCCACCAAGGCCGCCGATTACACGCCGCTGGTCGTTGCCTATCGCAACGGCGCCGCCGTGCAATTGTCGGACGTGGCGGTGGTTGCCGATTCCGTCGAGGACCTGCGCAATCTCGGCCTGTCCGACGGCCAGCCGTCGGTGCTGGTCATCGTCTTCCGCCAGCCGGGCGCCAACATCATCGACACCATCGACAGCGTGAAGGCGGCGCTGCCGAATCTGCAAGCCGCCATGCCGGCCGACGTCAACGTGACCGTCGCCATCGACCGCAGCACCACCATCCGCGACTCGTTGCGCGACACCGAACTCACGCTCCTGATCGCGATTTCATTGGTGACGCTCGTCGTCTTCGTCTTCCTGCGCAATTTCCGCGCTACGCTTATTCCGGGCATCGCCGTGCCGATTTCCATCCTCGGCACGTTCGGCGGCATGTATCTGTTGGGCTATAGCCTCGACATTCTGTCTTTGATGGCGCTCACCATCGCCACCGGTTTCGTGGTCGACGACGCCATCGTCGTGCTGGAGAACATCTCGCGCCACCTCGAAGAAGGCATGCCGCGGGTGCAAGCGGCGCTGCGCGGCGCGCAGGAGGTGGGCTTCACCGTACTGTCGATCAGCCTGTCGCTGATCGCGGTGTTCATTCCGATCTTGCTGATGGGCGGTATTCTCGGCCGGCTGTTCCGCGAATTCACCGTCACGCTGTCGATCGCCATTCTCATTTCTCTGGCGATCTCGCTCACCACCACGCCGATGATGTGCGCGCTGTGGCTCAAACCGCGCCAGGTGGACGACGGCCCGCGGCCACGCACCTTATTTGACCGCGTCCATAGCGGCTATGAGCACTCCTTGGCCTGGGCGTTGCGCCACGGCGGACTGGTGATGCTGATCCTGTTCGGCGCGGTCTGCCTGAACGTCGTGCTGTTTACCCTTGTGCCCAAGGGTTTGTTTCCGACCCAGGACACCGGCCGCCTGATCGGCTCACTGCAGGCCGATCAAAGCGTGTCGTTCCAGGCGATGACGCAGAAGCTGCGGCAGATGACGGATATCGTGCAGCGCGACCCCTCTGTGGAACATGTCGTCGGCTTTACCGGGGTCGGCTCCGGCGGCGGCGGCGGCGGGATCAATAGCGGTTCGGTGTTCGTTTCGCTCAAGCCGATTACGCAGCGGCCGTCCGCCGATGAGGTCATCGCCCGGCTGCGGCCGCAGCTCGCCCAGGTCCCCGGCGGCCGCCTGTTCCTGACCGCCGTGCAGGATATCCGCGCCGGCGGCCGGCAGAGCAACTCGACATACCAATATACGTTGCAATCCGACAGCGCCGACGACCTGTTCACTTGGACGCCGAAACTGGTGACGGCACTCGAGCACAGCGCCGTGCTCGCCGACGTCAGCTCCGATCAGCAGCAAAAAGGCCTGGAAACCGATCTCGTCATCGATCGCGACACCGCCTCGCGGCTGGGCATCACCGTGTCGCAAATTGACAACACGCTTTACGACGCCTTCGGCCAGCGTCAGGTGTCGGTGATCTATAGCGCCATCAATCAGTACCACGTGGTCATGGAAATCGACCCGCGTTACACCCAGTATCCGGGATCGCTCAGCGATATTTACGTGGCGACCTCCGGCGGCGGCGCTTCGGGCACTGCGACCTCGAACTCGCCGGCGGGCACGGTGAGTGCGGCAACGGCCAAAACAGGCGGCGCAACATCGGGCGCCTCGGCAACCACGACGGCGGCGGCAAACGCCAACAACAATTCGGCGCGCAATGCCGCCATCAATTCACTGGCCACGGCCGGCAAGAGCAACACGTCGTCCGGCGCCGCGGTCTCGACCGCCATGGAAACGATGATCCCGCTCGCCGCCGTGGCGCACTATCAGCCGGGCAACACGCCGCTGTCAGTCAATCACCAGGGTTTGTTCGTCTCCGCCACCATTTCGTTCAATCTGCAGGCGGGCGCCACGCTCGGCGAAGCGGCGGCCGAGATCAACGAAGCTATCAATCAGATCCATATGCCGGTTTCGATCCATGGCAGCCTCGCCGGCACCGCGCAGGTATTTGCGGAATCGCTGAGCAACGAGCCGGTGCTGATCGTCGCCGCCATTGCCGCGGTCTATATCCTGCTCGGCGTGCTTTACGAGAGCTACATTCACCCGATCACCATCCTGTCGACCCTGCCGTCGGCCGGTGTCGGCGCGCTGTTGGCGCTGATGCTGTTCCGCACGCAATTCGACATTATCGGCACCATCGGCGTCATCCTGCTCGTCGGCATCGTCAAGAAAAACGCCATCATGATGATCGACTTCGCCATTCACGAGAAGCGGGTGCGCAATCTCGGCGCCCGCGATGCGATCTTCCAGGCCTGCCTGCTGCGTTTTCGCCCGATCATGATGACCACCATGGCGGCGATCCTCGGTGCGGTTCCGCTGGCGCTCAGCTTCGGCAACGGCGGCGAGATCCGCAGGCCGCTCGGCATCTCGATCATGGGCGGCCTGATCATCAGCCAATTGCTGACGCTCTACACCACGCCGGTGCTCTATCTCTACATGGACCGATTCGGCCAATGGTCGCTGCGGCAACGCCAGCGCTGGTTGCCGGGTTTATACGGCGCAGCCCCTGCCGCATAAGGCGCGACGATGCAACCTTGCTTGGTGCCCTATGCAATGCAGATGAAAAATGCTACGCCTGAGGTGCGAGCACTATTTGCAATGTAGCGGAGGTCTCTACGATGGCGCAAAAGAAGCAATCTACGAAGCAAAAGCGTCTGAAGAAGGCCCTCCCGGTATTGGGAATCGCCGGGGTGTCCTTTTCGTTGGTAGGAGGAGCGACCGCATCAGCGAGCGCGCCAACAGCAGATATACCGTCCCAGAATACCTCTCCCCGTCAAGAAATCTTCCTCGGCGAGGAAGAGCTCTCCGACGTCAGCCTTGCGACGTTCTACGTCTTCGACAAGGAAAACACCGTGAAGCCTCAGGCCGGCCAGCAAATGGCCTGGTGGCGTTGCGGCGGTTGCGGCGGTTGCCGATGCGGCGGCTGCGCTTGGCGCGGTTGCGGCGGCTGCGGCGGCTGTGGCTGCTGCTGGTCAGCTGGACGTTGCCGCGCCTGCTAAGGCGCCATCACGTTCCGACTACGTCGAAAGACATAAGTTGTTATGGCCGGGTCTCGCTTGACCCGGCCCATTCTGCGTTTTCTTGCGACCTGCCTGTCTCGCGACGCGGCAGGAGTGGCCAATAACGTCGACAAGGGCCTGGCACGCGGGCTAAACCACAGCGCTTCCACAATCCAAGAGCATCTGCCTCGCAATGGCGACCCACACTGGCGGCAATAAACCTAGCGGCATGCACGCAGGCATGGTGGCAGGCGATCAACCTCACAGCACGACGCGGTTCAACGGCAAAGACATTCCGCAATTTGCGCCGAATTTCTCCGTCTATGTGCTGCCGCCCGATGCGGTGTGCTTCTATTCCGAGGACCGCAAATTCTTTCTGCATGGCGAGCTGTTTTGCATCGTCGCGGACGCTATCGCTGCGGGAAAAAGCTTTGGCCAGATCGTCCGCGAGCTGACGAAAAAATTTCCGGCCGATGTGGTCGACCAGGCCATCAAGCGGCTGATCGACCGCCACTACATCGTGCCGAAACGGCAGACTGTCGACGCCGCCGCCGGCTATTGGGCGACGCTGGGCATTCCGTTGGAAATGGCGGCGAAAAATCTGCGGAAATGCAAAGTGCGTGTTCAATCGGTCGATGCCAAGGGTGCCAAGCAACTTGGCGCCGCGTTGCGCAAGCTCGGTGTCCGCGTCGTCGATCGCTCCGCCGACCTCACGGTCGTCCTGGTCAACGATTATCTCGAAGGGCAACTCGAGCCGTTGAACCGGCAACACCTGTCCGACCGCACGCCATGGCTGCTCGTTCAGCCATCCGGAGTTTTTCCCCTGCTCGGGCCGGTATTCAGCCCGGGCAAAGGGCCTTGCTGGACCTGTCTCGCCGAGCGGATGAAACGGAACCGCGAGGTCAGGGCGATGCTCGACCGCCGGCAAGCGCGTCGCGTCGCGGTGTCGCCGCTCGTCAAGGACTCTCTCGGCGGCAGCGGCATCGCGCTTGCGGCCGTCGAGATCGCCAAGGCGATCGCCAGCGATTTCCGCACCCCACTGAACGATCATCTGGTCAGCCTCGACTTATCGGGCCCGACCATCGTCAAGCACTACGTGCCGCGCCGGCCGCAATGTCCGTCCTGCGGCGCCAAGACGCTGCGCGATCCACGCCGCGAGCCGGTGCCGGTGGTGCTGACCGCCGGCGCCAAGCCGGTCATGACCAGCGGCGGCTACCGCAGCGTTTCGTCGCGGGCCACGGTGGCAAAATACCGCAAGCATGTGAGCCCGCTCACCGGCGTGGTGTCGAAACTTGAACGGGTCGAAGTCGATCTGCCGCTCAACACCAACTACTACGCCTCGCATAATTTTTCCGGGCCCGCCAAGTCGATCCATGAGCTGCGCTCGGGCCGCAGCGGCGGCAGCTTCGGCAAGGGCAGCACGGCCGAGCAAGGCGAAGCCAGCGCGCTGATGGAGGCGATCGAGCGCTATTCCGGAATCTTTCAGGGCGACGAGATCAGGGTGGCGCGGCGGTTTGTCGACTTCGCGCCCGGCGAGGCCATTGCACCGAATGACGTCTTGCTGTTCAGCGACGCGCAGTACCGGCATGCGCAGATGGGACCGGGCGAAACGGACGTGACGCCGACCCCGCCGCCGTTCGATCCTTCAGCCAAGCTCGAATGGACGCCGGTGTGGTCGCTGCGCGACCAGCGCTTCAAATATCTGCCGACCGGGATGCTGTATTTTTTCCACAGCGACGCATTCGACAGCCACATGCATGCGGACTCCAACGGCTGCGCCGCCGGCAACACTCTTGAAGAGGCGATCGTTCAGGGATTCCTCGAACTGGTGGAACGGGATTCCTATGCCATCTGGTGGTACAACCGCTCGCAGCGGACGGAGCTGGACTTGAGCCAGTTCGACGACTCTTACGTCCGCGATCTGAAAAACCAGCTTGCCGAAACCGGACGCCGGCTGTGGGTCCTCGACATCACCAGCGATCTCGGCATTCCGAGCTATGTGGCGATGTCGCACGCGACACAAAACGGACAGGAGTTCGTCGAATACGGATCCGGCTCGCACTTCGATGCCCGCATCGCGCTGTTGCGCACGTTGACCGAAGTCAATCAATTTCTGTCGCTCGGCCTGTTGGGACTTCGCGATGCGGGGTCATCGAGCAATGACGGCACGGGCCCGTTTCGCCTGCAGGACCATCCCTACTTGATCCCGGACGGCAGGCCGCCGGTCCGGCCGGATTTCGGCGTGAACTTCGGCAGTCTCGACACCCGCGAACAGGCTTTGGCCTGCGTGGACGTCGCCAAGCGGGCGGGCCTCGATTTCCTTGTGCTCGATCAGACGCGGCCCGACATCGAGACGCCGGTGGTCCGCGTGATCGTTCCAGGATTGCGCCATTTCTACCGCCGTTTCGCGCCCGGCCGGCTTTACGACGTGCCGGTCAAACTCGGATTGCGCGATACGCCGATCCCGGAAAGCGAGCTCAATCCGCTTCACCCCCATACCTGAGATCATGCCGTCATGCGCGCTCCCCGAAAAAAAAGTGGGCGACGCGCCGCGGCCACGCTTTCCGCGCGGCTCCTGAGCCACGTCACGCTGCAAGCGCAGGCGGGTGGCGATATTGTTGCGCAGTTCGACGACGTTTCACTCGGGCTGGGAAAGTTCAGCGCGGAAGCCGCCGAGCGCGCGAAGCAATTGCGTGTCGGCCTGCTGTTGAGCGCGTTTGCGTCCGGCAAACGAGAAATCGATAAGGAAATTCATACTCTGGTCCGGCGATTGGCTGGGCGCGGTCTCATCGAGTACCGCCTCGGGCGTTCGCCAGCCGCGGATCTGGTCGTCATCGAGCCGCAGCTGCCCGATTATTGGCCGCGCCTGCCGCCGCTCGACAATGCCGACACGCTGGTGCTGTCGCGATTTGCCTATATGCGGCGACGCGCCAACGAGATGGTATTGGAATCGCCGCGCGCCGGCGCCTTGTTCAAAATTGCCGATCCCAAGGTCGCCGCTGCCTTGGCCTTGCTGTCCGCGCCGCAACAGATCAAACAATTCCGACGGCAAGAGGGTTTTCCAGGGCCTGAGCTTCTCGCGCTCCTCGTCGACTGCCAAATCCTTTTCCAGATCGACGCCGGCAACAACGGCCTTCGGCCGGAGGAAGGCGACGACGCCCTTGTGCTGTGGGACTTTCACGATTTGCTGTTCCACGCCCGCAGCACCGAGGGCCGCCACGCCAACCCGTTGGGCGGCGCTTATCCCTATGCGGCCACCATCGCTCCGCTGCCGGCCGTGCGTTTGCCTTGGCCTGGAAATAAGATCGACCTGCGCGAAGTCTCGGCCGTAACCGGGGAGACGGCTTCGCCAGCCGCGACGCTTTTGCGCCAACGCCATTCGACACGCGATTTTGACAACCAGCGGCCGATCACGCTCGCCGAGCTGGCGCGCTTTCTCGACAGTACCGCTCGCGTCCAATCCGAATTGCCGTCGGCGTCCGGCCACGGCGGCGCCCCGGAACTCGGCTACACGGTGCGGCCCTATCCTTCGGCCGGAGCCAGTCACGAGCTCGAGCTCTACCTGGCCGTCGACACCTGCGAAGGGCTGTCGCGCGGCTTCTATCATTATGACGCGGCCGCCCACGCGCTGGTGTCGATCGAGACCCGCGGCAATCAACTCGACGCACTGCTCAAGAGCGCCGAATTCGCCATGGGCATACCCGCCGCGCCGCAAATCGTGATCACCATTGCGGCGCGCTTCGGCCGGGTTTCATGGAAATACAGTTCCATCGCCTATGCGCTCATTCTCAAGGACGTCGGCGTCCTGATGCAAACGTTTTACGTCATGGCGACCGATATGGGCCTCGGCGGATGCGCGATCGGCACCACCAATATCGAGCTGTTTGCGAAAATGACCGGACTGCAAATTCATGTCGAGGGCGCAGTCGGCCAATTTGCGCTCGGCCGTGGTGCGAAACCGGAAGCTCTTCGTTGACAATCTGATGCGCTACGCGTTCGGCCCGGTCTTCTTGGGTACAAACAAACGCGTGGCGGCGGGATCGTCCGCAGCAACAGACCCGAAATAGCCGATTGTCTTGCTGCGGCCGGCTCCTGTCAGCGCGAACATGGCGCCCTGAGGGTCCGTGCATCGGGCGATCCGCTTGTCGCCCGGCGCTTCGACGGGGCCCTCGAGAATTTTGCCGCCGCCGGCCTTGACGCGCTCTACGGCTGCGTCGATGTCGCCGACATTGAAATAATAGAGCCAGAACGGCATCGGCGCTGCCGGAGGTTTTGTGGACATGCTGCCGATCGTCTGCCCCGCCGCCGAGAACAACTGATAGGTGCTGATGCCGGCGACGTCGGCATCGACCTTCTGCCAGTCGAAAAGCTCGCCGTAAAAGGCGAACGCCTTCTCCCAATTGACCGCGGACAATGCGTGCCAGCCGACATGGCCTAGCGCTGTCGGCGCGGCGGGCGGCTGTTGGCCGGGGTTCAACCACTTGACCAAGGCCAACGTTGCCGCCTGCGGATCGGTGACGACAGAATAGCGGCTGACATCGGGGACGTCCGTTGGCGGAACATACACGGCTCCGCCGAGACGCTTCAGTCGATCGGTCGCGGCGTCCACATCGTCGACGCCGACATAGCCCGTCCAGAGCGGCAGCGCGCCCATTTTTCGTGCCTCGGCCGGCAGAGCCATGAGTCCAGCGACCGGATCCTCGCCGGCTGTGAACAGCGTATAGGCCGCGCCGGGCGTCGACGCGTCGCGCAGGCCCCAGCCGACGACATCGGCGTAGAAGGCCTTAGCCGCTTGCGCGTCCGTCGTCGTCAACTCGTACCAGACGAAACAGCCATGCGAACTGACCATGTCTGCTTCCGCTCCGGACGCTTTGAGCCTCGACCCGCTCAGCGCAGATAAAGGGATTTACGCGTATAGCAACACGGCGCCGGCCTCACGGGCAGCGGCGAAGCGATCGTCGCCCACGCGTGCGGCGGAGGGTAGCTGATCGTTGCGCGCAAGCGATGGATCTCGGCGCGCGCCGCACTGATCTGCGGCCCCTTGACGGCTTCATCGACGTCCGGATCGGCCTCGAGACGGGCGATCAGCTTGAATTGCGCATAAATCGCGTCGCGCGTGCACCAATAGACGGTATCGCTGCAGCCCCAAAAGTCCCCTGCCGGCGCCGGCGCAGCGCCGAACGCAAAAGCCAGAACGACGCCAAGCCAAACTTGCCGCACCATGGTTATACTCGCGCTCCGACTTCGCTATAATGCGATGAGGATTTCACGCATCGCACAATAAGACAAGTCAGGGATGAACGCACATGAATGGCGCCGAAGTCATTGCCGAAATTCTCAAACGCGAAGGCACCGAATTTCTCTCGTGCTATCCGCGCAATCAGGTGATCGAGCCGTGCGCGGCGATCGACATCCGCCCGATCCTGTGCCGGCAGGAGCGCGTCGGCGTCGGCATCGCCGACGGCTATTCGCGCATCAAGCGCGGCAAGAAGAACGGCGTGTTCGCTGCCCAAGCCGGGCCCGGCATCGAGAACGCGTTTCCGGGCATCGCCCAAGCCTATGCCGAGAACGTGCCGCTGCTCATCGTTTCCGGCGGCATGCCGCTGGCCAAGCAATATGTGCGCCCGGCGTTCCGCGCTGCCGCCGTCTATGGGCCGGTGACCAAATGGTCGGCGCTGGCACACAACGTGCAGGAACTGCCCGACCTGATGCGGCGCGCCTATCAGGCGATGCGCACCGGCAAAGCCGGCCCGGTGCTGATCGAAGTGCCCGACGAAATAGCGGAGGCGCAATTCAAGGGCGAGCTGGACTACCGGCCGGTGCCGGTACAGCGCACGGCGCCCGATCCGGATGCCATCAAGCGAGCCGTCGAGATGTTGCTCGCGGCCAAAAACCCGATCCTGTGGGCCGGCCAGGGCGTGCACTATGCCGAAGCCGGCGACAAGCTCGCGGCGCTGGCGGAATTGCTGCCGGCGCCGGTGGTCGCCACCAATCCGGGCAAAAGCGCCATTGCCGACAGCCATCCGCTGGCGCTCGGCGGCGCGACGCGCTCGCGCTCAAAGGTGTTCGCCGACTTCATGAAAAAATCCGACGTCGTCATGGCGATCGGTTCGAGCCTCACGATTACGAATTTCGGGCCGGCCGTGCCGGCGGGCAAGACCATCATCCATTCGACCAACGATGCCGGCGACATCAACAAGGAATATCGCGCCGATCTCGCCGTGATCGGCGATGCCGGTCTCGTCATCGATGCGCTGATCGCCGAGGTCGCCAAGCAAAAAGGCCCGGGCGGCGGCAATGCGCTCAACTCACTCAAGGAGGAAGTCGCCGCCGGCAAGAAAGCCTGGCTCGACGAATGGGCGAAATTCCTCAACTCCGACGAGATGCCGCTCAACCAGTACCGTGTGATCCGCGACATGATGCGCACGCTCGACCGCGACAACGTCATCATGACGCACGATTCCGGCAGCCCGCGCGAGCAGATGATCCCGTTCTGGGAAACGACCACGGCCGGCTCATACATGGGCTGGGGCAAGTCGACCCAGCTCGGCTATGGGCTCGGCATCACCATGGGCGCAAAGCTCGCCGCACCGAAGAAGCATTGCATCAACGTGATGGGCGACGCCTCGTTCGGCATGACCGGCATGGACATCGAAACCGCCGCACGCAACCGCATCGCCATACTCACGGTCGTGTTCAACAACGGCGTAATGGGCGCCGAGCGCGATGTGTTGAAGATTTCCGACGAGAAATACGGCGCCATGACGGTCGGCGGCAATTACAAAAAAGTCGCCGAGGGGCTCAACGTAGCGGCGACGCGCGTGGAAAAGCCCGGCGACATCGTCGGCGCCATCAAGGACGCCGTCGGCGTCACCGAGAAAGGTGCGCCGTTCCTGCTCGAATTCGTGGTCAAGGAAGGCCGCGATTTTTCGCGCTACGCCTGAGACGCGCAAACAGAAACACGAGGACCAACATGGCAGACATCAAGATCTTCAATCCCGAGGGGCTCGCCAAGCCGCCCGGAACTTATTCGCATATTGCGCAGGCGCGGACGCAGCAAGTCGTCTTCATCGCCGGCCAAGTACCGAGCGATGCGTCCGGCAAGATCGTCGGCAAGGGCGACATCGAGGCGCAAAGTGTACAAGTCTACGCCAATATCCTTACCGCGCTGCGCGCGGTCGGCGCCGACTGGACCAACGTCGTTCAATTCACGAGCTATTTGACGCGCACCGAGGACGCGGCTGCGTTCCGCGCCTGGCGGACCCGGGAATTTCCGAAAATGTTTCCCGGCGGATCGCCGCCGAACACCCTCTTGATCATCAATCGCCTAGCGGATCCGGATTATCTGCTCGAAGTGCAGACGATCGCGGCGCTGTAATTCTATTTTAGCCGACGGCCAGTTCGCGCGACGTCACGTCTTCCAACAGCGAGCGTAGCGCCTTGGCGCGTTTTGCGCCGTAGGCGCGCTCAAACTGCGCCTGTGCCTTTGTCCAGCCTTTCTGTGCAGCCTGGAAACGCTCCTGCCCGGCACGCGTCAGCCGCAGCTCCTTGCTGCGCCGGTCCGATTGCCCCGGCCCGACAGCGATCAGGCCGTCGCGCTGCAGCGGCAGAATATTCCGCCCCAAGGTCGTGCGGTCCATCACCAGCTCGGCCGCAAGTGCATTGATCGTCATCGCGCCCCTGCGCTGCAGCCTTGCAAGAATCGAATACTGGGTGGCGCGCAGCCCGAGCGGGCTGATGAATTGATCGTATAACTGCGTGACATGGCGGGTCGCCTGGCGCAACGCCAGGCAATTGCAAGCCGCAGGATTGGTCGAAATAGGATGCATGGCCGTCTTCATCGCTTGATATAGGCGTATATACTCCTATATGGTGTAGCGTTCAAGGCAACGAGTTGCCGCAGGCAACGGAGCGCCGGCATGTCGTCTGTAGGCCTCGTCTCCTCCGAACCGCCGCTAACCGGGGCATCGGCCGCCATCCCGGAAAAAGCCAAATACGACCCGCGCACCCGCGCGCTGATCGAAGGCCCGATTGCGGCGACGCTGATCCGCCTCGCCGCGCCAAACGTGCTGGTGATGCTGGCGCAAACCTCGGTCGGCCTGGTCGAGACCTATTTCATCGGCAAGCTCGGCACCGATCCGCTGGCCGGCGTCGCGCTGGTGTTTCCGCTTCTCATGCTGATGCAGATGATGTCGGCCGGCGCCATGGGCGGCGGCATTTCGTCGGCGATCGCACGCGCGCTCGGCGGCGGACGCCGCGCCGATGCCGACGCGCTCGCGGTCCATGCACTGGTCATCGCGCTGCTGTTCGGGCTCACCTTCACGGTCGCGCTCCTGCTCGGCGGGCGATGGCTTTACACGGCGATGGGCGGCAGCGGCGCTTCGCTCGATGCGGCACTGACCTATTCCGGCGTGGTTTTCTCCGGCGCGGTTCTGGTCTGGCTGTTCAACTCGCTCGCCAATGTCATTCGCGGCACCGGAAATATGGCGGTGCCGGCGCTGGTCACGGTCATCGGTGTCGCCGTGCTGATCCCGCTGTCGCCGTGCCTGATCTTCGGCTTCGGGCCGTTGCCGCGGCTCGGCGTCGCCGGCGGCGCGGTTGCGGTGCTGATCTATTACGCGGTCGGCGGCGTGGCGCTCGCGGCCTATCTGCGCTCCGGGCGCAGCATCGTGCGGCTTACCCTTTTCGGCGTCCGCCTGCGTTGGCCGTTGTTTGCCGACATTTTGCGCGTCGGCGCGGTCGCGGCGCTGATCACGGTGCAGACCAATCTCACCATCGTCATTGCCACTGGCCTCGTCGGCGCCTTCGGCCCCGCGGCCATCGCCGGCTACGGCACCGGATCGCGCCTGGAATATCTGCTGATCCCGCTGGTGTTCGGTCTCGGCGGCCCGCTGGTCGCCATGGTCGGCACCAATATCGGCGCCGGCCGCCGCGATCGCGCCTTGCGCGTGGCTTGGATCGGCGCGGCCATCGCCGCTGCGCTGTGCGAACTCATCGGGCTCAGCGCCGCCGCGTTTCCGGTCGCCTGGCTGTCGCTGTTCGACACCGCGCCGGCGATGCTCGATGCGGGGTCGCGTTATCTACGTATGGTCGGCCCGGCCTATGGCCTGTTCGGACTCGGCATGGCGCTCTACTTTGCCTCCCAGGGCGCCGGGCGCTTATTGTGGCCGTTCCTCGCCAACATGGCGCGCCTCCTCATCGCGGCGCTTGGCGGCTATTTGGCGCTGCGCTGGACCGGCGATCTCACAGCAGTTTTTATTGCGCTGTCGGTTGCGCTTGCTACGTTTGGCCTGATCAACGCCGCGGCGGTGGCCGGCGGCGCGTGGTTTACGGGGGAGCAGGTCGCACGATGAAGCAGCAATATCTGGAAGATTACGCCGTGGGACAAGTTTATCTGTCCGGCCGCAAGCGGGTCGACAAGGAAGAAATCATCGCCTTCGCCAAAGAGTTCGATCCGCAATTCTACCATCTCGATGAAGTCGCGGCGCTGCAATCGCCGTTCAAGGGCTTGGCGGCCAGCGGCTGGCACACTGCCGCTATGACGATGCGGCTTATGGTCGACGGCGAATTCAGGCCGGCCGGCGGCATTCTCGGCGTTGGCTTCGACCAGTTGAGCTGGTCGCTCCCGGTGCGGCCCGGCGACGAGCTTCGCGTCAGCAGCGAGATACTCGAAGTGCGGCTGTCGAAATCAAAGCCCGATCGCGGCATGATCCGGGTGAAGAACACGACCCTCAATCAGAACGACGAAGTGGTGCAAATGTTCACCGGCAACCTTTTAGTGCCGCGCCGTTCGCCGGCTGCGTGAATGGTTTGGACGCTCCGCCGCATTGTCGCAAGCTAAGGAAACCGGCAAGGTGAGGACGCACGCCGCGACACCAGAAGCGCGGATAAAAATCCGGGAGGGATCGGCCATGACCTCGTCGCGACTGACGCAACTCATCGGCGCGCTATGTTGCGTCCTCGCTCTCGGGGCGCCATCGGTCAAGGCTGCCGAGACCATCTCCACTGGAATGATCGGCGCTGCCAATGCGGTCGGCTGGCCTTGGTATATCGGCATCCAGAAAGGTTTTTTTGCCGACGCCGGAATAAATCTCGACATCATCTATGTGCCGACCGCGTCCGGCCTGGTGCAGCAATTGTCCGCAGGCTCCCTCGACATCGTCGCCGACGTCGGTGTGGTCGAGCCGATCCATGCCGTCGAGAAAGGCGCACCGGTCGGCCTCCTGCGCATCGTCGGCCAGGTTTCGGCTTACGAGATGATGGCGAAGCCGACCATCGCCACGGTGAAGGATCTCAGAGGCAAGACCATCTGCATCGGCGGCCTGGTCGACATCAACCGCGTCTATCTCGAGCGCATCATGCAGGCCAACGGCCTGAAAGACGGCGACTACGACATCACCGTGGTCGGCAATACTGCCGGCCGTTTCGCGGCGCTGAAGTCCGGCGCCGCCGACGCCACCTTGCTGGCGCCGCCGGTCAGCTTCTTCGCCGAGGATTTAGGCTTCCACAGCGTCGGCCTGATCATGGATTATGCGCCCGATTTGCCGTTTTCCGGCACCGACGTCTCGCTCGCCTATGCGGCGGCACACCGCGACACGCTGCTGAAACTGCTCGCAGTCATCGACAAGAGCGTCGCCTGGTTCGACGATCCGGCCAATCGCGCCGAGGCGGTCGATATCATGGTCAAGGAGATGAAGTCGGCGCGCGGGCCGGTCGAGCGCAGCTACGACTTCTTGCGCAGGATCAACTATTTCTCGCCGACCGGGGACATCTCTCGCGCGCGCATGCAGAACCTGATCAATGCCATGAAGGGGCTCGGCGACATCAAGAGCGACATCACGCCCGATAAGATCGTGGTGCCGGGCCTCACGCGTCTCGTCGACTGATTTTGCAATTCACAGTAGGAAACCATCATGTTCGGCAAGCTCAATCATCTCGCCATTACCAGCGACCATTACACGCTGCTCGGCATGTTCTATCGCGCCATGTTCGGGCTCAAAGCGTCGGGCGACACCGCGCGCGAGATCGGCGCGATTTCTGTCGGCGACGGCTATGTCGGCATGACGCTCATTCCGCGGCGCGGCGGCCGCAAAGCCGGCCTCGACCATTTTGGTATTGAAGTAGAAGACCTCGACAAGGTTCGCAGCAAAGTTGCAAAAAAATATCCGGACATCGAGATCGTCAAACGGCCCGGCAACCGGCCGTTCGCCAGCTACAGCGCCCACGATCCGGCCGGCAATTATTTCGACCTGTCGCAGCCCGGCCATGAGAACCGCGCCGAAATCTATGCCAAGGACGATTGGAACAAGGGCGAGTGGAGGCAGGAAACCACGTTCAGCCATTTCGCCATTCGCGCCCGCGAGGCGGAGCGGCTCGCCGATTTCTACACCGACCTGTTCGAGCTCGAAGCGCGCAACCTGCCGTCCGAGGAAGGCGGCTATCACCTGACCGACGGCCGCATGACCATGGCGATCGTGCCGTGGAAAATCTCCTCGTTCAACGGCGCCGGCATCGAACAGCCCGGCATGGATCACATCGGCTTTCGCGTGCCCGATATCAAAGCCTTCGAAGCCAATCGCGATAGGGTTGCCAAGACCAATATCCAGCTGGCGCCGAAACCGATCCCGTTCGATGCCGAAGGCGCCGCGCGGCTGGCGTTGCTGCAAAAATGCCCGCACGGCTCGGTTCAACTGGCCGATCCTGACGGCACGCTGATCGACGTGGCGCAGGATCATTCCTAAACGGACGAAACCCTTATGCGTATCCTGGTCGTCGGCGCCGGCGCGATCGGCGGTTATTTTGGCGGCAGGCTGTTGGAAGCCGGCCGCGACGTGACGTTCCTGGTGCGGCCGCGGCGCCAGGCGCAGCTTGCCAAAACCGGCCTCGTCATCCGCAGCCGCTTCGGCGATGCGAGCTTGCCGGCACCGCCGACCGTCGCCGCCGATACGCTCCGCGCGCCGTTCGATCTGATTCTGCTGAGCTGCAAATCCTACGATCTGCACTCGGCGGCGGACTCGTTCGCGCCTGCCGTCGGACCCAACACCGCGATCCTGCCTCTCCTCAACGGCATGGCCCATATGGATGACCTCAGCGAACGTTTCGGCGGCGCCGCCGTGCTGGGCGGTCAATGCGTGATTTCCGTCACCCTCGACGGCGACGGCCACATCATGCATCTTAACGACACCCACGGCCTGTCATTCGGCGAACAGAACGGTGAAACCTCGCCGCGCGCCGAAGCGATCGCATCGACCTTCTCGGGCGCCAATTTCGAGTCACGCCTGAGCAAAACCATCCTGCACGAGATGTGGGAGAAGTGGGTTCTCATCGCCACCATGGCCGGCAGCAATTGCCTGATGCGTGCTACCGTCGGCGATATCGTCTCAGCCGGCGCGGAAAATCTGTCGCTGGCGCTGCTCGATGAATGCGCCGGCATTGCCGCGGCGCAAAGCTTTGCGCCGAGCGCGGCGGCGATGACGCGAAACCGGGGCATGTTGACCATGGCGGGCTCGACGTTCGCGGCCTCGATGCTGCGCGATGTCGAACGCGGCGCGCCGACCGAGGCCGACCATATCCTCGGCGACCTGATCCGGCGCGGCGACGCCGGCGGCGGGCCGAACGACGTTCCGTTGCTGCGCATCGCCTATGCGCATTTGCGGGCTTACGAAGCGCGGCGAAAGCGCGAGAACATCGGCGCGCCGAAGCCTTGAGGCCGAAAGAAATCGACATGGAAGCCTGCTAGGCTCAACCCTGCAACGAACGCTATAATCGCGGTGCGGTTTATTTCCATTTGAAGGGGCGTATCATGATCCTAGGTCTGTCAGTCCAAACATTCACGGTCATTCATGTCCTGATCAGTCTGGTTGGGATCGTTGCCGGCGTCATCGTTGCCTTCGCCATGGTGCAGGGCAAGAGCGTGCCCGGCTGGACCGCGCTCGCGCTGTTGGCCTTGATCCTCACCAGCGTCACCGGATTTTTCTTTCACGACCCGACCTTCACGCCGGCAGAAGGCGTCGGCGTCATATCGCTGGTGGTGCTGGCGGTCGCCGTCATTGCCCTCTATTTCCTGCACCTGACCGGCATCTGGCGGTGGATCTACGTCATCGCCGCCATGGTGGCGATCTACCTGAATGTCTTCGTCGGCGTCATCCAGTCCTTCCAGAAAATCGGGTTTCTGCACGCGCTGGCGCCGACGCAAAGCACCGAACCGGCCTTCGTCGTCGCCCAGGTCATCGTACTGGCGATCTTCGTCGTGCTTGGTTTTGGCGCGCTGCGAAAGTTCCATCCGCACGCCGCATAACTTCGCGCGTCGAAACGCGCTTGCGAGCTGCTCAAACCGGGACGATGATCGACATCGTCACCCACGAGGCGTGAACCATGACCAAGATCACCTATCATATCGTCGAGCACGATGGCGGCTGGGCCTACAAGGTTGACGGCGTCTTCTCCGAGCCCTTCCCGTCCCACGACCTCGCCCGCAAAGCCGCGGAGCGCGCCGCCCGCGAACAGCACGTACCCGGCGAAACCCGGGCCATCTCGTGGGAAGACGCCAACGGCCGCTGGCACGAGGAGTTGGCCGCCGGCACCGACCGGCCGGAAACCGACGTCGAGGGCTGACGCAGGAAACTCCGCAAGGAGCAACGGCCAGAGCGGACGCCGCGGAAAGAGGAGGCACCGATGTCGCAAACGGTTGCGGACATTCTCGTCGGCACGCTCCAGCAGCTCGGGGTCAAGCATATCTTCGGGCTGATCGGCGACTCGCTGAACCCGCTTGCCGACGCGGTCCGCCGCAGCGATATAGAATGGGTCGGCGTCCGCCACGAAGAAGGCGCGGCGCTTGCCGCTTCCGGCCAAGCCAAGCTTACCGGCCAGCTCGGGGTTTGCGCCGGCACGACGGGACCCGGCAGCACGCATCTTGTCGCAGGCCTTTATGAAGCGAGCCGCGACCACGCTCCCGTTCTCGCGCTGTCGGGCGACATGGCGCGCAAGATGCAGGGCACCGACTTTATCCAGACGACCGAACCGGATCTGCTGTTTCGCGACGTCTCGCTTTACACCGCAACCGTGTCCTCGCCATCGCAAGCGCCGGCCGTTATTCACCAGGCGATCGCCGCCGCCTACGCAGGGCGCGGCGTCGCCCACCTGACACTGCCGCAGGATGTCATCGCCGCAAAGGTCGACGGCGCGGTCTCCAGCGTCTCGACGTTGAAGCCGAGGTCCGAGTTCGCAGCGAACGAAGCGGACATTGCCGACATGGCCCGTCGGGTCGACGCGGCCGACAGCGTCGTCATCATGTGCGGAGCCGGATGCCATGGCGCTGCGGAAGAGCTGCGCGCACTCGCGGATCGCCTCAAGGCGCCGCTGATCCATTCGGTCAAGGGCAAGGACATCATGCCCTACGATGACCCGCATTGGATGGGCGGCATCGGCATGATCGGCACCAAGGCCGTCTATAATGCAATCATGCACTGCGAGCTGCTGCTGATGCTCGGCACCGACTATCCGTATTCGGAATTCCTGCCGCACAAAAGCTCCGTCATCCAGGTCGACGAAAGGGCGCAAGTGCTCGGACGGCGGACGCCGACCGCGCTCGGCGTGCTGGGCTCGGTGCAGCCGACGCTCAAGCTGCTGCTCGGCCGGGTCGCGGCCAAAAGCAATACGAAATTCCTGGACCGCGTGACCAACGAGCGCCGCAAGTGGGACGAAATGCTGAACAAGCAGGCCGATCCGGCACGCAGCAAGGATGTCATCCATCCGCAGGCCGTCGCGCGGGCGGTCAGCGACCTCGCCAAACGCGATGCGGTTTTTGTTTTCGATACCGGGCTCAACACGCTGTGGTCGGCCAATTGGATCCGCCAGAGCGGCTCACAGCGCATCATCGGCTCCTTCAACAATGCCGCCGTCGGAACGGCGCTCGGTCAGGGCAACGGCATCCAGGCGCTGGATCGATCGCGGCAAGTCATCGCTCTTTGCGGCGATGGCGGCTTCAACATGCTGATGTGCGAGTTCCTCACCGCCGTGCACCACAAACTGCCGGTGAAGGCGGTTGTGTACAACAATTCGGCTTTCGGGCTGATCACGTTGGAGGCGGAGTCCATCGGCCTGCCTCCGTTCAAGGAAGGCATCGAATTCCCCAATCCGGACTTCGCAGCGTTTGCTCGAGCTTGCGGCGGCCACGGCTTCAAGGCCACGAAGCCCGGCGAGCTGAAAGGAGCGATCAGCGAGGCTTTCGCGGCCGACGGTCCGGCGATCGTCGATGCCGTTGTGGCAGCAGACGAACTGCCCAACATTCCGCATATCGAATTGGAAACCGTGGGACACTACGCGGTGGCAAAGATCAAGGAGGCACTGCTCGCAGTCACCGGGGCGTGACGGCGCGGCCCTTGCCACGCTATAAAACTGTCACGTTATAAAATTACCACGCTATAGAATGCCGCCGCTCAAGAGTATCGTCTCTGTCGGCTGGGGAGCCGGGGCCGATGAACGATCAATCTTTGCAGACGGTCCGCACCGCGTTGAGCGGCTATGAGCTCCTCAACGACCCGCTGCTCAACAAGGGCACGGCCTTCACCGAACCCGAGCGTGACGCTTTCGAGCTGCACGGCCTGTTGCCGCCCCACGTCGCCACGCTCGACTATCAGGTTCAGCGCCGGCTCGACGCCTTCCGCAAGCTCGGCAGCGATATGCAGAAATACGTCTTCCTGCGCGGCCTGCAGGACACCAACGAGACCCTGTTCTACGCGCTGTTGACCCGCAACATCGAAGAGATGATGCCGATCGTCTATACGCCCACGGTCGGTCTCGGCTGCCAGCAGTTCTCGAGCATTTTCCGCAAACCCCGCGGCCTGTTTCTCAGCTACCCGCACCAAGACGACATTCGCCGCATCCTCGGCAATCCGCGCTTCGACGGCGTCGAGGCCATCGTCGTCAGCGACGGCGAGCGCATCCTCGGTCTCGGCGACCAGGGCGCCGGCGGCATGGGCATCCCGATCGGCAAGCTTTCGCTCTATACCGCCTGCGCCGGACTGCATCCGGCGACGACGCTGCCGATCATCCTCGACGTCGGCACCGACAGCCGCGAGCACCTGGACGATCCGCAATATATCGGCTGGCAGCACGAACGGATGCGCGGCGAGGCCTATGACGCCTTCATCGCCACTTTCGTCGCTGCGGTGCGCGAGCGCTGGCCGCATGTGCTGCTGCATTGGGAAGATTTCGCCATCGGCAATGCCAACCGGCTGCTGGCGCGCTACCGCGACAGTCTTTGTACGTTCAACGACGACATCCAGGGCACCGCCGCAATCGCCGTCGGCACGCTACTGAGCGCGATCAATGTCACCGGCACGCCGCTCAACGAACAGCGCATCGCGGTATTCGGCGCCGGCTCCGCAGGCACCGGCATTTGCGCGCTGCTGCTGCGGGCGATGATCGATGCCGGTGTTGCGGAGAGCGAAGCGCGCAGCCGTTTCTATCTGGTCGACCGCGACGGCTTGCTGGTCGACACCATGACGGGCCTGCGGCCGTTTCAAGCGCCCTTTGTGCACAAGCGCGCGGCGCTGTCGTCGTGGACTTTGGCCTCGCCCGACCGGATCGGCCTCGGCGACGTCGTCGTCAATGCGCGGCCGACCGTGCTGATCGGCACGTCGGGCCAGCCGCATGCGTTCCACGAAGCCGTCGTCCGCGCCATGGCCGACCGCGCGCGCCGGCCGGTGATCTTTCCGCTGTCGAACCCGACCGAACGGGCCGAAGCGACGCCGCAAGACCTCATGGAATGGACCGAAGGCCGCGCCGTGATCGGCACGGGCAGTCCATTCCCGCCGGTCGAGCGTGACGGTCACACCTTCCGCATCGACCAGACCAACAACGCCTACGTCTATCCGGGCATCGGGCTCGGCGCCATTGCCGCCAAGGCGCACCGCATTTCCGACGGCATGTTCCTCGCCGCCGCGCGCACCATCGCCGAAATGTCTCCGGCCAAGCACGACCCGCAGGCGAACCTCTTGCCGCCGCTGGTTCGGTCGCGCGAGCTCTCGTTCCACGTGGCGATGGCCGTTGCCAAGCAGGCGCAGGCCGACGGGCTTGCCGCCATCGTGTCGGACGAAGCGCTGGCCGCCGCGGTCAAGGCCAAGATGTGGGAGCCGGTTTACGCCGACTATGTGCGGCTGAAGGCCTAACGACCGGATAGACGCACTACGATCGGCCGTACTTTCGTCGAGAAAATTTATCGCTGCGATTAAAACGCCGACGCGTGTCTTGCGGGCCACACATCGCGCTCACACGCATCGCCCGCATCACTCTCCTTTGGTGCGATGGATAGGCTTGGCGATAAAGAAGAATTTCTGGCGCACCATTCTCGTTTAGAACAAATACAAACGGGAATCAGCAACAGTTTTGAATCGTTGTAATGATCTTCGACCGCGCGAATACTTGTCGCGCCATACGGGGCCCGCTACAACTATTTGAAATATATGTACTTTTTCATCGTTCTAAACTGGCTGTGGGGCGTTCATGTCAGGGGCAAAAAACAATCGCAAATCCCGGCTGCATGCGTTTCGCAATGAAGCAGCCGTCTCGGCGCTGGCGATTGTCATCGGCCTCGGCGCTATCGCAAAAGCTTCGGCGCAAACCGACAACAATCCGGCAGATGCTTCGCCCAAGGCCTCTGCCAAAATCCCCGAAATCGTCGTTACCGCTCCGAAAACCAAACCGAAACCCAAGGTGGCGCGACAACCTCCCCAGCAAGGCACGGCCACCGCCGCTCCCGCGAGTGCCACGACGCCCGCGCAGGCAGCGCTGGACGCCAAGATGACCAGCTTCAATCAGGCGCGCGACAATTTGCTGCCGAATATCGGCGCCACGACCTACACCATCAGCCGTCAGGCGATCCTGGACATGCCGCAGGGCGAAAACACGCCGATCGACAAGGTCATCCTGCAATTTCCAGGCGTGTCCTACGATTCGGCCGCATCCAATCCGAACTTCCACGTCCGCAGCGAATACGCCAACGTTCAAATCAGGATCGACGGCGTCATAGTTCCCGAAGGCGTTTCCGGCCTCGGCATGTACCTCGACACCAATTTCATCGCCCGCATGTCGCTACTGACCGGCGCGCTGCCGGCCCAATATGGGCTGCGCACCGCGGGCATCCTCGACATCACCAGCAGAAGCTTTGCCACGCCGGGCGGCGAGGTCAGTCTCTACGGCGGCAGCCGGCAGACCTTCACGCCAAGCTTCGATTACGGCGGCAGCGTCGGCAATACGATGTATTTCGTCACCGGGCGCGGCACCTGGAACGATCTCGGCATCGAGAATCCGACGCCGGGCCTCAACGCCATCCACGATCAAACGCAACAGGGCAAGTTTTTCGGCTCGGTGTCCACCCTGCTCGACGAGTCGACGCGGTTCAGTTTCATCTCCGGCGCGTCCCACAGCGCGTTTCAGATCCCCAACAATCCCAACCAAATGCCGCTCGGCGATTTCGGCCCGGCGACTTTTGATTCCACGACGCTCAACGAAAAAGAATTCGACACCTACGCTTTCAATATCGCGTCACTGCAAAAGAAGGGCACTGACGGCGATGCGCAACTCGCCTTCTTCTCGCGCTATGCCAAGGTCCATTTCGTCCCCGATATATTCGGCGATCTCGTCTTCAACGACGTGGCATCCGACGTGATCCGCGAAAGCACGCTGACCGGCACCCAATTCGACACGTCTTACGTAGCCAACGACCGCCACACGCTGCGCGCCGGCTTCTTGGCGAGTGGCGAGCAAACCAATGTGACCAACACGTCCACCGTCATGCAGGGCGATGTCGGTGCGGTGACCAGTGCGCCGTTTCCCATCACCGATAAAACCTCCCTGCTCGGCTGGAACATCGGCGCCTATGTTCAGGATGAATGGAAGCTGGCCAATCAACTCACCCTCAATGCCGGTTTGCGATTCGACCAACTGTATCAGTTCGTCGATGCCAACCAGCTCAGCCCGCGCCTGGCGCTTATCTACAAACCGCTCGCTGGCACCACCTTCCACGCCGGCTATGCCCGCTATTTCACGCCGCCGTATCAGGCGCAAGCGACGCAATCCAATATCGCGCTGTTCGCCAACACCACCAACCAGCCCGAAGTGATGCTGGCCGACCCGGTGAAGCCCGAGCGCTCGCATTATTTCGATGCCGGCATCGACCAGACGGTGCTGCCCGGCCTCGATATCGGCATCGATGCCTATTACAAGGAGGCCCGCGACATGATCGACGACGGCCAGTTCGGCCAGGCCGTGGTCTTAACCCAGTTCAATTGGGCGCGGGGATACAGCGAAGGCGGCGAGTTCAAGCTGAAATATCACAACGGCAACTTCAACGCCTATGCGAACTTCGCCTACAACATCACCCGCGCGATCGGGCCTGAGTCGAACCAGTATCTGCTCGATGCCGACGAATACGCTTTTCTGCTCACCCACTATCACTACACCGATGACATGCAGCGCATGACCGGCTCGGCCGGCGTGTCGTATCGCTGGTACGACACTCTGTTCACCGCAGACATGACCTACGGCAGCGGACTTCGCGCCGGCGATCTGGATGACGGCGTCGTGCCCAATTCCCTGCACACCACGCCGTATGCCGTGGTGAATACCGGAATAGCGCACGACTTCAAATGGTCGCCGGACTTCAAGCCGCTGACCGTGCGCTTCGACATCGTCAACCTGTTCGACCAGGTTTATGCGCTTCGCGACGGCAGCGGCATCGGCGTCTTTGCCCCGCAATACGGCGCGCGCCGCGGCTATTACGCCGGCATTTCGCAGAAGCTGTAACGAGCGGGCGGCCGGCCGCTAAGAGGCGACGCGAACTTGCGCCAAAAAGCGCTCGACTTCGGCGCGCAGCTTGCCGGAGCGCGCCGCCAGCTCGCCGCCGGCATTGAGCACGGCGCTCGCCACCTGGTCGGTCTTGGCGGCGGCATCGGAGACCTGGACGACGCTCATGGAGACGTCGCGGGTGCGCTCGGCGGCGGCATTGGCGCTGCGGGCGATTTCCTTGCTGACAGCATCCTGTTGCTGCACCGCGACCGAAATGTCGCTGGCATTCTCGTCGAGCTGCGCGATGGTGCCGGCGATCGCCTTCATGGCCTGGACCACCTGCGACGTCGTCACTTCTATGGACGAAATTTGCTGGGTGATGTCGCCGGTGGCCTTCTCGGTCTGCCCGGCGAGACTCTTGACCTCTTGCGCCACGACGGCGAAGCCGCGGCCCGCGTCGCCGGCGCGTGCCGCCTCGATGGTCGCATTGAGCGCCAATAGATTGGTCTGCGCGGCGACGTCACGGATCAGGTTGCTGACATTGTTGATCTGGCCCACCGAGGCGACCAGCTGTTCCACCGTAGCAATGATCGCCTTGGTTTCGTCGGAAGCCTGGCGAGCGATGTCGGCCGAGCGCGCGGCCTGAGTCGAGATCTGCTCGACGGACTGGGCGATTTCCTCCGCCGCCATGGCAACGTTGCTGACGTTCGTGGTCGCTTCCTCGGACGCTGTCGCGGCGGCGGCAGCGCGGGTCTTATTGTGATCGGCGGCATCGGCCATGATATGGGCGCAGCCATCCATGGATTTCGAGGCGCCGTCGAGCGCCTGGATGACGTCGTTCACCGCGTGCTCGAAATTTTGCGTCGCCGCCTCGACGCGCTGCCGACGCAGCTCGGAATCTTCGGCCCGGTCGGCCTCGCGTTCGCGCGCGACGCTGACTTCGGCGATGGCCTGGCGGAACACCAGCAGCGCCTTCGCCATGCCGGCGATCTCGTCGCGGCCGCCGACCGGGATCGGCACATCGGTCTCGCCGTCGGCAATGCGGCGCATGGCGCCGCTCAACAGCGTCAGGCGGCCGACGATGCTGCGCCCGACATAGAGCCACGCAATCAGGCCGGCCGCCGCCAGCGCCGCGATGCTCAGGATAATGAGCAGGATGCGGCCGACGCGGATTTGCGAAATGGCGCGGCCCGACAGCGATTGCGCGAATGTGCCCTGCCGCTCGATCGAGCCCTCGACGGCCTGGCGCAATCGCGCCGCCTCAGCCGTGGCCGCGGCATAGACCTGTCTGGCATCCTGTTCGCGGTTGAGCTCGTTGGTGCGCTGGGTGACGATGCCGTTGCTGCCGGCGACGGTCGCGAGCTTTTGATAAAGCGCGGCGATCTTCTTGGTCTGCTCGGTCTGCGGCAACGCTTTCAAATTGCCGTCGATGCCGCGCTGCGCCGACGCTATGGGGTCGCGCATCGGTGCCAGGTTGGCGACGTCCGTCATCAACGAGGATTCGATCAACAGCCCGGACAAGAGGTTGATTCCGGACTGGATTTCCAGGAGCCGGCGCAGCGCCTCGATCGACTGATTCAACGTGGCGCTGCCGACCGCGGCCTGATCCCGCGTCATCAGGTCGAAATTGGCGTCATCGATGGCCGGCGTGATCGCTTCGAGAATATCTTCGTGGACCTTCCGCACCGAGAGCGCGAGCGCGCGGCGCTGCGCCGAAATCTTGAGGCGTTCGGTAACCGCCTGGTTGAGCGCGTCGAGCCGCTCGACCATGGCGGCGCGGGCCACTTCGATCTCGTCGTTCTGGCCGGCATCGAGATGGCGCAGCCGGGTGATCCGGTCGCTGAGTATCTGCGATTGCGCGGCGATATCGCGGGCGATCTCATCGCGGCGGCTTTCGTCCGACGCCGTCATCAGGCGCGGCGCGGAGGCGACCAGCGTGCTCGCCTCTTCGGCGAGGCGGAGCGATTCCACGGTCGCCGGCATGCTGCGCGAGACGATCTCCGTCATCGTCGCGCTGATATTGGCCGAGGCGTAAAGCGCAAACAGCGAGCCGACCACGGTCATGCCGGCAGCGAGGCCGAACGCCAGATAAAGACGCGCGCGGATCGTATTGAACCGGGACAACACGGTGAGCCAGCCGCGAACGCCGTCGGTCACTTCACTGCCCCGCCATCTTGGCGAGCCGCGTCACCGGCTTGAACGTGCCATCGGCTTGCAGGATGGTGAAGAACACCTGATCCGAACCCTGGTTCTTGGCCGGCCCGTAAGAGAGCGTGACGCCGCCCATGTTGAACGGCGCCGCGCCGATGGCGTCGAGCAGCGCTTCGCGCGTCGGCTCGCCCTTGATGCGCTTGAGCGCATCGACCACGAGGCGGCCGACCACATAGCCTTCCAGCGAAACGAAGCCGGGCTTCGCCGTCGCGTCGGCTGCCGTGACCGCATGTTGGTAGGACGCCACCACCGGCAGCGAGTCATCCCACGGCGACGGCACCACCTGGCTGACGATGACGCCGGCGCCGTCCTTGCCGAGCTCCTTGGCCAGCGAATCCGACCCGACGAAGGAGATGGCGACGAACACCGCGTTGAACTGCACCTGATGTGCGACCTTGATGAATTCCGCGACCGGCTTGTACGGCGCGACCGTCACCACCGCTTCAGGCTCGGCCTTCATGATATCGAGCAGCGCCGACTTCACCGCGACGGTATTGCGCTTGAACGAGCCCGATGCGACGAGCGTCATGTTGCGCTTGGCCATCGCCCGCTGCACGCCTTCGAGACCGGTAAGGCCGAAGGCGTCGTCCTGATAGAGGATGGCGATCTTCGAGATGCCCAAATCCTTGGTCAGGTGCTCGATCCAGGCTTCGGTCTCCTCGAAATAGGAGCTGCGCACGTTGACGACATAGCGGTTATACGGATTGCGCAAAAATTCGGCGCCGGTGAACGGGCCGATGAACGGCACCTTCGCCTCGGTGGCGATCGGCTGGCCCGCCTTCGAGGTCGGCGTGCCGACCGCGCCGATGAGCGCGAACACCTTGTCTTCGCCGAGACTGGCCTTGGTGGCTTCGACGGTCTTTTCCGGCTCGTAGCCGTCGTCGCGGGAGTTCAGCGCCAGCATGCGGCCGGAAATTCCGCCGCCGCGATTGGCGTCCTCGAATGCCGCCAAAATTCCCTGGCGCATGCCCTGGCCCAAATCCTGCGCCGGGCCGCTCAGGGCCGCGACTTGGCCGAAGACGATGGCCTTGTCGGTGACGCCGTCCTCGGCGAGCGCGACACCGCAGGCCATGCTGGCAAGAACAACGCATGCAATGCGCAGTTGATTGCTGTTCATCGGCTTTCCCTCAGGGCGCGAGTGTGACCGCGTCGCCGTCTCGGCTTTGCTATTTGCTTGGACAGAATACTGCCGCCCACATTTTGGGCGTGTCGTGGTTAACGGAGCATTAAGGGGTGCGCGACCACAACAACAAATCGCGCGCCGCGATTCTGTTCGCGGTGTACCTGCGTCGTAACAGCCGAACGCGCACGGCGGCGTAGAATCAGAAATGTCGAATCACTCATTGGGGGCAACCATGAGAACGCTGTTATTAGGTGCCGTCGCGTCTGTTGCTTTGCTTGCCGGACCTGCGATTGCCGCCGACCTTCCGGTCAAGGCGCCGCCGATTGCGCACGTCGCGCCTTCGTGGACCGGCTTCTATGTCGGTCTAAATGCCGGCGGCAGCTTCGGTTCGGATACCGCAACGCAGAATGCGACTTTCACCTCGGCCGCTCTTGGTGCGAACGAACTCCTGAGCAACACCACGCAGCACGCCCCGAAAGGCTGGCTCGCGGGCGGACAACTTGGCTACAATTGGCAAGTGTCGTCGTCCTACGTCCTCGGCCTCGAGGCCGATTGGCAATGGACTTCGCAGAAGGCGACCTCAACCAGTTGCACGCCACCTGCCAGTGTTGCCTTCTTCGGCGCCGGAGCGGATGGCTTCGGCTGGTGTTCGACATCCCAGGAAAAGCTGACGAGCCTCGGTACCGCGCGCGCACGCGCAGGCACGCTGGTCAGCGATTCATTGCTGTATGTGACCGGTGGCTTTGCCTGGGGAACCGTCAAGGATAACTACGGCTTCAATGGCTTCGCCAACCCGACAATTTTTCCCGGCGCGCTGCAACCCGGACCGTTTCTGCCGAGCGGCGCGAGCTTTTCCGCCACCCGGACGGGCTGGACCGTGGGCGGCGGTGTAGAGACCAGGCTTGGCGGTGGCTGGTCGGCGAAGCTTGAATACCTCTTCGTCGATCTGGGGACTCTCACGCAAACGTACGGGATCGCCATCAATCCGGCGTTTGGCCCCGCTTTCACGACCGGCGGCGTAGCGTCTGTGACGAGCTCGTTGCACATCACCGACAACATCGTCCGCGCCGGCCTGAACTATAAATTCTACTGATCTCAACCGCGCGGCCACAAAGGGCCGTGCGAGACACAGCGTTGTTCGATCTCGGCCCGGGACCGGAAGTCCCGGGCTTTTTTGTCCGCGGCAAACGGGCCCGGCTTAGGCCAATGCTGCGCGAGCTACTGACTGCTGAACAGGTTTTGCGGGATACCCGCAGCAGAGAAGACATAGTCGCGCGAGGCCGTGAGCTGCTGGCTCAGCCTATTCAAATCGACATCGAGCAACTGCCCTTTCCACTTGCGCACTTTGCCGGCGACGATCACCGTCTCGACATTGGTGCGGTCCATCAAGGATACGACCGCGCCCGGCACCTGATTGAGCGGCGCCACGTTGAGTCTCGTGGCGTCCAGGATGATGATGTCGGCCTCCTTGCCCGGCGTCAGCGAGCCGACCTTGCTGTCCAGCCGCAGCGCTTTCGCGCCATTCATGGTGGCGAAGCGCAGCACGTCCCGCGTTGTCAGCGGGGCCGGCAGACTGGTTGGCGGCTTCGGCCACGGATTGGCCGCTGCCGACGGCGGCAGCCCCCAATTGTTCGATGCGGCCAGTTCGAGGGTGTCCGGCGGCGTATTTTGATTGAGGATCATCTGGTTCACCAGCGCGCGCTGCAGATTCATGCAGGAGCGCATCTGGGTGAAGAAGTCCGCCGTCAATGTGCATTCCACGTCCACGGAGAGCGACGGCTCCATGCCGAGACTCTGCGCCTTGAGGATCGGCGGCATGCCGTGCCGCATGTTCATCTCGATCGGGAAGGCGATCGAGACCTGCGCGCCTTTGTTTTTCACCGCCTGCCAGCCCATATCCGACATGCCGGTCATGTGGATGAACAGGTTGTCCGGTCCGATCCCGATGTGGCCGTTGCCGCCCGTTCCGGCGGCGAGCGAGTCCAAAATCGGGCGGATGCCGAACGGCGAGAGGATATGCGCCGCAATCTGCAGACCAAGCTGCCGGCCGATCGTCCAGGACTTGTCGGTAGTCGCATTGCCGAGATAGACCTCGCCGCCCATGATCATGTGGACGAGGCCGTTGCGCGACAGGTTGCCCGGCGAGAACCACTGCTTGAGGATGCGCGGCGCGTCTTGCGGATATTGGTTGCCCGGCACGCCGGCGCCGAAATTACCGGCGCTTTCGAAATAACCGAAGGCGGCGCGTCGCCCGGTATCGATCAGCGCCTGAATGGCGGCGTCCGAGTGCGCCGGCGTGTGACTGATCTGCGAGACGTCGTGCACCGTGGTGACGCCGTCGTCGAGCTGGCTGAGCCCGCCGAACAGCTCGTTGATGTAGACGTCCTGCGGCCGGTATACCGGGGCAAACTTGTTCAGGATGAACTCGTAGTAGGCCGTGCTGCCGCTCGGCGTGCCGGAGCCGTCGTTGATGAGGACGCCGTCGGCGAGATAGCTGCGCAGCGCCGTCTCGAACTGGTGGTGATGCGTATCGATG
>JBAUYI010000265.1:0-25193 GCA_049584715.1 Xanthobacteraceae bacterium
GTCCTTGACAAGATCATCAATGCGAACAACCAGCATCCATGCGATCAAGGCCGCCATCCGATCAGTTTCAAATCGATCTCCTGACACCGCATTGCGTCGCCCCACCGTTGCGCTAGGCTGAACCAACCTGGCTGGGTGCGACGATGGGGATCAGAAAAGCGGGCATCGTTCTTGGCTTGCTGGCAGCGGCAGCTCTGCCGCTGCTGGCGTTGCCGTCGGCGGCGAAAACGGCCGCAAAAACAGCCGAGAAAACGGCTGCGAAAAAGAATCCCGTCGCCGCGAAGCCGGCAACATCAGACGATCCCGATTCCGCAGTCGACATCATAGGTCCGCCTTCTCAGGGCGCGCTGGCGGCGGCGGGATGGCGCATCATCGACGACCTTGTGACGGGCGCGCGGCTCGGCCTACCAAGCGCGCTGGTGCCCAAGACCGCGCCGGCCCGCATGGGCAGCCGCTGGACGTCGCGAGGGGGGCAAATCGACATCGAGACCTTTCGCCTGCACGAGGGCGCGCTGGCGGCTTTGTTCGACACGGAAAAGAAGGTGCGCCGTCGCATCGTCGAGCATTCGACGCTCGCACCCGACTCCTTCGTCATGTCGGGAATGCAGGGCCTGAAAAGATTCATCGTCCGGGTCCAGTCGAGCGGCAGCGAACTGCGCGGCGTCACCATTCTGTTCGATCAAGCCATCGAAGGCGTCATGGCGCCGATCGCCGCGACAATGGCCAATACCTACCAGGGCTTTCCCGATCCGAGCGCCGCGCCACCGCCGGGGCTGCGGCGCGGCGTCGAATACGGCACCGCCATCGTGGTGTCCGGCCAAGGGCATCTGATCACCTCGGCGCAAGTCGCCGACGGCTGCCAGGCCATCACCATTCCGGGTTTTGGCCATGCCGAGCGCATTGCCGCGGACAAAACCAACGATATCGCGCTGCTGCGCATTTACGGCGCGCAAGACCTTTTGCCGGTGGCGCTCGCGGGCGACAGCGGCGCGGGCGATGATCTCACCCTCGTCGGCATCGCCGATCCGCTGGCCCAAGCCGGCGGCGGCGCGGTCACGCGCGCGCCCGCGCATCGCAACGCTCAAGGTCTCGATCCCGCACCAAAGCTTGGTTTCTCCGGAGCGGCGGCGGTCGATGCGCAAGGCCGTTTCGCCGGCATGGTGGATTTGCAGTCAACTGCTGTCGCCGGCGCGGGTGCCGTCAGTCAGGCAACGCTGATACCGGCGGAACCGCTGCGCGCTTTTTTGCAAGCGCAGAACATCGCGCCCGCGAGCGGCCACAATTCAATCGATCAATCCATCGTGCGCGTGATCTGCGTGCGCAAATAATCCCTGTCATCGTCCGCGAAGGCGGACGACCCAGTACACACCGCCAGTGAGGTGATTACTGGGTGCCCCGCCTTCGCGGGGCATGACACGTTATTTGTTCTCAAACTTCGGCGGCCGCTTTTCGATGAAGGCGTGCATGCCTTCGCCCTGATCGACAGTGGCGAACAGCGAATGAAAGATGCGCCGCTCGAAGCGGATGCCTTCGGCCTGCGAGGTCTCGAAGGCGCGATTGACCGCCTCCTTGGCCGCCAGCACCGACGGCAGCGACATCGATGCGATGGTCGCGGCGACTTTCATCGCTTCGTCGAGCAGGCTCGCCGCCAGCACGACGCGCGCCACCAGGCCCGAGCGCTCGGCCTCCGCGGCATCCATCATCCGGCCGGTGAGGATGAGGTCCATGGCCTTGGCCTTGCCGACCGCGTGGGTGAGCCGCTGGGTGCCGCCGATGCCGGGAATGATGCCGAGCTTGATCTCCGGCTGGCCGAACTTTGCGTTGTCGGCGGCGATAATGAGATCGCATTGCATGGCCAGTTCGCAGCCGCCGCCGAGCGCAAAACCCGCCACCGCGGCGACCACCGGCTTGCGTGCCGCCGCCGCCTGATGCCAGTCGGCGCAAAAATCGCCGAAGAACGCCTCGGCGAAATCCTTGTCGGCCATTTCTTTGATGTCGGCACCGGCCGCGAAAGCTTTTTCCGATCCGGTGATGACCATGCAGCCGATATTCGTATCGGCCTCGAATGCGGCGATGGCCTGGCCGAGCTCGCCCATCAGCGCGCGGTTGAGCGCATTGAGCGCCTGCGGGCGATTGAGCCGGATGAGGCCGACCCCGCCGCGCGTTTCGACGATGATGTTTTCGTAAGCCATGCTTGACGCTCCCGGACGATGCTGGCCTGACCGATATTCGCGGCCGCGGCCACTCTGTTATGATGACTCAACAGGGAGGGCGCCGTGAAGCCAAGTGAAATCATTGCCTATGCCGGCATCGCGGCCGGACTGGTCATCGCCGCAACCGCGGCCATCGCATTCTTGACCAGGCCGGCACAAGCTGCCGACGACCCGCCGTTGATGCTGGCGCGTGACGGCTTCTTCTACGTCAACGCCAAGACGACGACTGTCGACGGCAAGGATTACGTCAGCCATCAGATGTATGTCGAGGTGCGCATCCCGGCGAAGCAGACGCACCCCTTTCCGATCGTCATGGTGCACGGCGGCACCATGTCGGGCACCAATTACACCGGCACCCCGGACGGCCGCGAGAGCTGGGCGCAATATTTCGTCCGCCAGGGCTATGCGGTCTATGTGGTCGACCAGCCCGGCCGGGCGCGGTCCGGCTATCTCGCCGCGGCTTACGGGCCGATGCACAATGTGGAGCGCGGCAATGCGCTGTCGCGCTTTGTCGCCCAGGAAAAATTCAAGCTGTGGCCGCAGGCGGCGCTGCATACGCAATGGCCGGGCAGCGGTGAGCCGGACGATCCGGCGACGGTGCAACTCGCCGCAAGCCAGATGCCGGCGATCGCCGATTTCGCCTCGCAGCAATTCCTCAATCGCGATGCGCTATTGGCGCTCTTGGAAAAGATCGGACCGGCGATCCTGCTCACCCACTCGCAAGCCGGCGCGTTCGGCTGGCCGGTGGCCGATGCGCGGCCCGATCTGGTGAAGGCGATTTTGGCGATCGAGCCGAACGGCCCGCCGTTCTATCAGGTCGAATTCAAGGGCGCGCCGGATTGGTTCAAGCAAGGCACGCTGGCATTGCCCTACGGCATCACCGCGGTGCCGCTAACCTATGCGCCACCGATCAAAGACGCATCCGAGCTGAAGATGGTGCAGCAGGACAAGGCCGACTCTCCCGACCTGGTGCGCTGCTACGCCCAAGCCGAGCCGGCGCGGCAACTGCCCAATCTGCAGAAAATGCCGATCCTGGTGCTCACCGCGGAGGCGTCCTACCACGCACCCTACGATCACTGCACGGTGAGCTATCTGCGCCAGGCCGGCGTCAAGCCGACCTATATCCGGCTCGCCAATATCGGCATCAAAGGCAACAGCCACGTCATGATGCTGGAGAAGAACAACAAGGAGATCGCCGCGGTGATTGCGAAGTGGCTGGACGAGGCGTTGAAGGAGAAAGAGTGATCTTTTCCGCCCCGCGTGCGGCTCGCTCCTCCCTCTCCGCGCGTGCGGGGAGAGGGTTGGGGTGAGGGGGCCTTTCCGCTGGGCTGAGAGTTGAGGAATTATCTGAAACGCCGCCGCCAGAAACCGCGAAGCTCAGAATCGCGGAGAGGCCCCCCACCCTCGCTCGCTTCGCTCGCTCGACCTCTCCCCGCACGCGGGGAGAGGTGATTTTATCTCTGGCAGCTCGGGCAATAAAACGTCGAGCGGCCGTTCTGTACGATGCGCTTGACGGTGCCGGGACAGCCGGGCGTGCGGCACTTCTCGCCTTCGCGGTCGTAGACGCGGAAATTGTGCTGGAACATGCCCAGCCCGCCGTCGGTCAGCTTATGATCGCGCAGCGATGAGCCGCCGGCCTTGATGGCATCGTTGAGCACGCGCTTGATGCTCTCGACCAAATGCTCGGCGCGTTCGTTCGGCGCGCCGGATTTTGTGGCGATGGTCGAGGCCAGGCGCTTCGGCGACAGCCGCGCCAGATACAGCGCCTCGCAGACATAGATATTGCCGAGGCCGGCGACGATGCGCTGATCCAGCAGCGCCGCCTTGAGGCTCGTCTGCTTGCCCTTGCAGGCCAGCGCCAGCATCGCGGCGTCGAACGCATTGCCGAGCGGCTCGGGGCCGAGCCCGCGCAGCAGCGGCTCGTCGTCGAGTTTTGTCCGCTTAACGAGCTTCATCGAGCCGAAGCGGCGCGGATCGTTGAAGGTGACGATGGCGCCGGACGACATATGAAACACCACGTGGTCGTGGACGACATGCTTGGAGCGCTCGTGATAATAGGCGCTCGGCGTGTTCTGGCGTTCCTTGGCGAATACGTGGAACGAGCCCGACATGCCGAGATGCATCACCAGCACGTCGCCGGACGAAAGGTCCGCGAGCAGATATTTGGCCCGCCGGCCCAGGCCGGTCACGGTAGAGCCTTCGAGGCGCTTGGCGAAATCCTTCGGCAGCGGCCAGCGCAGGTCGCCGCGATGCACCTCGACCTTGGCGAAGCGCGCGCCCTCCATCGCCGGCTCAAGCCCGCGGCGCACCGTCTCGACTTCAGGCAGTTCGGGCATCGTTCGATCCGGCGCTTGTGGCCACGGCCATATGGTTAATTTCAACAACACATAGCGTCGCTTGCGCCGCCGCGCTATGGTTTGCGTGACAGGGAAACCAGCGATGGCAGACACCCATTTCGGCGCACGCCAGGTGCCGCTTGAAGACAAGCAGGCGCTGGTCGACGACGTGTTCCACAGCGTCGCGCCGCGCTACGACCTGATGAACGATTTGATGTCGCTCGGCCTGCATCGGGCCTGGAAGGATGCGCTGGTCACCGCGCTCGATCCGCCCAAAACCCGGCCATTCGCGCTGCTCGACATTGCCGGCGGCACCGGCGACGTGGCGATGCGCGCCATCGCGGCCGGCGGCGAATTCACCCGGGCGACGGTGTGCGACATCAATCCCGACATGCTCGCGGTCGGCCGCGAGCGTGCCGAAGCGCATCACCTCGGCGACGCGATCACCTTCACCGAGGGCAACGCCGAAGCGCTGCCATTCGCCGACCGCAGTTTCGATGCTGTGACCATCGCGTTCGGCATCCGCAACGTGCCGCGCATCGATGTGGCGCTCGCAGAAGCGTTTCGCGTGCTGAGAATCGGCGGCAAATTTTTGTGCCTCGAATTCTCCGCCGTCGATGTGCCCGGCCTCGACCGGCTGTACGACTTCTATTCGTTCAACGTCATCCCCGCGCTCGGCCGCGCCGTAACCGGCGATGCCGAATCCTATCGCTATCTGGTGGAATCGATCCGCCGATTTCCGAAACCCGAGGCCTTTGCCGCCATGCTGCGCGCGGCCGGCTTCAAACGGGTGTCGTTTCAGCAAATGACCGGCGGCATCGTGGCGCTGCATTGCGGCTGGCGTTTGTGATCTCCGCTCCCGCGCATCTCGTCCGTCTCGGCCGCGCCGGCTTCGTGTTCGCCCGCGAGGGCGTGTTCGGCATCGTCGATCCTTCTGCCGTGCCGGTCCCGGCGCGGCCCTTCCTGCGGCTGGCACGCCTGATCGAACGGCGAACCACCGGCGCCGCCGACACTCGCCTGTCGACGGCGCTGACCCGGCTTGGCCCGAGCTACGTCAAACTCGGCCAGTTTTTGGCGACGCGGCCGGACGTGGTCGGCGCCGCGCTCGCCAAAGATCTCGAGCGGCTGCAAGACCAGATGCCGCCATTCCCGCAGGCTGAGGCCGAAGCGGCGGTCGCCGCCTCGTTCGGCAAACCGCTCAAAGCGGTGTTTTCAAGTTTCGGCCCGCCGGTCGCCGCCGCCTCGATCGCGCAAGTGCATCGCGCCACGGTCGAGACTGCGGACGGGCCGCGCGCCGTCGCGGTCAAGGTGTTGCGGCCCGGCGTCGAGAAGCGTTTCCATGCCGATCTAGCGGCCTTCACCTTCGCCGCGCGGCACGCCGAGAATCTTTCCGCCGAGGCGCGGCGGCTGCGGCTCATTGAAGTGGTGGAGACGCTGCGCCGCTCGGTGGCGGTCGAAATGGATTTCCGCCTCGAGGCGGCGGCACTCTCGGAAATGGCCGAGAACACCAAGGACGACCCGGATTTCCGCGTGCCTGCGGTGGACTGGGACCGCACCACCAAGGAAGTGCTGACCTTGGAATGGATCGACGCCACGCCGCTGTCCGACCGCGCCCGTCTTGTGGCCAAAGGTTTTGACCTGCCGAAACTCGGCCGCGTCCTGATCCAGACATTCCTCCGCCATGCGCTGCGCGACGGCTTCTTTCACGCCGACATGCATCCGGGGAATCTGTTCGTCGACGACGACGGCCGGCTGATCGCCGTCGACTTCGGCATCATGGGCCGGCTCGGCGTCAAGGAACGCCTGTTTCTTGCCGAGATTCTGCACGGCTTCATCAACCGCGACTATCACCGCGTCGCCGAGGTGCATTTCGAAGCCGGTTATGTGCCGCCGCACCATTCGGTCGAGAATTTCGCCCAAGCCATCCGCGCCATCGGCGAGCCGATCCACAACCGCACCGCCGAAGATATCTCGATGGCGAAACTGCTGACGCTGCTGTTCGAGGTCACCGGCCTGTTCGACATGCGCACGCGGCCGGAATTGCTGCTGTTGCAAAAAACCATGGTGGTGGTCGAAGGCGTCGGCCGCTCGCTCGATCCCAAGCTCGACATGTGGACCACCGCCGAGCCGGTGGTGCGCGAATGGATGACGCGACATCTCGGCCCGGCCGGCAAGCTGGAAAACGCCGCGCAGGGCGTCACCGAGCTGGGCCGTTTCGTCGCCAGCGCGCCGGCGCTGTTGGGCCGCGGCGCCCGCGTGCTCGATCAGCTCGACGCGATGACGCGCGACGGCCTGTTGCTGTCGCCGCAAACCATCGCCGAGTTCGACCAAGCCGAAAGCAGCCGCTTCCGCTGGACATTGGCGGCGTTGTGGGCGATCGCGGCGCTGCTGCTTTGGATCGCTTTCAGGATCTGGTGAATGGAACAGACGGCCTCGCAACCAACTGGAGGCGGGCCTAGGGCCTAAAATGGAGTTCTAGCCGAGCAAGAATAACTCATCATTCTCGTAAAGTTACCCAAGGATACGCGCAGTACACTCTCGGCCTAAGAAACCTAGTTTTTGCCTTTGGGCGGCACGAATTGCACTTCGAGCGTACCCACACGCAAACGCCCTTCATCGTAAGCGATCCTCAGTCTAATCCATCCTGGCTGATTAATGACTAATGGTGCGAGCTTTTGAAAAGTAGAAAATGGTGCCCACAATTCCGTGTCCGCAAACGGAAGTTCAGCCGGCTCCAAGTCTGGCTCCGTTGTCCAGTCTGGCAAATCCACGACAATGCTGGGAACATCTAGATCTTCTGGAAGGTAGATTTGCAATTTTGCATTTGTAATTCTTTGTTCTAACGGAAAATGAGCATACGTGGCAAAGAAAATCTGGGGAATGATCGTCGGCAATTCTGAAATGATTAGGTTCGATCCATAAATCCCCATTAAGCTAATTTTACCAAACAATTCCTGACGTACATCATCGGCAAAAAATGTATAGCCAAACGGTTGTTGCTGCATCAGGCGGCGACCTTTTTATTATCCTTGCTGCTCTGAATAACATTAGTCTTCAGAACAGGCCTGTCATACCCACCGACCGAAACAGGAATTTGAAATCCAGATGAAATTTCAGAAGAGTCTCTTTTGCGCAGAGAAAAAACAATCTCCCAGCCAAGCGCCCAAGCCAATTCAGCGACGCGCCTAAGCGTAAGGTTGGAATATCCCATCAGTTCGCGATTGATGACTGATCGGTGCACACCGATCATGGTCGCGACCTGCTGTTGTGTAATTCTACGAGAAGCCCTTTCTAAGAGCCACGCCTTTTGAAGTTCGGTACGAACGTGACCTATAAATCGTGAAGCGGCTCTCGCTCTCGCCCCGATATCATATAGATACAAGTTCATCGAAAGTCCCCGTTGCGAGCTTGGGCGCGTCCAAATTTAACCGATCGCGTTCTGCCACTACTCTTCGCCTTGCCGCTTCGTATGTTCTAGTTTTTTTGCTTCCTTTATAAAGGTCAGCATAATCGCCAAACACTGCAATGAATTTCAGCGGTCGATACATCCATCCGAAAATCCGAATGTCAGCAGTTTTCATTTCCCACACTTCATCGGCCATCGGGAGCAGATCTTGGAACTGTCGCGAATAGATGATCTCTTTTCCTGTAATCCACCTATAGAAAATATTGTCCACTTGTTCCTGCGGGGGGTCGGCTGCATTGAGGCGCCCTGGCTTTAAGTTCGGCAGGTCCCGCGCTAGCCAAGGTGGGAAATCCGGAAATCCGTAAATCCAGCGCAAGCGCGGCTCCCGCCCGGTGGGAACCAAAATCCGCACTAGCACTTGCTGCATTAGCAGTGTATCTAATGTTGCCATATAAGTCAACAATTTGCCGATTATGGGCTCTTTTGCCTCTTTTGGATTTTAGAGACGAGCAAAATTAACTAAAGATTTCAGTTCAAACAGTTTGCGGCGGCCTAAATGATAGCATTGATTGCATTGAAATCAACGCTATCATATGCTCATTGCCTTCGGAAATTGCGCCATGGCTAGTCTCACCGTCCGGCAGCTCGACGACAAGCTGAAGAAGCTGTTGCGCCTGCGCGCCGCGCGCCACAGCCGCTCGATGGAGGACGAGGTCCGCGTCATCTTGCGCGAGGCCGCGGAACAGGCCGGCCCCGATATCCTTGAGCATTTCGAGCCGCCATCGCAACCGGCGCGGCACAATGCGCGTGCGGCGGAAGCGAACGGCAACCGCGTCCTGCTCATCATCGGCGGCGGCATCGCCGCCTACAAATCGCTCGATCTGATCCGCCGCTTGCAGGACCGTGGCGCCCAGGTGCGCTGCATCCTCACCGCCGCCGCGCAACGCTTCGTCACACCGCTCGCAGCCGCCGCGCTGAGCGGCGAACGTGTTTTCACCGATCTGTTCGATCCGCACAGCGAGTTCGACGTCGGTCATATTCGTTTGGCGCGCGACACCGATCTCATCGTCGTCGCGCCGGCGACAGCCGATCTGTTGGCCAAGATGGCGGGCGGCCACGCCGACGATCTCGCTACCGCCGTATTGCTGGCAACCGCCAAGCCGATCCTGATCGCGCCGGCGATGAATCCGCAGATGTGGGCGGCCAAGGCAACGGCGCGCAATTTTGCGCAATTGCGCAGCGACGGCGTGCACATCGTCGGGCCGAACGCCGGCGAGATGGCCGAGCGCGGCGAAGCGGGTTTTGGCCGCATGGCCGAGCCGCTGGAAATCGCCGCCGCGGTGGAAGCGATCATGCGCCGGACCGGATCGCTCGCCGGCAAGCGTATCCTGGTCACCTCGGGACCGACCAACGAGCCGATTGATCCGGTGCGCTATATCGCCAACCGTTCCTCGGGTAAGCAGGGTCACGCCATTGCCGCGGCCGCGGCGGCGGCAGGCGCCGACGTTGTGCTGGTGTCCGGTCCGGTCAATCTGCCCGATCCGCCGGGCCTCGCCGTGGTGAAAGTCGAAACCGCGCAGCAGATGCTCAAGGCGGTGGAGCAGGCGCTGCCCGCCGACGTCGCGGTGTTCGCCGCCGCCGTCGCCGACTGGCGCGCGGAGCGGCCGAGCGACAACAAGATCAAGAAGCAGCCGGGCAAGACGCCCACATTGGCGCTGACCGAAAATCCCGACATCCTCTCCACCATCGCGCACCGCAATTCCGGCCGGCCGCGGCTCGTCATCGGCTTTGCCGCGGAGACCGACAACGTCATCGCCAATGCCCAAGCAAAACTCGCCAAAAAAGGCTGCGACTGGATTCTGGCCAACGATGTCTCGCCCGCGACCGGCATCATGGGCGGCGACGTCAACACCATCCATCTCATCACCGCGGCCGGCGTCGAATCCTGGCCGCCGCAATCGAAGGACGACGTCGCGCGCGCCTTGATCGCGCGGGTCTCCGAGACGCTTGCGGAGGCAAAGTGATGAGCAGCCAAACGCCCATCGAGGTGCGCATCGTCCGGCTGCCGCACGCGCGCGATCTGCCGTTGCCGCAATATCAAAGCGCGCTCGCCGCCGGCCTCGATCTCATGGCAGCGGTGCCGGCCGATGCGCCGATCGAAATTCCGCCCGGCGGCCGCGCCGTGATCCCGACCGGCGTCGCGATCGCTTTGCCACCCGGCAGCGAAGGCCAGATACGGCCGCGCTCGGGGTTGGCCGCCCGCCACGGCGTCACCGTGCTGAATACGCCCGGAACGATCGACGCCGACTATCGCGGAGAATTGCAGGTTATCCTTGTCAATATTGGCTCCGAATTATTCGTCATTTCGCGCGGCGCGCGCATCGCGCAACTAGTCATTGCGCCAATTCAACATGCAAAACTTGTTGAATGTAACAATCTAGATGCAACAGAGCGCGCCGCGGGCGGCCTGGGTTCCACCGGATTGGAATCGAAGACTGGATAAACCTGCGATTCAATTGTCCGATCTACTAGGAATTCGTTCCGGGTGTAGTATATTACCTCCTCACGAACTATTCCCCGCCAGCGACGTTTTCTCCATACATGCCTCTGCTCCCCCGCAAAGGACTCCTCGCGATTGCAGCCGTCATCGACGTGGCGGTGCAGGCACCAGGACGTCCGATCTCAGCCAAAACGCTCGCGGCACGCCATGCCTTGCCGCCGCGACACTTGGAGTCTGTGCTGCAGAATCTGGTGCGCGAAGGGATCCTCAAAGGCATCCGCGGCCCGCGCGGCGGCTACGAGCTGGCGCGCGAAGCGCGTCGCGTAACCGCCAACGATATTTTGCGCGCCGCCGGCACGGTCGACGAAGCCGACAACGAACCCGTCGGCTCCGAGCTGCTCAGCAAGGTCGTGCTGCCGGCTTTGTCGAGCGCGGAGCAGCAATTCGGCGTCGCCTTGAGCCGCATCAATCTGGAAGACATGGCGCGCGACGCCGAGGCGCTCAGCACGTCATTAATCGGCCGCGCCGCCGCGGCGCGAGCTTGAACCCGGTTCCATCGCACTCACGTTCACGATCTGGACTCTTTCGGCGCGATTCCGCTTGAGAGTAAAGTCGAGCGATTCGCGGGGCTTTTCCCTGCGATGATCCGCTGGCAATGGGCGGTGGTGGAGCCAGCAGAGGCGAAGGGGCATGCCGGACACGATCCGGATCAGCGGCAGCTGCGCGCATCCGTGGCGACGCGGATTCTTGACCGCCATTTTTGGCGCCGTCTTTCCCTTCCCCGCCAGCGCCGAGCAACAACCGGTCCTCGCGCTCCACGAGCTCGTGGCCAGCGCCCAGGACAGCATCGACCGGCATGAAATCGCCGTGCTGGTCGTGGTGCTCGGCCTCGTGCTGTTCGCCGTCGTCACCGCGATCATGCTGGTGCGCGCGCGCGTGCGCTGGACGCGGCTGGAGACGTCCTCGCGCGACGAGATCGCAACGCTACGCAGCGATCTCGACCGCGCCAATGCGCTGTTGTTTTCCGAGCCGCAGGTGATGGTGGATTGGCCGGCGGGCTCCGACGAGCCCCACATCGACGGCGATCCCGGCATCGTCGGCGTTGCCGCGCCGCATCGCGTGCTCGCCTTCGGCAGCTGGCTCGAAGCCGGCAAGGCTTTCGCCATGGAACAGGCGGTCGAAAATTTGCGCAGCCGCGGCGAAGGCTTTTCGCTGACGCTGACCACGCTGCACGGCCATCCGATCGAAGTGCAGGGCCGCGCCATTGGCGGCCGCGCCGTGCTGCGCTTGAAAGATGCCAGCGGCGTCAAGCGCGACCTGGTCGAGCTTTTGTCGCGGCACGAGAGCTTGCTGAACGAGGTCGCATCGCTGCGCGCTCTGATCGAAAACCTGCCGTCGCCGGTGTGGACGCGCGACGCCGCGGGCCAATTGACCTTCGCCAACTCCGCCTATGCGCGCGCGGTCGAAGCCAAGAGCTCGACCGACGCCGTCACGCGCCGCCTCGAGCTCCTCGACAGCGCGGCGCGCGACAACATTTTGCGCGCGCTCGCGGCCGACGGCTCCTATGCGGGACGGCTGCCGGCCGTGGTCGCCGGCGCCCGGCGCACCTTCGACGTGCTCGATTTCCGCACCGACACCGGCAGCGCCGGCATCGGGCTCGACGCCACCGAAGCGGAAACCATGCGCGTTGCGCTCGCCCGCATGGTCGATGCCCATCGCCGCACGCTCGATCAACTGTCCACCGGCGTCGCCATGTTCGGCACCGATCACCGGCTGACCTTCTACAACGCCGCCTATCGCGCGCTTTGGGATCTCGATCCCGCCTATCTCGACCAGGGGCCGACCGACTCGGCGGTGATCGAGGCGCTGCGTAGCGCCCGCAAGCTGCCGGAAGAGCAGGATTTTCGGCAATGGAAGGCGCAGCTGTTCGAGGCCTACCGCGCGGTCGAGGCCAAAGAATATATGTGGCACCTCCCCGACGGCCGCACCTTGCGCGTCGTCACCACGCCCAATCCGGACGGCGGCGTCACCTACCTGTTCCACGACGTCACCGAGCGGCTCGATCTCGACCGCCGCTTCGAGGAAATGATCCGCGTCCAGGGCGAGACCCTCGACAATCTGGCCGAGGGCGTCGCCGTGTTTGCAAGCGACGGGCGGCTACGCCTGCACAACGCGGCCTTCGCCCGCATGTGGCGGCTCGAGCCGCAGGCGCTGGCCGAGCGGCCGCATATCGAAACCATCACGGCCTTGTGCCGTCCGCTGCACGGCGACAACGCCACGTGGCAAAAACTACGCGAATTCGTCACCGCCATCGACAGCCGCGAGCCGTTCGAGGCCAGACTCGAGCGCCGCGACGGCACCGTGCTCGATTGCACGACAGTGCCGCTGCCCAACGGCGCCACCTTGGTGACGTTCCACGACGTGACCGATTCGGTGAACGTCGAGCGCGCGTTGCGCGAACGCAACGAGGCGCTGGTGGACGCCGACAAGATCAAGATCGATTTCGTGCACCACGTGTCCTACGAATTGCGTTCGCCGCTCACCAACATCATCGGCTTCGTGCATTTGCTCGGCGACCCATCGACCGGACCGCTGGCGCCAAAGCAGCGCGACTATCTCGACTACATCACGGTTTCCACCGACACGCTGTTGGCGCTGATCAACAACATCCTCGACCTCGCTACCATCGATGCCGGCCGGATGCAGCTCAATCTCGGTGCCGTCGATATCCGCGCCGCCATGGCGGCCGCCGCCGAAGGCGTGCAGGATCGCCTGGTCGGTCCCGGCCTCACGCTGGACATCAACGCCGCAAAGGACATCGGCGCGTTCACCGCCGACGAACGGCGCCTGCGCCAAATCCTCTTTAACCTCCTGGCCAATGCGGTGAGCTTCTCGCCGGGCGGCGCAACGATCACGCTGCGGGCGGAGCGGCGCTCCGATGCGGTGATCTTCGCGGTGACCGACCAAGGGCCGGGCATTCCGTCCGAGGTGCTGGAAAAGGTATTCGACTGGTTCGAATCCCATCCGCTCGGCTCGCAGCATCGCGGTCCTGGACTAGGCCTCTCCCTGGTGCGCTCGTTCGTCGAGCTGCACGGCGGCACGGTCGGCATCACCTCGGTTGTCGGCGAGGGCACGACTGTGACATGTACGTTCCCGACCGGAGAAGCCGCCACGCTGACGGCGGCCTAAATCACGATGCTGCTGACGACCACGGGTGGCGCAAGCTTCACTGTGACCATCGCGAACGAGGCGGCGCTGGCCGCCTTCATGACCGATATCGCCGGCGCGCTCGAGCCCGGCGATCTGGTGACGCTGTCCGGCGATCTCGGCGCCGGCAAGACCACCTTTGCGCGCGCGTTGATCCGCTATCTGGCCGGCGACGACACCGTCGAAGTGCCGAGCCCGACTTTCACGTTCGTCCAGACCTATGAGCTGCCGCGCTTCCCACTGGTGCACGCCGATCTCTACCGGCTGTCGGGCACCGCGGAATTGGCCGAGCTCGGCTTCGACGACTTGCCCGACGGCGCCGTGGTGCTGCTGGAATGGCCCGATCGCGCCGCGGGCCTGCTGCCGCCCGACCGTTTCGACATCACCTTCACGCTGGCGCCGGAGCTTGGCGCCGAAGCCCGCAATGTCCGCTATGTCGGCTATGGCGCCTTTGCGCCGCGCGCCGAGCGCATCGCGCTGGTGCGCGCCTTCCTCGACGAATCCGGCGTCGGCGCGGCGCGGCGCCAACGTATGCAGGGCGACGCCTCGACGCGCATTTTTGAGCGTCTCACGCTCGACGGCAAAACCATGATCCTGATGAACGCGCCGCCGCGGCCCGATGGCCCGCCGGTGCGGGACGGCAAGCCCTATAGCGCCATCGCCCATCTGGCCGAGGATACGATCCCCTATGTGGCGCTGGCGCGCGGCTTGCGCGACCGCAACCTCTCGGCGCCGGAGATTTTGCACGCCGATCCGGCGCGCGGCCTCATCGTCATGGAAGACCTCGGCGAGGTGCGCGTCGTCGACGGCGATCCGCTGGCGCCGATCGAGACCTGCTACGAAGCCGCCATCGATGTGCTGGTCTCGTTGCATCGCCGCAAACTGCCGGAGACTTTGCCGATCGCGCCGCATTTCGACTATCGGCTGCCGCGCTACGACACCGACGCGTTTTTGATCGAAGCCGAACTGCTGCTCGACTGGTATCTGCCGAGCGTCAACGCGCCACCGACCGACGATGCGCGCGACGCCTTCGCCGCGTTGTGGCGCAATGCCTTGCGGCCGGCGCTCGAAGCGCCACCGACCTGGGTGCTGCGCGACTATCACTCGCCCAATCTGTTGTGGCTCGCCGACCGCGAGGACGTCGCCCGCATCGGCGTGCTCGATTTCCAGGACACCGTGATCGGACCGGGGGCCTATGACGTCGCCTCGATCCTCCAGGATGCGCGCGTCGACGTGCCGGAGGCGCTGGAGGTGGCGCTGCTCAGCCGCTACGTCCGCGCCCGCCTCAAGGACGATGCAAAATTCGACACCGCGGGCTTCACCCAGCTCTATGCGACGCTGGCGGCACAGCGCGCCACCAAAATCCTCGGCATCTTCGCCCGCCTCGACCGCCGCGACGGCAAGCCGCAATATTTGCGCCACATGCCGCGCATATGGAATTACCTGCAGCGCGCGCTGGCGCATCCGGCGCTCGGCATGCTCGCCGATTGGTATGCCACCAATGTGCCCGCCCGCGATGTATGATGGGGCGAATCGGGCAGCGGCGGGATTTTGCGCGATGATGCCGAACAGCGCGTTCGTGTTGGCAGCGGGGCTCGGCACGCGCATGCGGCCGTTCAACGGCAGCATCCCAAAACCGCTGGTCGCCGTCGCCGGAAAATCGCTGATCGATTATTCGCTCGACCGCCTTGCTGAGGCGAACGTCGCGCGCGCCGTGGTCAACGTCCATTATCTCGCCGACGCGCTGGAGCGGCATCTGGCGGCGCGGCAGCGGCCGAAAATCGTCATCTCCGACGAGCGCGACACGCTCATGGGCACCGGCGGCGGTATCGCCAAGGCGTTGCCGCAATTGGGCGACGCGCCGTTCTTCCTGGTCAATTCCGACACGTTTTGGCTCGACGGCGTGAAACCGAATTTCGTCCGGCTCGCCGACGCCTTCGACGCCGCGACCATGGACGCCTTGCTGCTCTTGGCATCAGCCACCGGCAGCGTCGGCTATGAAGGCCGCGGCGACTTCGCCATGTCGCCCGACGGCCGGCTGCAACGGCGCGGCGAGCGTGAGGTGGTTCCCTTCGTCTATGCCGGCGCCGCTATTCTCTCGCCGGCGTTATTCGCCGACGCGCCCTCTGGTGTGTTCCCGCTGACGCGCCTATTTGATCGCGCAAGCGACCAGGGCCGCCTGTTCGGGCTTCGCCTCGACGGCGTGTGGATGCATGTCGGCACCCCCGACGCGGTCACCGCCGCCGAGGCGAGGCTGGCGGCGCATTAGGACGAAGGCGCAGCGGTACCATCGCTGCTCATTCAGTCGCTCGTCCTCTTAATGCGTCCTTGCCGAAGCGCCACGAGGCGCGAGCCTTGCGCTGCCGCAGGCAGGCTGGACGGTATCGCAGCGCTGTCCGATGCGCTTTTGCCTAACAAGCGGACGACGATGCCATCGGCGGCGGCGCGCAGGACGTAGTCCTCGCCTGCAAGCAGGCGCGACAACACTTGGCGCACCGAGCCGAAATACGTCCCTGTGAATCGTCGCGCGGTCGTTCCCTGGAATTTCACCTCGAGATCGAATGCGGACTGCAGCGCCGCGAGGATTTCCGGCATCGTCGCGTCACTCGTCCTCAAGACGATGTGATCTGGCGTGCCGGAGAGGCGGACTTCGGCCGCGCTCGGTCCAGCGCTCAGGCACCATGCCAGGAGCGCTGCCGTCGCGAGCTGCGGAATGAATATCTTGCGCCGCATGAGCCGAGATTCCTACCGACGCCGTGCGCTCCTGAAGACGCATGCGCCATCCGCGCCGCCGTATGATCGGACGCCCTGGACGCGCGTTGCTATTTGTACCCGATGGGCACAACCGGGGGGGCTGCGTCGTTGCTGTTGCCGACGATGTTGTTGTCCTGGTAGCTCGACACCGCGCCGAACGATGTGTTGAAATTGTCGATAATCGTTGATCGCGTGATGCTAATGGTGCCAAGCTGCGTCAGCACTCCCGTGTTATTGTTGGCGATGGTCGAGTTCCGCACCATCACACTGACCACCGGAATGTTGACCTGCGGTCTGCCCACAGCTGCGACGATGCCTTGGCCTAAAGTGGGATTAGGGGTGGAGATGCCTGCTCCGCCGTTGTTTGCGCTCACGCTGTCACTGACAGTGACGTTGATGGACTGGGTTGTGCTACTAGCCGACACCCCAACAGTTCCATTGTTTTCAAGCTCGACGTGATCGAGAACGCAAGCCGTCGTCCCCGAACCGCTGGGGCTAATGTTGATTCCATTATTACCACTATCTGAAACGAGCGTGTTCGACACAAAAAGCTGGCTCAGGCCCGAAGAGTTCGGCTGGAACGCGATGCCATCACCGCCGAAATTTCGGATCACGCTATCGCGAACGCTCAAGGTGCCCCCGCTGCCGTTGAACTGGATGCCGGTGCTGTTGGCGGCGCCACCGCCATCGAGAATGACCCCGCTTATATTGATCTTGCCACCGGCGTTGATGGTGATTGAAGCTCCGCCGCCTACTGCCGAGAGCGAAGCCCAGCCATGACCTTGGATGCTGATCCCTTGGCTGATGATCAGCGCGCCGTAATTGGCCGGATCGAGCACATCGATCTCGCCGTCGGCTGCTGTCGCCGCATAGGCGGCGGCGAAGTGCCGGCAGGGCGTGGCCACATTGATGCAATTATTGCTGTCGCTGCCCGCCGCCGAGACGAAGGTGCGGGCCGCCTGAGCCCGCGCCGGCACCGCCGGAAGCAAGCAAACGAATGTGGTGACAAGCAGTGCAAATAGAAAAACCATCCTTGTCATGGCAGAAGCCTCTATTTTTGCAAACATGAGCGCTGCTATTCCATCGCTATTGGTATGTGAGGGTGCTCGGCGGTTCCGTGTTGGCGCTGCCATTGCCGTCGATGTTGTTGTCGGCGTAGCTCGTCACGACACCGCTGGCAAAAGCGTCCCATCCGATGTTATTTCCCGTAATCGTCGATCGCGTGACGAGAATGGTCGCGCCAGTACTGGTTGCCACCAGTCCATGAGCGGCATTATTTGCGACTGTGGAGTTCCGCACCATGATGCTGACCGGAAATGAACCGGTCGACTGGACGAAGATGCCAGAGCCGCCGTTGTTCGCGCTCACGCTGTCGCTGACAGTGACATTAGTGGTCTGGGTACCCGTCAAACCGCTACCAGCGTTGAGCCCATCACTTGTATTGTTTTCGATTTTGACGTGATTGAGAACGCCGGTCGCAGTTCCCGGACCGTCGGATTGAATGGAGATTCCGATATAACCATTATCTGAAACCAGCGTATTCGACACAAAAAGCTGGCTTGAGTTGTTCGGCGCGAAGAGGATGCCATAATTCGAAAAGTTTCGGATCACGCAATCGCGAACGGTTAAACTGCCGGCGGAGTTGAACCGGATACCGTTGCTGTTGGTGGCGGCGCCGCCATCGAGAATGACCCCGCTTATATTGATCTTGTCGCCGCCGGTGATGGTGATGGCCGCTCCGTTGGTTACTGCCGACACCGAAGCCCAACCATGACCTTGGATGCTGATCCCTTGGCTGATGGTCAGTGCGCCGTAGTTGGCCGGATCGAGCACATCGATTTCGCCTTCGGCGGCCGTCTTGGCATAGGCCGCCGCGAAGTGCCGGCAGGGCGTGGCGACATTGGTGCAGTTATTGCTGTCGCTGCCTGCCGCCGAGACGAAGGTGCGGCTTGCCTGGGCCTGCGCCGGCGCGGCCGGCAGCCAGCAAACCAGCACGGCGACAAGCAGTGTGAGTAGGGATGCGATTTTCGACATTTCCTGAAGCCCCCGTAAGAAAATGCGCGCCGGCAATGGGCCGGATTTGACGTGCTCACATGCGGTCGCGAATGGTCATGACATCCGCGACACTGCAATCGGCATTTCGCGATGGCTCTTATTGCTTGCCGACGGCACATGCGCTGCCGCTCGCAAGGGAACTTCGGCACGTCCCCGTGGCAGCTCGCAGACGAGACTACATGGGCTGCCGGCGTGGTGGAAGGGGACGGTTGCCTCAATAAATGAGTACGCGCCCTGGTTTTCATCGCGTAAGAATCTGCTAGACCGGCGCGGCGCTTTTCCGCGAAACCAAAATGGCACCACGCGTTTTCACCATTCCGGCGTCGGCGCCGTTTCTGCCGACGCTGATCGAGGCGTTGGTCGCCGGCAAGCTCGGCTTTGCCGCCGTGCCCGATCCGTTGGCGCTGGCCGCGGCCACGCTCTATCTGCCAACGCGGCGGGCCTGCCGGCTGGCGCGCGACGCCTTTCTCGACGTGCTGAAAGACGACGCGGCGATCCTGCCCCGCATCGTCGCCATCGGCGACATCGACGAAGACGAGATCGCGTTTGCGCAAGCCGCGACCGGCGATATCGCCGCCGACGCGCTGGCGCTGCCGGAAGCGGTCCGCCCTGTCGAACGGCGCCTGTTGCTCACTCAGCTCATCACCACATGGGCCACCTCGCCGGAGCTGCACGGCTTAAGCGGCGCGCCGCTGGTCGCCCAGACGCCGGCGGCGGCCTGCGCACTCGCCGACGATCTGGCGCGGCTGATCGACGACATGACGACGCGCGGCGTGCCGTGGCAACGCCTCGACGATCTGGTGCCGGACGAGCTCGATGAATATTGGCAGCTCACCCTGAAATTCCTGCAGATCGCCATCAAACAATGGCCGGACGTACTGCGCGAGCGCGGTGTCATCGAGGCGGTCACGCGGCGCGATCTTTTGATCAAGGCGGAAGCCGCGCGGCTGGCGCGCAAGACCGACGCGCCGGTGATCGCCGCCGGCTCGACCGGTTCGATCCCGGCGACGGCCGAATTGATCGCGACCATCGCGCGGCTGCCCCACGGCGCCGTGGTGCTGCCCGGCCTCGATACCGATCTCGACGAGGAGTCGTGGAAACTGATTGCCGGCGACGAAAGCAAGCGCATCGCGCCGGCATCGGGACATCCGCAATTCGCCATGCAGGCTTTGCTGACGCGTATCGGCATCACGCGCGATGCCGTCTGCCGCTTGGCAGAACCGCACGGCCGCGAGCGGTTGCTGTCGGAGGCGTTGCGGCCGGCGGCCATGACCGACCTGTGGCGGCAAAAAGCCGCCGAGCCGGCATTCGAAGCGCACGTGGAAACGGCGCTCGAAACGCTCACGGTGATCGAAGCGGCTAATGCCGAGGAGGAGTCGCTTGCCATCGCGGTGGCACTGCGAGAGGCGGTGCACGACGGCAAGACCGCCGCGCTGGTGACGCCGGACCGCGCGCTCGGCCGTCGCGTACTCGCCGCGCTGGCGCGCTGGAATATTGCCGCCGAGGATTCCGGCGGCGACGCGCTCGCCGAAACGCCGGCCGGAATCTTCGCCCGGCTCGCCGCCGAAACCGCGCTTCACGGCTTTGCCCCGGTCACGCTGCTGGCGCTGCTCAAACATCCGCTGCTGCGGCTCGACAACAGCGGCAACGAAGATGCCGTCGCCACGCTCGAGCGCGCGATCTTGCGCGGGCCGCGGCCGCGTACTGGGACGCGCGGCTTGGCCCACGCGCTAAAGACATTACGCGAGACCAAAGACAGCTTGCATCCATCCGACCCGCGCCGCGCATTGACCGATGCCGAACTCGCCGCCGCCGCCGCTCTCGTGATGCGGCTCGGCGACGCGCTCAAGCCATTCGAAAGCGTCGGCCGCACGAAGCTTCCGCTCAGCGACCTCGCCACGCGCCATCGCGACGTGTTGGCCGCGCTGTCGCGGCAGGGCAAAGACGAAGTCGCATTCGCCGGCCGCGATGGCACAAAACTCAGCGACGCACTCGACGAACTGGCGGCGACCGAGGCCGCGGCTCGCTTGTCCGTCGAACCATCCGATTATCTCGAATTGTTTTCTGCCGCTCTCGCCGGCCGCGTCGTACGTCGCGCCGCCCGGCCCGGCCTGCGCGTGCGCATCCTCGGACCGCTCGAGGCGCGGCTCACCGAAAGCGATCGTGTCGTGCTCGGCGGCCTGGTCGAAGGCACCTGGCCGCCGGAGAGCCGGACCGACGCCTGGCTCAGCCGGCCGATGCGGCTCAACCTCGGCCTCGATCTGCCGGAGCGCCGCATCGGCCTGTCCGCCCACGATTTTGCCCAGTTGCTCGGCGCCCGCGACGTGATCCTGAGCCACGCCGCCAAGATCGCCGGCACGCCGACCGTGCCCTCGCGCTTCATCCAGCGCCTCGCCGCGGTCGCCGGCGAGCGCTGGAAAGACGCACGCGCACGCGGTGACGATTATCTCGCCTGGGCGCGCGAGCTCGACCGGCCCGAGGCCATCACGCCGGAGCCGCAGCCGGCGCCAAAACCGCCGCGCGCGGCGAGGCCGACAAGCCTATCGGTGACCGAGATCGAGCACTGGCTGCGCGACCCCTATACGATCTATGCCAAACACATCCTGCGGCTCACCCCGCTCGACCCGATCGGCGCCGAACCCGGCGCCGCCGAGCGCGGCACGTTCATTCACAATGCCATCGGCGCATTCACAAAGGCCTTCGCCGAAAAGCTGCCGGACGATCCGGCCCGCGCGCTCATCGAACTGGGACGACCGCATTTCGCCGCGCTGAACGATTATCCCGAGGCGCGGGCTTTCTGGTGGCCGCGCTTCGAACGCATCGCGCGCTGGTTCGCGCGCTGGGAGATAGCGCGCCGCTCCGGCTTGGCCGCCGTCGTCGCGGAGATTCGCGCCGAGCTCGATATCCCGCTTCACGACGGCGCGTTCAAACTGCGCGGCATTGCCGATCGCATCGAGCGCGATGCCGAAGGCCGCTACATCATCCTCGACTACAAGACCGGCGCGGCGCGAACCGAAAAGCAGGTGCGCACCGGACTGGCGCCGCAGCTCACCCTTGAAGCCGCGATGCTGCGCCAGGGCAAGTTCAAGGACATTCCGCGCGGCGCCTCGGTCGCCGAGCTCGGCTACGTGCTGCTCAAAGGTGGCGAGCCGCCCGGCGAACCAAAACCGCTCAAGTTCAAGGAGGGTACGCCGGACAGCCACGCCGACCGCGCGCTGGAAAAGCTCACGGCGCTGGCCAGGCGTTTCGCCGACGAGACCGTCGCCTATCGCTCGCTGGTGCATCCGATGTGGACGACCCATTACGGCGACTACGACCATCTCGCCCGCGTCAAGGAATGGTCGAGCACGGGCGGCGCGGCCGACGAGTCTGGAGGCGGCGAATGAGAGCGCCCGGCGCCATTCCCGATTCGGTGCGGCTGTTGCAGCGCGAGGTTTCCGCGCCGCACGTCTCGGCATGGGTCGCCGCCAATGCCGGATCCGGAAAAACCCACGTGCTGGTCCAGCGCGTGATCAACCTTTTGCTCGACGGCGTCGAGCCGGAAAAAATCCTCTGCATCACCTTCACCAAGGCCGCCGCCGCCAACATGGCCAAGCGGGTGTTCGACACCCTCGCCGAATGGACCACGCTCGACGATGCCGGGCTCGACAAAGCCATTCGCGAGCGTTCGAGCCTTAAACCTGATGCTGCGCGCCGCGCGCTCGCCCGGCGCTTGTTCGCGCGCGCGCTCGACACTCCGGGCGGCCTGAAGGTGCACACCATCCATGCTTTCTGCACCCAGCTGCTGCATCAGTTCCCGTTCGAGGCCAATGTCGCCGCTCGTTTCAACGTGCTCGACGACGCCGAGCACACCCAGCTGCTCGAGCAATTGACGCTCAACGTGCTGCTCGAAGGCGCCGACGCGCCCGACGGCAGGCTCGGCCGCGCGCTGGCGGCGGCGATGGTCGCGGCGGCCGATCAGACGTTCCGCGACGTCGTACGGGAAGCCATTGCCAAGCGCGGCACGATCATGATCGCGGGCGACCGCGACACTGCGCTCGCCAATCTATCGCAATCGCTCGGCGTCGATCCGTCCGACGACGTCGCAAAAATCGAAGCCGAATATTTTACTCGCTCGCTGATTGCGCAGGCGGAATGGCCGTCGCTTGCCAAAATTTTGGCGCAAGGAAGCAAGACCGACATCGACCAAGCGGGGCGTTTCACGGGTCTCGCCGCGCTGTCGGACGCCGAACGAATTGCCAGCTATCTGCAAATCTTTTGCACCGGCGAGGGCGCGCCGCGGAAATCCATCGTCACCAAGGCGATCAAGGACACCGCCCTTGTGGAGCGGCTTTGCCGGGAGCAAGAGCGCATCTGTTCTTTGCTCGACCGCCGCCGCGCCGTGGCCTGCCGCGACCGCAGCGCAGCGCTGCTCACCATCGCCTACGAGGTTCTGGAACGCTACCTGAAGGAAAAAGAGCGCCGCGGGCTGCTCGACTACGACGATCTCATCGACAAGGCGCTGGCGCTGTTGGGCAACGTCGACGCCGCCTGGGTGCACTACAAGCTCGATCTCGGCATCGACCACGTGCTGATCGACGAGGCGCAGGACACCAGCAAGAAGCAATGGCAGATCGTGCGCCATCTCACCGACGAATTCACCACCGGCGCCGGCGCGCGGCCCTACAAGCGCACCATCTTCCCGGTCGGCGACGAGAAGCAGTCGATCTATTCGTTCCAGAATGCGGCGCCGAAGGAAGTCGCCGAGATGCGGCGCTATTTCGAGCGCCGGCATACCAGCGTCGGCCTCGACTTCGTCTTCCGCGAGCTCAAGCACTCGTTCCGCTCCGGCGAAAGCATTTTGGCCGCCGTCGACCTGGTGTTCAAAAGCACCGAGATGGCGGCGAGCGTCAGCTCCGATACGGGCGGCTTCCCGCCGCATCTGGCGCTGCCCGATGCGCTGCCCGGCGTGGTCGAAATCTGGGAGCCGGAGAGGCCCGACGAGCGGCGCGAGATCGAAGGCTGGGATGCGCCGTTCGACCTGGTCAACGAAACCAGCCCGCGGGTGAAACTGGCGCGCCGGATCGCGCGCCATGTGCGCGGCCTGATCGAGCGCGGCGCCGCGAAGAGCGGCGATGTTTTGGTTCTGGTGCGCCAGCGCGGCCCGTTGTTCGAGGCGATCATCCGCGCGCTCAAGCACGAGGGCGTCGCGGTGGCCGGCGCCGATCGCCTCGTTCTCACCGAGCATATCGCGGTGATGGATCTCATGGCGCTCGCCGACGCGCTGTTGTTGCCGCAGGACGATCTGGCGCTCGCCACCGTGCTGCGCAGCCCGCTGTTCGGTTTTTCGGACGACGAGCTTTTCACCATCGCCTGGGACCGCGGCCGCGTCTCGTTGCGTACGGCGCTTGAGCAAAAGGCCGGCGAAGACAAAAAGTTCGCCGACGCCGCGGTCCGCCTCGATGAGCTGGCGCAGGACGCACGGCGCGAGACGCCGTTCGCGTTCTACGCAAAGCTGCTCGGCTCAGGCGGCGCGCGACGGCACTTTCTCGGCCGGCTCGGCGTCGAGGCCAACGATGCGCTGGACGAGTTCCTCAATCTCGCGCTCGACTACGAGCGGCGCGACACGCCGTCGCTGCAAGGCTTTGTCGCGTGGCTGCGTGATGCCCAGACCGAAGTCAAACGCGACATGGAGATTGCGCGCGACGAGGTGCGTGTCATGACCGTGCACGGCGCCAAGGGGCTGGAAGCACCGATCGTCATCCTCGCCGACACCATGACGCCGCCGGCCGGGCCGAAACCGCCGCGGCTGCTCGAGCTTGCCGGCGGCGCCGTAATTTGGGCGGGACGCAAGGAGGACGACGTGCCGAGCGTCGCCGCCGCCCGCGATGCCGCCAAGAGCGAAGCCGAGAACGAATATCGCCGCCTGCTCTATGTCGCCATGACGCGCGCCGCCGACCGGCTGATCATTTGCGGCGCCGACGGCCGGACCAAGCGGCCGGACCGCTGCTGGTACGATCTGGTGCGCGGCCCGCTCGACGCGTTCCTCGTCGAGGAAGACGACAGCGGCGAAAAAGTTTTGCGGTTTCGCCGGACGCCGGCCGGTGCCGTCGCGGCGACCGCGCCTGCCGCGGCCCCGGAAAAAATCGCGCAGCGCGAATTTCCGGCGTGGCTGCGGCAACCGGCACCCGCTGAAATGCCGCGTCGCGCGCCGCTCACACCCTCGTCAGCTTTCGACGAAGACACTGCGCTGATCACGCCAACCGCCGGCTCCGCGGCCGATCGGCAAAAGGCGCTGGAGCGCGGACGCCTGGTGCATCGGCTGATGCAAGCGCTGCCCGATATTCCGCCCGAGCGCCGCGAAGACGCCGCCGAGCGCTACCTCGCCAATGCCGCCACGGAATTTCTTCCGGCCGAACAAGCCGCGATGGCGAAACAAGTGCTCGCCATCCTCGACGACAAGAATTTTGCCGAAATCTTTGCGCCGGGCAGCCGCGCCGAGGTGCCAATCGTCGGCCTCATTCGGCGCAACGGCGCCGATCCAATTCCCGTACCTGGGCTGGTGGACCGATTGGCCATCACAGGCGATACGGTCCTAATTGTCGACTACAAGACCGATCGCCTCATACCCAACCGGCTCGACGAGGTAGAACACTACGTCACCCAGCTTGCGCTCTATCGCGCGGTACTGGCCGGCGTCTTTCCAGGAAAAACCGTGCGCGCGGCGCTGCTTTTCACCATTG
>JBAUYI010000266.1:0-4183 GCA_049584715.1 Xanthobacteraceae bacterium
GTGGAAGATAATGCGGCGTCCATTCAGAACGGTGATCGAGCCGTTGCCTATGCGGACCGGATCATTGATCGTCAAATAAACAAAGCGCGCGGCATCCTTCCGTTTAATTCGATTATCATGGCGGCTCTCAGTATCGAGAGGTCTCGAATCCCGGCGCCGGGGCTGAAGATCTTCTGAGTTGGACCTCGATCGTTAACTACTGGATCCCCACCGGGTGTTTTTTTGTTATAGTGGTCATTCTTGGTCTCTCCAGCTGGTAGTGTCTGTTGCTATTTCTTGTCCGTTGGGCGCCAAGCGACGAATATACCAACTTTCGGGCCGAGTTCTATAGGACGTTCGATTTAATCAATAAGCGATCAAGGCGCATCCAATTGGCAACTGTATTATCTGCAACCAGCCTTTTTGTTGGTTTATGTCTTGTCATGATGACCGGGGCAAGCGTGTTGAACCGCCCCGCGCTGTCGACCGAAAGTCGCGCACCGCTTCCCGCCCACGACAATCCGCCAGAGCAAGGTGCGCCACCCGCCGCGGATCATTAATCCGCTCCGCTATTTGTAGTCTTTCAGAAAAGCGATGACGTCGTCGATATCCGCATCGCTGCTCAAGCCGCCGAACGGCATGCGGTTGCCTTTCACCTTGGCCTGCGGATCATTGATGTAGGCCTTCAGGTTGGCGTCGTCCCAGGTGAGGTTGGCGTGCATCATGGCGTTGGAATAGCGGAAGTCCTGAAGCGCCGCGGATTTGCGGCCGTAGACGCCGCGCAGGCTTGGGCCGATCGCGTCCGGCTTGTCGCTGTGGCAGGCGGCGCAGGTTTGGAACACCACCTTGCCGTGGGCGGCGTCGGCGGCCACTGCCGGCGCTATGGCGACGGCCATGAGAACAGCGGCGGCCGCGGCGCCGGCTAAGGCGCCCGTTTTCTTCGTTTGCATTATTCCCCCCAGAGATTTTTTCGTTTGAACATGATCTTTTCCGAAAACCGGTTGCCACTTTTCGGGATCATGCTCTAAGCGTGAACCAGCGGTCCTGGATTCTTGAGGTAGCTCGTCGTAATCGCGCGCGCCGACCAATAGGCCAGCGCACCCACCGTGCCGGTCGGATTGTAACCGTGCTGCTGCGGGAACACCGAAGCGCCCTGGATGAACAGGTTATGGGCGTCCCAGGCCTGCAGGTAGCGATTGACCACGCTCGATTTCGGATCGGCGCCCATCATGGTGCCGCCGGTATTGTGGGTCGATTGATAAGGCACCACGGTAAAAGTCTTCGGCCGCGGATGCATCTCGTAGTGCGTCGGGTTCATCGCCTTGATGACGCCCTCGAGCTTTTGCAACAGATACGCCGACATCTTGAATTCGTTGTCGGGTGGATTGTAGGTGAGCCGGATCAGCGGCCGGCCGAACGCGTCTTTGTAGGTTGGATCGAGGTCCATGTAATTGTCGCGGCTGGCATAGACCGAGCCCTGGGTGTTGAAGCGGGCGGCGTGGTAGTACCACTTCACGGTGGCGCGCTTCCATTCCGAGCCCCATTCTGGTGTCCCATGGGGCACCGTGCGGCCGGCGATCGGCGGTGCGCTCGCGGTGTTGCCCATGATGTAGCCGCCGCCGAAGAAGCCCAGGCCGCCGTGATCGAACGTCTCGCCGTTGAAGTCGTCGATGACGGTGCCCATGCCGGCGGAGCCCCAATAAGGATTGAGCTCCTTGTCCTCGAAGAAGGCATTGGCGCCGGCTTCGAACTGATAGGCGTAGTTCTTGCCGACGACGCCTTTGCCGGTGGCGTGATCGTAAGGCTCGCCGATGCCGGCGAGCAGCATGTGCTGCACGTTCGAGAACACGTAAGACGTCAGCAGCACGATGCCGGCGGGCTGCTCATATTCCTCGCCGGTGCGCATGTCGGTGTAGGACACGCTGACGACTTTCTTGGCATCTTTGTCGTAGTTGAGCTTGGTGACGAAGCAGCGGGTGCGGATCTCGAATTTAGGATCGAGGCGGAGCGCCGGCAGGATGGTGGAATTCGGCGACGCCTTGGCGTTGGTCTCACACGCGATGCGATTGCAATAGCCGCAATATTCGCAAGCCCCCAGCGCCACCCCGTCGGCATTGGTATAGGGCGCGCTCGCGATCGCAATCGGCGCCGGGAACGGATGATAGCCGAGGCTCTTGGCCGCATCACCGAACATCAGGCCGGCATTGCTCGATTTGATCGGCGCGTTCGGATAGTGATCGGTGCGCGGGCCTTCGAAGACGTTGCCGCCGTCGATCTTCTGGCCCTTCAGATTGCCGGCCTTGCCCGACACGCCGCAGATTTTGTCGAAGCGGTCGTAGAAAGTCTCCAGCTCGTCATAGCTGACCGGCCAATCCTGGATGGTCATGCCATCCGGGATGGCGCTCGCGCCATAGCGCTCGGTGAGCGCGCTGCGGATGCGGAAATCCGACGGCAGGAAGCGCCAATGCAGGCCGCCCCAATGGACGCCGGAGCCGCCGACGCCCTCGCCCGGCAGGAATGCACCGATGCGGCGGATCGGCAGCGCCTGCTCGTTGGCAAAATTGCGGAATGTCAGCGTGTCGAGCGAATTGTCCCACATCAATTCGAGACGTTGTGCGTAGCGCACTTCGTCGCGCACCGCCGGCAGGATGAAATCCTCGCCGGGAATGCGGTCCTGGCCCTTTTCCAGGGAGACGACGTTCAGGCCGGCTCTGGTCAGCTCGCGCGCCATGATGGCGCCGGTCCAACCCAGCCCGATCGTGACCGCATCGACTTCTTTCAATCGCGTCACCATGTCCGCCTCCCTTACGAAAAGTCCGCAATGGACTGCGGCTCGGCGACGTAGCGTTTGTCGCGATACTCATCGATGACGTTGGCGTAGGTCGCCGGCAGGCCGGGAAAGCCGAGCATCCGCCACGATGCCTTGTTGCGGTTGCCGCCATAGATCGGATCGCCGAAGAATCCTTCCATGGTCAATGCCAGAAGCCGGGCGAAGAAGGCGCGCGAATTGAAATTATCGAACGCGGCCTTGCCCTCCTGCATTGCCGTGAGCGCCTCGATGCGTTTGTCCGGGTCGAGGCGGTCGAAATCGCGGCCGTAGGTCTTGCGCGACCAGGCGTTGGCGGCGGCGATGCCGGTGGTGATGAACTGGGCCGGCGTCAGCGACAATTGATAACCCTGCTCGGGCTTGCCTTTGAAATAGGGGCCGGAGCGATACATTTTGGCGCCGCCGCCCCAGGCGCTGGCCAACTGGCGGTCGATATAGGTGGCGCAACCGCAATCGCTGCCCGAAGGCGACAATTCGTCGGCCGGGATCATGGTATCGACCGCGGCGACGACGAAAGCGTGCTCGGTCTCGTTGAGCAGAAGCAGCGGCTCCGCTTGTGGCTCGGCTTGCGGCTCCGCCTGTGGCGCCGCCGGCGCGCCTGCAAGGGCTGCAGGGGCTGCGGTGGGCGCTTCCGCTTTCGCGGGCGTGCCCTGGGTCAAGCCGGCCGCAACCGCAGTGCTGGCGAGGCCTGCGCCTACAAGAAATTTGCGGCGTGGAATCGTTTCGTCGGCCATCGCACCCTCCCCTGCCGGCGCGCTGCCGCGCCGCTATCGATTGTTATTGGAATAACCATAGACCCAACCGGCACCGACCGGAATGGGCCATTGGACCGGAATAGGTCTTGGGAACTTGCGGGAAATTCAGTTCCCTTGGGACTTTGCATGACTGCGCTGCCGCCACGGCAGGGCTGTTGCGCGTTGTTCCATTGCCTGGATGCACAGGAGGGCCTCATGGACCAGCCAGTGAAGAATAGCGATCTCGACTTCGATTATGACAGGTACGGACTAGAACGCCGTCTCGACACCGAACAGGCACCGGATGCGGCCGGATATTGGTTCCTGGCGGCCGTGCTGTTCGCCTTTATCGCCGCCGGCATCATCGTCTATCGCGCCGGCAATGCGGAGATGCAGACCGCCGCGAATTATTCGAGTAATCCCACGGCACAGACCGATCCAGTGACGTCACCGCCCATCGTGCCGCGTTAAAAGCACATGAATTCACCAGCGGCGCCCGCCCGATGATGGGCGGCGCTGCTCAGGCTTGGACCAACGGTCCCGGGCTTTTGAGATATTGCGTGGTGATGGCGTTCGCCGACCAATAGGCGAGCGCGCCGACGACGCCGGTCGGATTGTATGAGGCGTTCTGCGGAAACACCGA
>JBAUYI010000267.1:0-6615 GCA_049584715.1 Xanthobacteraceae bacterium
CGGCGGCACCGGTTGAGCGGCGCTCGGCGGCGCCGGCGTGTAGGGCGCGGTAGGGCCGCCGTAATAGGGATGCGGCGGGCCGCCGGGGACGGCCAAATCCTCGTCGTCTTCGGGCGGCGGCAAGCCGGGCGGGTTGAGCGACAAAGGTTGCCCGACCGTCGTTGCCGATGGCGGCGGGTATGATCGCGGCGGATATGACTGCTGCGGGTAGGCCTGCGACGGATACGATTGCGGCGCGCCCGCTTGCAGCGGCGGCAGCTGTTGCGAACTGACGCTCGACGACGGCGCTGCGCTCGGCTGCGTCATCGGCCAATGCTGCGGCATCGAACCATTGGGGATCGCGCCCGGCGGCACCGGCGCTTCGTCGGTATAGCCGAGCGGGCCGCTTTCGCCCAAGGCCGACACGCGCAGCGGATAATCGGCGCCGCACGCGCCCGGCCCGCTGATGGAGGAGATGCGCACGCGCGTCGGCGATTCCTTCACCGCGCCGGAATTCAGGCACGCGATCTCGGCGTCGTGCCGCCATGGCTCGCGCTCGGCAAACATATAATGGCTGCAGCCGGCAAGAGCGATCAGCGCGACGGGGGCAAAGGAGCCGACGAGATACCAACGAACTCCACGCGTCATGCAGGAGAGAATGCGAGCAATTCTGTTAAGGACTGCTCAATGATGTTGCGCCGGCCGGCGATTGAATGATGCGTTAACCATGACAGGGATCAGGCATCAGGCAATCAGGCACCAGGGGTCGGGATCGGGAATCAGCTTCCGCCCCATCTTGATCCCTGATACCTGATCCCTGATGTTCGGCCCCCCCATGCTCTCCGCCCTCGATCTCGCCCGCCGCATCGACGCTGGCGAACTCACGCCGCGCGCCGTCGTCGACATGTGCGCCGAGGCGATCGCCGCGCGCGACAAGGAGATCGGCGCCTTTGTCGTGCTCGACCTCGTCGCGGCGCGGCAGGCGGCGGACAATCCGAAACTGCCCGCGACGCCGCTACGCGGCCTGCCGGTCGGCTTCAAGGACATTTTCGATACCGCCGACTTCCCGACCCAATACGGCTCGCCGATCTATGCCGGCTTCCAGCCGCGCGCTGATGCCGCCGCGGTGGCGCTGACGCTGCGCGCCGGCGGTATCGTCATCGGCAAGACCGCGACCACGGAATTCGCCACCATGGTGCCGGCGGTGACGCGCAATCCGCACAATCTCGCCCATACGCCCGGCGGCTCGTCGTCAGGCTCATGCGCCGCCGTTGCTGCAGGCATGCTGCCGATTGCGTTCGGCACCCAGACCGCGGGCTCGGTGATCCGGCCGGCGGCGTTCTGTGGCGTTACCGGCTTCAAGCCGTCGTATCGGCTGATCCCGACGGCCGGAGTCAAAGACGTCGCCTGGCACCTCGACACCGCGGGCGTGTTCGGCTCAGGCGTCGCCGACGTCGCTTTCGTCACGGCGGCGGTCACCGGCCGCGATCTGCGCGTGGATCGTGCAACGCCGGCGCTGCCGCGTATCGCGCTGGTGCGCACCCATCTGTGGCTGCAAGCAAGCCCGGCGATGCAACAGGCGCTCGAAAGCGCGGCGCGGAGCGCGGCTGCGGCCGGTGCGACGGTCGTGGATCTGACGCTGCCGCCGATCCTGGAAGAGGCCTACGCCGCGCAGTTCGTCATTCAGGATTACGAAACGTTCCGCTCACGCACGTACGAATACGATCGCCATCGCGACCGGCTCGGCAAGGAGTTACGCGAGTCGCTCGATGCCGCCGCGGCCATTACCGCGGACACTTATGACGCCGCGCGCCGCACCTCGAGCCGTGCACGCCAAGTGTTTGCCGACACCATGGCCGATTACGATGTGATCCTGACGCCATCGGCGCCCGGCGCCGCGCCGCACGGCTTGGGCTCGACCGGCAATCCGATGTTCAACCGGCTGTGGACGCTGATGGGCACGCCCTGCGTCAACGTGCCGGGATTGAGCGAGGACGGCCTGCCGCTCGGCATCCAAATCGTCGGCCGTTTCGGCCGCGACCGCGCGGCGCTCGAGGCGGCGCTATTCGTCGAACGCGCCATCGCGCGCAAGACCGGAACTTGACGTTAAATCAGGCGTCGCGGCTGTCGAACATGAAGATGTCGACGCCGCCGGTGGCGAAGGTCTGCACGTCAGCCACCGCTTCTTGTCCCTCGGCGCTGCCGAAGGCGTTTTGAATAGCCGCCATATCGTCGAATTGTAGGATCGCGACGAGGTGGATGCCGGACGGCCCGGCAGGTGTGGCAACGGGACCTTGGCTGATCTCGTATTTTCTCACGCCAGGAATTTTCTTCGCCAGCGGGATGTGTTTTTCACTGTAGTGCTTGTCGAAGGCGGCACTATCGTTCGGGGTTTTGTACATCACTACAAGCCGAGCCATGAGTCCTCCTGTTATGGTCGCTACTCCGCAGCGCTTCGCGCCAGCGCCAGCGGATCGTAATTAAGAATCGGCGCCAGCCATTTTTCGGTCTGCTCCAGCGTCAAGCCCTTACGTCTGGCGTAATCCTCGACCTGGTCGCGCTCGATCTTGCCGACGCCGAAATAATAGCTCTCCGGGTGGCTGAAATAGAGGCCGCTGACCGAGGCGCCGGGCCACATGGCGAAGCTCTCGGTCAGGCGCACGCCGATGGTGCGCTCGCCGTCGAGCAGCTTGAACAAGGTCGCTTTCTCGGTGTGATCGGGTTGCGCCGGATAGCCGGGCGCCGGGCGGATGCCGCGATATTTTTCGGCGATCAGGTCGCTGCTGGCGAGCGTCTCGTCGGCCGCGTAGGCCCAAAACTCCTTGCGCACGCGCTGGTGCATCCGCTCGGCGGCAGCTTCGGCGAGGCGGTCGGCCAGCGCCTTGGCCATGATCGCGGAATAATCGTCGTTGGCATGCTTGAAACGCTCGACGATGGTTTCCTCGCCGATACCTGCGGTCACCGCAAACGCTCCGATATAATCGGCAAGGCCGCTGGCGCGCGGCGCGACGAAATCGGCGAGCGCCACATTGGCGCGGCCTTCGCGGCGCGCGAGCTGTTGTCGGAGAGTGTGCAGCGTCGCGATCGGTTTGCTGCGCGCTTCATCATCGAAAACAAGAATGTCGTCGCCCTCGCTGTTCGCCGGCCATAGCCCGATCACCGCATTGGCGCGGAACCAGCGCTCGGCGACGATCTGGCGCAGCATGGCTTGCGCATCGGCAAACAGGCTGCGTGCCGCTTCGCCGACCACCTTGTCGTCGAGGATGGCGGGATATTTGCCGTTGAGCTCCCAGGTGGCGAAGAACGGCGACCAGTCGATGAGGTCGACGAGCTCGGCAATCGGCAGATCGGCGAGCTTTTGCGTGCCGACAAGTTTGGGCACCGGCGGCCGGTAATTGCCGGACCAGTTGAGCTTCAGCGCGTTGTTGCGCGCATCATTGAGCGGCAGCCGTTGCTTGTTCTCCTCGCCGCGGGCGTGAGCGGCGGCAATGCGGGCATACTCGGCGCGCACGTCGTTGATATATCGTTCCTTGGCATCGCGCGACAACAGCGCGGCGACCACGCCGACGGCGCGGCTCGCATCATTGACATAGATGGTCTGGCCGCGCCGGTAGTTGGGATGGATTTTGACCGCGGTGTGCACGCGGCTGGTGGTGGCGCCGCCGATCAATAGCGGCACGTCGAAACCTTTGCGCTCCATCTCCGCGGCAACATGGCACATTTCGTCGAGAGACGGCGTGATCAGGCCGGACAGCCCGATGATGTCGGCCTGCTCGGCAATCGCGGCATCCAGAATCTTGTCCGCCGGCGTCATCACGCCGAGATCGACCACGTCGTAATTGTTGCACTGAAGCACGACGCCGACGATGTTCTTGCCGAAGTCGTGGACATCGCCCTTGACGGTGGCGAGCACGATCTTGCCGTTCGACGATTTATGCTCGCGGCCATCCTTGTCGGCTTCCATGTACGGCATCAGATAGGCGACGGCCTGCTTCATGACGCGCGCCGATTTGACCACCTGCGGCAGGAACATGCGGCCGGTGCCGAACAGATCGCCGACCACGTTCATGCCGTCCATCAGCGGGCCTTCGATCACGGCGAGCGGCCGCGGCGCGCCGCGCCGTGCTTCCTCGGTATCAGTCTCGATGAAGTCGGTGATGCCGTGCACCAGTGCGTGCGACAGGCGTTTGCCTACCGGCCATTCGCGCCAGGCGAGGTCGGCTTCCTTCTTTTCCTTGCCGTGACCGCGGTGGCGTTCGGCCAGCGTCAATAAGCGTTCGGCGGCGTCGGCGCGGCGGTTGAGCACCACGTCCTCGCAAGCCTCGCGCAATTCGGGATCGAGATCGTCATAGACCGCCATCTGGCCGGCATTGACGATGCCCATATCCATGCCGGCCGCGATGGCGTGATAGAGGAACACCGAATGCATCGCCTCGCGCACCGCTTCGTTGCCGCGGAACGAGAACGAAAAATTCGAGACGCCGCCCGAGACATGGGCGTGCGGCAGGTTCTGCCGGATCCAGCGCGCGGCCTCGATATAGGCGACGCCGTAGCCGTTATGCTCCTCCATGCCGGTGGCAACGGCAAAGATGTTGGGATCGAAGATAATGTCCTGCGGCGGAAAGCCGACGCGATTCACCAGAATGTCGTACGCGCGCGCGCAGATATTCGTCTTGCGCTCAAGCGTATCGGCTTGGCCGGCTTCATCGAACGCCATGACCACGACGGCTGCGCCATGACGGCGCACCAGGCGGGCATGCGCGATGAAGGCGTCCTCGCCTTCCTTCATCGAAATCGAATTGACGACCGCCTTGCCCTGCACGCATTTTAAACCGGCCTCGATCACCGAGAATTTCGAGGAATCGACCATCACCGGCACGCGGGCGATGTCGGGCTCGGCCGCGACCAGGTTGAGGAAGGTGACCATGGCTTTCTCGGAATCAAGCAGCCCTTCGTCCATGTTGACGTCGATGATTTGCGCGCCGTTCTCGACCTGGTCGCGCGCCACGGCCAGCGCTGCCGTGTAATCGCCGCTGGTGATCAGCTTGCGAAACCGCGCCGAGCCGGTGACGTTGGTGCGTTCGCCGACATTGACGAACGGAATCTCCGCGGTCAGCGTGAAGGCTTCGAGGCCCGAGAGCCGCAGCCGCGGCGCGATTTCAGGTATGGCGCGCGGCGCCTTGCCGGCGACGGCGCGGGCGATGGTGCGGATGTGGTCCGGCGTGGTGCCGCAACAGCCGCCGACGATATTGATGAGGCCCGCGTCGGCGAATTCGCCGATCAGCGCCGCCATGGCGTCGGGGCCTTCGTCGTAATGGCCGAATTCGTTGGGCAGGCCGGCATTGGGATAGGCGCAGATCAGCGTGTCGGCGACGCGGCCAAGCTCGGCAAGATGCGCGCGCATCTGCTTGGCGCCGAGCGCGCAATTGAAACCGACCGACAGCGGCGCTGCATGCGCGATCGCGTTCCAGAACGCTTCCGGCGTCTGGCCCGACAACAGCCGGCCGGAGCGGTCGGTGATGGTGCCTGAGATCATGACCGGCAGATCGACGCCGCGCGCGAAAAATTCTTCGGATATGGCGAAGATGGCGGCCTTGGCGTTGAGCGTGTCGAAAATGGTCTCGATCAACAACGCATCGACGCCGCCGTCGAGCAGTCCGCGCACCTGTTCGGTGTAAGCGACGCGCAATTCGTCGAACGTGACCGAGCGAAAGCTTGGATTCAGAACGTCGGGCGAGATCGAAGCGGTGCGGTTGGTCGGACCGATGGCGCCGGTGACGAAGCGTTGCTTGCCGTCCTCGTCTTGCGCAGCGCGTGCGGCATCGCGGGCGAGGCGGGCGCCTTCGAGGTTCAATTCATAGGCGATCTCCGCCATGGCGTAATCGGCTTGCGCGATGCGCGTCGAGGAGAAGGTGTTGGTCGAGGCGATGTCGGCGCCGGCGCGGAAATAGGCGAGGTGGATGGCGCGCACCGCATCGGGCCGGCTGAGATTGAGCAGGTCGTTGTTGCCGCGCACCTCGCGGTTCCAGGCATCGAAGCGCGCGCCGCGAAAGCCTTCCTCGTCGAGGCTGAGCGCCTGGATCATGGTGCCCATGGCGCCGTCGAGCACCAGAATGCGCTCGGCGGCAAGCCGGCGCAGCGTCATCTCCGTTGGCGAGCGAAGTTCGGACATTGCAGCTCGCTAAGACAGCTCCCTCTCCCCAGAGGGGAGAGGGTGGGGGTGAGGGGGCTCGGGACTATGTTGTTCTAGCGCAGCGTTGATCTCTTCGAGAACTCCATCAATGTTTCGTGTCACTTCGTTGTTCCAGTAACGACGAACCAGATATCCCATCGCTTCCAAAATCTTCGTTCGCTGCGCGTCAGCCTCCGCTCGAACGTCGTGCTGACCGCCATCCAGCTCGATAATGAGGTGCGCGTCGGCGCAAAAGAAATCGACAACAAAGCGATCGATTGGGAATTGTCGTCGAAATTTCCAGCCGCCGAGCCGGGGATCACGCAGACGAAACCACAGCATTCGTTCCGCATCCGTTTGATTGCGGCGCAGGCGCTTCGCGGTTTTGGGGCTTGCCTTCATCGTCCGAACCCCCTCACCCCGACCCTCTCCCCTCCGGGGAGAGGGAGCGCGCCGTGCGCGTC
>JBAUYI010000268.1:0-5206 GCA_049584715.1 Xanthobacteraceae bacterium
GAGCTTGTCAAGGATCGCAGACCGCCGAAGGCGGCGGCGCTTCGCGCCGTCCTTGACAAGTCCATCAACGCGAACAATTGGCAGCCAAGCGATCAAGGCCGCCCCCTCGATCGGCGTAAATCCCGTCTGTCGCGACCTGGACAAATTCGCGCCACTGCGCCACTTAAAACGCCGTGCGGCGCATGGCCGCGCGAGGTCGGGAGCGTTTCATGCCGGGTCCGTTGGCTGGTTTGCGCGTGCTGGAGCTTGCCCGGATTCTGGCGGGTCCTTGGGCCGGCCAATTGCTCGCCGATCTCGGCGCCGACGTCATCAAGGTCGAGCGCGCCGGCTCGGGCGACGATACCCGCGCCTGGGGGCCGCCCTTCGTCGAGGCGGCCGACGGCGGCCATCTCAGCGCCGCCTATTTCCACTGCACCAATCGCGGCAAGCGCTCGGTCGAGGCCGATTTCACCACGCCCGAGGGCCAGCGCATCGTCAAGAAACTGGTGGCGCGCTCCGATGTGCTGATCGAGAATTTCAAGGTCGGCGGCCTGAAGAAATTCGGCCTCGATTACGCAAGCCTTAAGGTGGACAATCCGCGCCTGATCTATTGCTCGGTGACCGGCTTCGGCCAGGACGGGCCGTCGGCGGCGCGCGCCGGCTACGATCTGATGGCGCAGGGCATCGGCGGCATCATGGGCATGACCGGCGAGCCCGACGGCCCGCCGATGCGGGTCGGCGTGCCGACTGCCGACGTTTTCTCCGGCGTCTATTCGGCGGTCGGTATTTTGGCGGCGCTGGCGCGGCGGGAAAAAACCGGCAAGGGCGGCTACGTCGATTGCGCGCTGGTCGATTCCACGGTCGGCACGCTGGCGTTCCAGGCGCTCAATTATCTGGTCTCCGGCGAAATCCCCAAGCGCATCGGCAACGCCCATCCCAATCTGGTGCCGTATCAGGAATTTCCCGTCGCCGACGGCGCCGTCATCATCGCCACCGGCAACGACGCGCAATTCGTCAAGCTGTGCGGGATTTTGGGCGACTCGAAGCTTGCCGAGGTGGAAGCCTACAAGGACAACAAAGGCCGGCTCGCCCATCGCGCCGAACTGGTCGGCAAGCTTTGCGCGCTCACCATGCGGATGAAGCGCGAAGAAATCTTGGACAAGCTCGAAGCCGCCGGCATTCCCGCCGGCCCGATCAACAATCTGCAACAGGTGTTCACCGATCCGCAGGTCATCCATCGCGGCATGCGGCTCGAACTGAAAAACCCCGCCGCCAAAGGCGGCACCAGCCCCGGCATCCGCACGCCCATCGTGCTCGACGGCACGCCGATGGCCTCGGACCGCCCGGCGCCGCGGCTCGGCGAGCACACCAAAGAAATCCTCAAAGAGATCGGCGAAGGCTGATCTTATCCGCCCCCGCGAAGCGGGGGAGGGGGACCGCGCGAAGCGCGGTGGAGGGGGCGCAGGACTCAACGCCGCGCAAGAGTCTTCGTGGTGTCCAAACATTTTCGCTCGCTTGAATCTTCTTGCGAAGAGAGTCGTCAGCAACGAAAACGAAGCTCCACGTCCGGCGCCCCCTCCACCACGGTTCGCTCGCTGCGCGAGCTCCAGTGGTCCCCCTCCCCCGCTATCGCGGGGGCGGAAAGTGGCGGCGCTCTCGCGATGCATCGCATCGCAGTCTGCGAAATCGATTGGCAAAATGATCTGAGGTTTTCTCTATTCGCTTCGTTCTATTCGTTCTTCCCTATTCCGTTCTCGCAATTCGTAATCTCTTCCCTCAAAAAAGAAGGGGAGGCAGAACGCCGACAAACGCAGATCCAACCGCCGCGCTTGCACGCGGCGCGCGCTCAGCGGAGCGCGCACGCCTGTCGGCGTTCCACCACGGCTCTCGCCTGAGGGAATTATTCCATCCCAAAGGCTCGGCTTCAGGCCAGGCTTCCTGGGACGTGGTCTGAACGGGCGTTACCCGTCTTCGCCTGTCCCAGTCCAGGGAAGCACCTCCCACCCCGGTCATAATGCCGGGAGGCTGATACCCAAGCCGCCCGGGAGCGGACTGCAAATCCGCCCGCGGGAACCGCACCCACTCCACCTCACGGCATGCCTCCGGTAGGCGTCCCTTGGTGAGCGGGATTTTTGCCTTCAATCTGATACGGCGACGGTTGTCAAATGCGGTCGCCGAAGTGAGCGATGTGAGACATCGTAAGCCGTTGAAGCGCCGGCTTTGTTGCCGTGAAACGTCGGAGCAAAACAGCCTCGACGCAGGGTGCGGCCGCAACTGAAAATCGATCAAGCCAGCAAAGATTCGCAAGGATGCGTTTTTTGCACGATCTTTCAAATGCGTAGCCCCGGATGGAGCGAAGCGTAATCCGGGATTGCCACGAGGCGTCGATGTCGCCCCGGATTTCGCTTCGCTCCATCCGGGCTGCGATCGCTACGCTCTCGTCAGCCGGCGTCGGTTGGCCCGCACGCGCTTCTTGTAAACGCCCAAGACTTTCTTCGCGACACGATGGCTCTTGCCGACTTTGATAACGCCGGCCGCCGCGATGGCTTGCGCCTCGCCGAGTGCCGCCACTTTCTCGGTCACCATGCGGCGCGCTTCGGTTTGGCTGCGCGCGGGTTGCGTCGCCATGCGCATGACGCGGAGCGCCATGACGCCTTGCGCCTCCCAGCCGAGCCTTGCCGCCTGGACTGATAGCGCGCACCAGTCATTCCACATCTGCATCGGGTTCGACATCTGTTTTTCCTGAAAAGACGCCCGGCACGCAAGCTTAGGTCTCCAGGACAACGGCTGCATCGACGTCTTTGTTCCGACGGCCGGCGACGCAAGCCGGCCTGATGTCATCCGGCAGGGCGCGCGTCGGGAATATGCAGCAAGAACTCGGTCCCCGGCGTGTGCCGGCGGATCTGCAAATCCGCTTTCACCTGGGACGACAGTGCTGTCACCAGGCGCATTCCTAATCGCTTGCCTGATTTAATGTCGAAATCCGCCGGCAGCCCAATGCCTTGATCGCGGACCGAGATGGCGATGCCGTCGTCGGATCGCAAAACCTCGACCCACACCTCGCAGGCGCCGTCGGGATAAGCGTATTTGGCGCTGTTCGTGATCAGCTCGTTGACCAGGAGCGCGACCGGAATTGCGGTATCGGTGGCGCAACTGATGTCCGGTGCGGCGGAGAAGTCGATCCGGCAGCGCGGCATCGCCTTGCCGAGATCGTTGCAGATGTCGCCCAGATAGGCGCCGAGATCGACGGTGTCGATTTTCTCGCTGCTGTAGAGGCGCTGATGGGCGCGCGCGACCGCGGCGATGCGGCTCGATGCATCGCGCAGCGCGTGCTGAACTTCCGGGTTTTGCGTCGCCGTGGTCTGAAGGTGCAGCATGCTGGCCACGATTTGCAGGCTATTGTTGATCCGGTGATTGACCTCTTTGGCCAACAGCTGATGACGCTCGAGGGCGGCGGTGAGCGACCGCTCCGCGCGTTGCCGGTAAATGGCCATGCCCAGAATGTTCGCCGCGCCTTGCAAGAAGGATATGTCGTTCGAGGAGAACTCGCCTTCGGAGCGGCTGTCGACTTCGAGGACGCCAAAAGGCTCGCCGTCGCCCTGAAGGATCACATTCATGGCGCGGCGGATGCCATGTTCCAGGAGCAGCTCCGGCGTCCGGAAGCGTTCTTCGTTTTCGAGATGATTGGAGATCACCGCTTTGCCGGTGCGCAAGGCATAGCCGGCGGGCGACGCCACGTCGGCGCCGACGGTCGCGGTTCCAACAACGCCAGAATCCCAGCCGACGCCGGCGCGCACCAGGAAACGGCCTTCCGCGGGCATGAATTCCAAAACCTTGGCGAATTCCGCATTCAGCCCTTCGGCAGTCAGCCGGGCGGTCAAATCGAGCAATTCCGGAAAAGGTGTGCCTTGGAGAGCCTTCACGCCGAGTTCCGCCAAAATCTCCTGCTGCCGGACCCGCTGGCGCAGCGTTTCGGCCGTCAAATCTTCGGCGGGCTGCCCATCCGGGGACGGTTCGGCCACGAACTCGGAGGTTTTGGGATGAAAAGAGACGATGCCAGCCATTGTCCTACTTCCAAGAGTAAGAGCGATCGGGCCGGCTGACCCAGCCAGCGTGGGCATTCACGTAGGTTTCGCGCATCTATTCACCGCAGGCGCAGATTTGAAGGTACGGGCGTAAAGGTAATGGTGGAACTGCGGCAAAAGCACGCCCAGCCTTACGAGCAAAGGTTTGATGCGTCAGAGCGCCCAGGCCCGCAATGCGTCCTTGATCTCGCTTGGGTCGTACGGTTTCGCAAGGAATCGGCCGCCTGCCGGAAGATCCTGCTCCGCGATCCTTTCACGCCCCGAAGTCACGATGATCTTGATCGGCGGCCACCGGTTGCGGACCGCGTGCGCGAGCTTGAGGCCATCCATCGAACCAGGCATGTGCAGGTCGGTAAAGACCACGTGGATGTCGCTACGGCTCTCCAGGATGCGTATGGCTTCATCGGCGTTGGCGGCTTCGATCACCTCGAAGCCCGCACCTTCAACCGTTTCGACGGCGCATAGCCGGACCAGCGGTTCGTCTTCGACGATAAGAACGGCAGGTGTTTTGGCACGGGATCCCGGTACCATTCGTTGCCCCTGATGTCTTTTTACACAACCCTTGAGAGGCACTTGTCAGTTCAGCCCAACGTTTCGGCGGCGGAGGTCGTTCCAAGGAATCGTCGCCATCGGGTATATTCGCTATCCCGCGCCCGTATCCCAGCACCGAAAGCATCATGGCCCGCATCTCCTACATCGAAGAAAACGATCACCCCGAGCTCGCCGAGCTGATCGCAAAAGTCCGCGCCGGCCGGCGCGGTGCACTGATCAATGTCTATAAGCTCCTGCTGCATTCGCCGGCGCTCGCCGCCATCTGGCTCGAGTTCGTCAGCGCGGCGCGGTTCAAGGTTGATCTCGAGGGACGGCTGCGCGAGATCGTCATCGTCCGCATCGCCCATCTCAACCGCACCGCTTATGTGTTCAAGCAGCACGTGCCGCAGCTCTCGGCGCCCGAAGGCTTGAGCGACGCCGAATGCGATGCGCTCGCCGACTGGCGCAACGCGACAACATTCAGCGCGCGCGAGTGCGCGGCGCTGGCCTATACCGACGCCATGACCCGCGACATCGCCGTGCCCGATGATGTGTTCGAGGCGTTGCGGCCGCATTTCAACGAGCGGCAGATCGTCGAGCTGAGCGTGCTG